>NZ_BCZE01000025.1 GCF_001598555.1 Novosphingobium rosa NBRC 15208
GAGCCGCAGCATCTGCTGCAGCGGCGGGGGAATCGTGCCGAAATAGGCGGTAAAATTGGCTTCGGCCTCCCCCGCTCCGGCAACCGGCAAAGGTTGCCGGGGCGGCACCGGATGATCGGGAAAGCAGGCGTCAAGGATCTGCGCGAAATCCATCGCCGCCGCCTCTCCGCGCAGGCTGGTCAGCACGATCAGCCCGGCTGTTGCCTCGACCAGGGACAGGCCGATGGCGATGCCGCGCTCGATCTCGCGGCGGGCCAGCGCCAGATGCCGCCGGTCAATGGCCGCAACAGCCGCAAACAACGCCTTGAGTCGGGCCGGGACGGCACCATCGGTTTCGATCACATCGCGAAAGGCATCGAAGCCTGCCAGCGTGTAGGGCGCATGGCCTTGCAGCAATGCGTTATCCATCAACGGACTTTTTATCATTGCATCTCTCCTGCCGTTTTGATGCTCGACCGAACAGTCGGGCGTCAACTCAAAAATTTTCTCCTGACCAGTTTGACAGCCGACCAGTCGGTCGACTAGCAAACACTCGACCGCCCGGTTGGGCGAGTCCTAGAAAGCCACCGGACAGTGATTCGGATGAGCAGCAGGAGAGAACAGGTGGATTTTGGGCAATCAGCCAGATCCCGGGACTGGATGGAACGGGTGCGCGCCTTCATGGAGGAGCATATCGTCCCCGCAGTGCCGATCTATCACCAGCAGGCCGCGACGATTGACCGCTGGGCCAAAATCCCCCCGATTTTCGATGAGCTGAAGGCTCGGGCGCGCGAAGAGGGTCTGTGGAACCTCTTCATGCCACCCTCAGAGCATGACGATGCGTTTTTCACCAGCGTCGGCCTCAGCAATGTGGAATACGCGCCGATCGCCGAGCTGATGGGGCGCATTTCCTTCGCCAGCGAAGTCTTCAACTGCATGGCGCCCGACACCGGCAATTTCGAGGTGCTGCATCGCTATGGCACGCATGCCCAGAAGGAGCGTTTTCTGGTGCCGCTGCGCGATGGCGAAACCCGTTCGGCCTTCCTGATGACCGAACCGGCCGTCGCCTCGTCCGACGCGCGCAACATTCAGACCGAGATCCGCCGCGAGGGTGGCGATTACGTCATCAATGGCCGCAAATGGTGGTCCTCGGGCGCGGGCCATCCGCGCTGCGATTTCTTCATCGTGATGGGCAAGACCGATCCCGATGCTTCGGCCTATCGCCAGCAGTCGATGATCCTGGTGCCGCGCGATACGCCCGGTGTCACGCTGGTCCGCCACCTGCCCGTCTTCGGCTACGATCACGCGCCCCATGGCCATTTCGAGGTGCTGCTGGAGAATGTCCGCGTGCCCACCGAGAACATGCTGCTGGGCGAGGGCTGCGGCTTCGAGATCGCGCAGGGCCGCCTCGGCCCGGGCCGCATCCATCACACGATGCGCAACATCGCCACGATGGAGGTCGCGCTGGAGAAAATGTGCCGGCGGCTGCTTTCGCGCAATGCCTTCGGCAAGGCCATCGCCGAACATTCGGTGTGGGAAGAGCGCATCGCCCGCGCCCGCTGCGAGATCGAGATGACCCGCCTGCTCTGTCTGAAGGCCGCGCATATGATGGACACGGTGGGCAACAAGGAAGCCCGTGCCGAGATCGCGATGATCAAGGTGGCCGCGCCGAAAATGGCGCAACGCATCGTCGACGATGCCATCCAGGCGCATGGCGGCGGCGGCGTCAGCGACGATTTCGGACTGGCGGAGCTTTGGGCCAACACCCGCATCGTGCGGCTGACCGACGGCCCGGACGAGGTGCATGAACGCCAGATCGCCCGCATGGAACTGGCCCGCTATGCCGATGCGCCGCGCGGCGAGGCGCGCTCATGAGCGCGCCCCAGCCCGCCGCCACCATCGGCAACACGGTGGATGTCGCCCCCGGCAGCGCCTTCAACGAGGCCCGGCTGCTCGCCTATCTTGCGGGAAAGATTGCCGGGTTTGCCGGTCCCATGCAGGTCCAGCAGTTCGAGGGCGGGCAGTCAAACCCGACCTTCCTGCTCATCACGCCAGAACGGCGCTATGTGCTGCGCCGCAAGCCTGCGGGGGTGCTGCTCAAATCGGCCCATGCCGTGGACCGCGAATATCGTGTGACCCGCGCCCTGTTCGATGCCGGCCTGCCGGTCGCCGAACCGCTGATGCTGTGCGAGGACGAGGATGTCATCGGCACGATGTTCTATGTGATGCGCCATGTGCCCGGGCGCAGCTTCTGGAACCCGCATATGCCCGACCTCACCCCGCATGAGCGCGCGGCGGTCTATGATTCGGCCAATGAGACGCTCGCCCGGCTGCATCTGGTCGATTACGCCGCGCTGGGTCTTGGCGATTATGGCCGTCCGGGCAATTATTTCGAGCGGCAGATCTCGCGCTGGTCACGCCAGTATGAAGCCTCGCGCACCACGGACATTCCCGAGATGGATCGTCTGGCCGCCTGGCTGCCGGGCGCGATCCCCCCGACCGATGACCGCACGACGATCATCCATGGGGACTATTCGTTCCACAATCTGCTCATTCACCCGACAGAACCCCGCGTCGCGGCGGTGATCGACTGGGAGCTTTCAACGCTGGGCGATCCGCTGGGCGACCTCACCTATCACATGATGGAATGGTTCCGTCCCGAGGGCGTGGATGTGCGCGGCACGCTCAAGGGCGCGGATCTGGCCACGCTGGGCATTCCCGATGCGCAGAGCTATGCGCGCCGCTATTGCGAGCGGACCGGCTTTCGCTGCGATCCAACGCATCCCTTCTACCGCGCCTTCAACCTGTTCCGCGTCGCCGCGATCCTGCAGGGCATCGCCGGGCGCGCGCGCGACGGTGTGCAGACCGGCGCCCATGCGGGCGACATCATCACCCGCATCACCCCCCTGGCCAAAGCCGCATGGCATGCGGCGCAGGAGGCCGGGGCGACCTGACAGCAGCCGATCCGACCATCGAACGTGAGCATCGCGGGCAAGCCAAAAGGCAGCCCGATTCTGGGGAGAGAGACAATGATCAAGAGTTCGCGATTTATCCGTCTGGCCTTGCTGTCCGGTTGCGCGACACTGGTGTGCGCCGCGCCCGCCCGTGCCCAGTCCGACACGCCGCCGGGCGGCACGGCAACGCAGGCCAGGCCATCCTCCGGCACACCGGGAGATGCCGACATCGTGGTGACGGCCCGCCGCAAGGTTGAAAGGCTGCTCGATGTGCCGGTCGCGGCAACGGTCGTCGACCAGACCCAGTTGCGTCAGCACGATCTGACCTCGGTGGCGAACATCAAGATCGCCGTGCCGGAAATCTCGCTCGACCGCGGCTTTACCGGATCGGGCACTTCGATCACCCTGCGCGGCGTGAGTTCCTCCGCGCTCGATCCCGGGGTCGAGCAGTCCGTGCTGATCGACATGGACGGCATGGCGATCAGCCGGGGCCGTCTGGTGAATGACGCCATGTTCGACATCAACACGATCTCGGTGCTGAAGGGACCTCAGGCGCTGTTCTTCGGGAAGAATTCGCCCGGCGGCGTGGTCTCCATCCAGTCGGCCAATCCCACCAGCCGCTTCACCGCCTTCCTGCGGGCAGGCTATGAATTCACCAGCCGCAACCCGCAAATCGAAGGCGCCATTTCCGGGCCGCTGACTGACAGTCTGGGCGCGCGTCTGGCCTTCTATTCCAGCAACAGCCAGGGCTATATCATCAATCAGGACAGTGGCGTGGTGGATGCCGTGCGCAACCAGCAGACGGGCAGCACCTATGTTCCGGCCGCGCCGCATCGTCTCGGCGCGGAGCAGAAGCTGGCCGGGCGTCTGACTCTTGCTTATGACAATGGCTCGCCCTTCACCGCCAATTTCAAACTGCTCTTCAGCCATTATCGCAACCAGGGCATTCAGGCCTTCAGCGAGGTGATGGGCTGCCCCACCACACGCTCCCAGCCCGGCACCGTGGGCGGCGTGCTCGATCCGACAGGGGACTGCAAGCTCAACAACCGCAGCTCGCAAGGCTGGCTGTCGCCAACGATCATCGCGGCCTGGCCGGAAGTGAGGAAATATGCTGGCGGCCAGCCTTATGGCAAGAACGATTCGGTTCTTCCCGTGCTGACCATGAACTACAAGATGAAGGATGTGATGATCACATCGGTGACGGGTTATTATAATTACGATTACGTCACCCAGGGCAACGCCGATGCCACAAGCTATTCCTACTTCTGGTCCTACAGCAACGAGAAGAACAGCAGCTTCTATCAAGACATCCGCATTGTTTCCAACTTCGACGGGCGCTTCAATTTCGCGACCGGTGGCCACTATGAACACAACAACCGCACGGCCTACGTCGGCGCGGCCAGCGGCTCTCTGCCGATGGACCCGCTGACCGGCCGCTATGAGGCGGACGACAACCAGCAACACAACAAGAGCGAAGCCTATTCGCTCTTCGCGCAGGGGATCGTGAAGATCACCCCGGCGCTCGAACTGGCCGGCGGTGCGCGCTTCACGCATCAGGTGAACGATCTCAACTCCTTCAACACCTTCGTCAATCCGGCGATCGTGACCACCCAGCTTGCCGTGGGTCAGCATATTCAGGGTTCCAAATCCCAGCACAACATCTCGCCCGAGGCGACGCTGACCTGGCACCCGACGCATAACACCACGCTTTATGGCGCTTACAAGACCGGCTTCCTGGCGGGCGGCTTTTCCAACCCGGGCACGCTGGCGCCCACCTCCGCGATCAGCAACCTGTCCTTCGATCCCGAAAAGGTCACGGGCGTGGAACTGGGGGCGAAAGGCGCTTTCCTCAACAACCGCCTGACCGGCTCGCTGACGCTTTATCGCTACATCTACAAGGGCCTGCCGCTGACCTCGCTGATCGCGCTCAGCAACAATTCGCTGACCTACGTAACCCAGAACGCGGCCAGCACCGTTTCGCAAGGCGTCGAATTCGAATCCTCGCTGCGCCTCACGCCTTCCACCACGCTCAACGGCACTGCCGCCTATACCGATGCCCATTTCGAAAGCTTCACCCGCGCGCAATGCTACACCGGGCAGACTGTGGCGCAGGGTTGCGTGCCAACCTCGGGCAGCACCGGCTTCGTGCAGAACCTGTCGGGCCGCGCGGTCTATCGCGCGCCAAGCTGGATCGCCTCGGCCGGGATCACTCAACAGATCCCGCTCTCGGCAAAGTTCAAGACCTCGCTCAACGCGGATCTGCGCTATTCCAGCGGCTATTACACCGGACTCAATCTGAATCCGCTATCCTATCAGCCCGGCTATACGGTCGTGAACGCCGGCGTTCGGCTTTCGTCGCAGGATGATCGCTACAGCCTGGCGGTCATCGGGCGCAATCTTACCAACCGCATCTATGGCACACTTGGGATCGACAAGCCGGGCGGCGTGGGCGAGGTCTTCACCGTTGCGGGTGAGCCCCGCGCCGTGGTGCTGCAGGTCGAGCTGAAATATTGAGAGAGGCCAGTCATGAGCGATCCCATCATTGAATGCGACCTTCTGGTCATCGGAGCGGGCATGGCGGGCCTTTCCGCCGCCGGGTGGGCGGCCGAGCGCGGCGCCCGGGTGATCGTGGTTGATCGCGCTCCGTCCATAGGCGGATCCGCCTTCCTTTCAGGCGGAGTGTTCTGGACTGCCACATCGCCTGGGACGATGGCGCTCTATGCAGGCGGCGATCCGGCTCTCGGTTCTGTCATCTTCGAGACCTATCCGGATGCCATCGCATGGCTGCGCGGTCGCGGCATCGACATCACGCCGCGCATGAATGTGCTGCATGGTTATGGCTATCAAATCGACATCGTCGCGCATCTGCGCGGCTGTGCCGACCTCGTGGAGGGAGCTGCAGGCCACGTCATTCTCAACACGCAGACATTGTCGCTGCTGCGCGATGAAAATGGCGCCGTGATCGGCGCGCGCACCAGCCATGCCGATGGCGAAGTTCTGGTGCACGCGCCGGCAACAATCCTGGCGACCGGTGGCTATCAGGCCTCGCCCGATCTGCGGGCGCGGTTCATCCACCCGCAGGCGCGCGACATGCGGCTGCGTTCCAACCCTTTTAGCGATGGCACGGGGCTGCGATTGGGCGAGGAAGCTGGTGGCCAGATCAAGGGTGAAAATCCTGGCTTCTACGGGCACCTTGTCAGCGGATCGCCACAATGGGGCGAAGAACGTCTCAATGTCATGCTCTCGCAATATCACAGCGAGCATGCACTGCTGCTCAACGAAGAAGGTTTGCGCTTCTGCGACGAAACCTATGGCGACCACGCCAGCACCTATCAGACCGTGCTGCAGAGCCGTTCACGCGCTCTGTGCTTCTGGGACGCACGAGTCCATGCCAATTATGCCACACAGGCGGTTGTCGCAACCGCATCGCCAGAGGATAAAATGGACATAGCACTGCGCTTTGGCGGCCAGGGCCTTGTCGCGCCCTCGATTGAAGCTGTCGCCCGCTTCGCCGGAGAACAGGGCTTTAACGGAGCGCAGGTGGAGCGCAGCATCGCTGCCTACAATCTGGCCTCACACAGCGGGTGGGAAACCTTGATCCCCCCGCGCATGGAAAGCTGCGATCCGCTCGACCAGGCGCCTTTCTACGCGCTGGTCGTCCATCCCGCGATCACCTTCACCTTCGGCGGGCTGAGCATCGACACCGGCGCCCATGTGCTGGACGCGCAGGGCATGCGGATCGCGGGGCTCTTCGCGGCGGGCAGCGATGCCGGTGGCGCCTTCGGCAAGGGTTATGCCGGCGGCCTTGCGCTGGCGATGACTTTTGGAATGACTGCCGCTCGCTCGGCCGGATGGGTATGACAATGACGGTATCGACCACTGCAACATGGGCCCAGCGCCGAACATTGTTCGCGCTCTTTCTCGTGTCGACGTTCAACTATATCGACCGCACGATCCTGTCGCTGCTGCAGATCCCGATCAAGCGCGAGCTGGGGCTGAGCGACGGGCAGATGGGCGCGCTGACAGGTCTTGCCTTCGCGATCTTCTACACCACCCTGTCGCTGCCGGTCGCGCGGATTGCGGATCGCGGCAACCGCCGCTGGCTGATCGTGGCCTCGCTGCTCATCTGGAGCACCATGACCGCCTGCAGTGGGCTTGCCGCCGGCTTTGCCACGCTGGTGTTCTTTCGCATCGGAGTGGCGATTGGCGAGAGCGGCAGCATTCCGGCCAGCGTCTCGCTGATCGCCGACTTTTATCCGGCGCAGCGGCGCGCAAGCGCGATGGCAACCTGGGGGCTTGCGCTCCCGACTGGGCTCATGCTGGGCTATGCTGGCACTGGCTGGCTGGAGGAGCGCTTTGGCTGGCGCATCGCTTTCGCGTTGGTTGGCGGGGCGGGCGTTCTGCTTGCACCCTTGGTCTTCGCGCTGATCCGCGAACCGGGCCGCCCTGCCGCCACCGGCGAGGCGGAGCCTGCTCTGAGCTTCCGGCAATCCGTCCTCTATCTGTGGCGCAGCCCGGCTTATCGCCTGGCCGTTGGCGGTTGCACGCTCCACGCGTTCTCGCAGTATGCGCTGATGACCTGGAACGCGCCTTTTTTCGTGCGAAACCATGGTCTCTCCATGCCCCAGGTCGCGTTGCTGATGGCGCTCCTCAGCGGGTTCGCAGGTGCGGCAGGGATGTACCTGGGAGGCTTTGCCGCAGATCGGCTCAGTCAGCGTGACATCCGTTGGCGCGTGTGGATGATGGCACTTGTCATCGCTGTCTATGTTCCTGCGACGCTGATCGAACTGCTGGCGCCCTCGCTCGCCCTGTCCATCGCCATGGCGACTTTGGTCGCCGCGGTATCGATCGCCTATTACGGCCCAGTCCTTTCTGTGACCCAATCGCTGGTTCCCACCAATCTGCGGGCGATGTGCAATGCGGTTCTGCTGCTGGTCTTCAACCTATTCGGTCTCGGCCTTGGCCCTTGGCTGGTCGGCCTGACGAGCGACCAACTGACCGCTCACTTCGGTGCCGGAGAGAATGGGCTGCGTTACGCGCTCAGCCTCAGCCTCCTCACGTCTCTGGCCAGCGTTGCCGTGCTCATGCTCTGTGCTCAGGCCTATCGTAAGGAAATCGCAGCAAAGGCCAAGACAGTGGCTGGCAGCTAAATCCTTCAGAACGCTCCCCCTGCATCGCTTGCCGTAACGACGGGTTGCACAGATGCCATCTGCGACCCAGCCATTTGACCAATAAGGCTCGCGTTCGGACACATGGCGCATCATCAAGGGCGCGCATGACGTTTTGCGCGAGGCACGGGTGCAGCAGGCGTTGGCAGGCAGCAAGGTGCCGGTCGCGGCGATTCCGGGGTCCGGTCGCGGCGATTCCGGAGTCCGATCGCGCCGCTTATTATGACGAAACCAACCGTGTCATCGCCGCGCTGCATACCGTTGATGTCGGCGCAATCGGGCTTGGCGATTTCGGCAGGCCGGGCAATTATTTCAGCCGCCAGATCACACGGTGGTCCCGGCAATATCGCGCCGACGATCTGGCGGAGCGCGATGGAGCGATGGACGCCCTTGCTGCGTGGCTGCCTTCGGCCATTCCCGAAGGGGCGGAGACAGCCCTGATCCACGGCGATTTTCGCATCGACAACGTGATATTTCATCCGGATGAGCCGCGCATTCTGGCGGTCCTCGACCGGGAACTGTCCACGCTGAGCCTGCCCACGCTGGAAGCCCATGTCGCCGCCTATTGCGCGCGAACCGGGCGCAGCGGCATCCCGAACTGGAACTTCCACCTCGCCTTCAACGAGGTCCGCCTCGCCGCCATTGTCCATGGCATCAAGGGGCGCGTCTTGCGCGGCAATGCCAGCAATGCGCAGGCCAGCGAGCGAGCGAAGGCATTCCCACGGCTCGCCGCACTCGGAGCCGGATGGATGGATAAACTGTAAGACCGTTTGCCAAGCCGCCCGGATGGTGCCCCGGGCGGCTCTTCTCAGGCAGCCAGTTCGGCGCGCGCCGCACAGGGGCCGCCGAACAGCCTGCTGAGCAGCAGCACCCGGCGCAAACCGCGCCCCACCGCCAGTTCGTCGGTTACGCCCATGCCGCCGTGGAACTGCACGGCCTCCTCGGCGAGGCGCAAAGCAGCCTCCCCGGCATAGGCGCGCGCCGCGGCCACGGAAGCCTGACGTTCCCCTTCCGGCGCCAGCGCCGCGCGCAGCATCATCGAGCGCGCCTGTTCCAGCATCACATAAAGCCGGGCGCAGCGGTGCTGGATCACCTGAAACGAGGCAATCGCCTGACCGAACTGCCTGCGCTGCTTCACATAATCCACCGTCAGATCGAGCAGCGTCGCCATCGCCCCGACCATCTCCGCCACAATGGCCAGCTGCCCCAGAGCCAGCGCCGCCGCAACCTGTCCCTCCGGCACCTCCAGCAGCGCGGCACCGGCGGCATCACACCGCAGATCGGCGGCAAGGCTGCCATCCACCAGCCGCACCGGCCTGCGGTGAAGCCGGGGATCGTCCGCAGCGAGCAGCGCCACCCCGCCATCCTCCGCCGCCACCAGAAAGGCTTCGGCAGCCATGCCATCGCGCACCAGCCCGAGATGCCCGGTCAGCCCCTTGTCCGAGATCATGCCTCCGCGCGCGAAAGCCAGCGTCAGCGTGCCTTGCGCGATCCCCGCAAGCAGCTGATCGCCTCGCGACGAGGACGCCGCCGCGCCCAGCAGATGGCCGCAGATCACCACCCCCTCGGCCAGCGGCGTGATCGCCAGACTGCGCCCGAAAGCTTCGGCCACCAGCATCACATCCTGTGGCGCTCCGCCCATCCCTCCGGCGGCTTCGGGCAGCAGAAAGCCGAACAGGCCCAGCTCTCCAAGCGCCGACCAGTCCTGCGCCGGCATGGGCCCTGCGGCCATCGTCGCGGGATCGGTGCGGGCGGCCAGAAAGCGCGCCACCATATCGAGCACCATCGCCTGATCGTCATTGGGCGCGAACCGCATGGGTCAGAGCACCTCGATGATCGAGGCATTGGCGATGCCGCCGCCCTCGCACATCGTCTGCAGGCCATAGCGCAGGCCGCGCGCCTTGAGCGCATGGATCAGCGTGGCGGTCAGCCTGGTGCCGGTGGCGCCCAGCGGGTGGCCCAGCGCGATGGCGCCGCCGTTGACGTTGAGCTTGCCGGGATCGGCCTCCAGCGCCCTGGCCCAGGCCAGGGGAATCGAGGCGAAGGCCTCATTGACCTCGAACAGGTCGATGTCGCCCAGCTTCAGCCCCGCGCGGTCGAGCACCTTGCGCGTCGCCGGGATCGGCTCCTCCAGCATCACCACCGGATCGCCCGCCGTCACGGCCAGATTCACAATCCGGGCCATCGGGGTCAGGCCATGCGCCTTGACCGCAGCCGCCGAGGCGATCAGCACCCCACTGGCGCCATCGCAGATCTGGCTGGCGGCGGCGGCGGACAGCGTGCCGCCTTCCGCGATCAGCTTCACCGTGGAGAGCGCCTCGAGAGTGGAGTTGGCGCGGATGCCCTCGTCCTGATCGTGGATCATCGCCTCGCCCTCGGGACCGGTCAGCGCGATGGGCAGGATTTCCGCCGCAAAAGCGCCGCTGGCGGTCGCTGCCGCCGCTTTCTGATGGCTGGCAAGGGCAAAGCGGTCATGATCCTCGCGGGTGAAACCGTATTTGTCGGCGATCATCTGCGCGCCGGCGAACTGGTTGAAGGTGTCCACCCCGAAACGCGTCTTGATCGAGGCGGGAAAAGGGTCCGCGCCGATGCCCCCCGCCTTGGCCAGCGTGATCGCGCTGCCCATCGGCACGCGGGTCATGCTCTCAACGCCCGCCGCGATGACCACATCCTGCATGCCCGACATCACCGCCTGCGCGGCGAAATGCAGCGCCTGCTGCGAAGAGCCGCATTGACGGTCGATGGTCACGCCCGGCACGCTGTCGGGCAGGCCGGATGCCAGCACCAGATTGCGCGCGAAGGCAAAGCATTGCTCGCCGACCTGGCTGACACAGCCGACGATCACATCGTCGATCGCGGCTGGATCGATGCCGCTGTCGGCCACCAGCGCGTCGAGGATCTGCGCCCCCAGATCGGCGGGATGCCAGCCGGCCAGACGCCCGTTCCGGCGACCGCCGGCGGTGCGCCGCGCCGCGATGATATAGGCTTCGGACATGGTTTTTCCTCCTGAAGGTCAAAGGCCCAGCGCGGCTCTGGCGATGATGGCGAGCTGGATTTCGCTCGTGCCGCCAAAGATCGACCAGGCGCGGGCATTGAGATAACGGGCCGCCGCCACTTGCGCGGTGGCCGAATGAAAGGGCGCGGGCACGCCCGCATCGTAAAAGGGGCGCTCCTCGGGCCATTGCAGACCGGCCATGCCGAAAGCATCGACCGCCAGCACCTCGATCCCCTGCCGGATCTCCGAAGCGATCAGCTTGGTGATGACGCTGCGCGGGCCGGGCGCCTCCCCCGCCTCGATCTCGGCCAGCGTGCGCAATTCGGTGATCTCCAGCGCCTCGGCCTCCAGACGCAGGCGCAGCGCGCGCTCGGCAAGCTCGCCGCGCAAAGGCCCGGTCTCGCCCTGCAACCGCACCAGATCGGCCAGCAGCTGCGGGGCGAAGGCGGTGCCCCCGCGCTCGTTCTCCAGCAGGAATTTAGCGATGGTCCAGCCCTGCCCTTCCTCGCCGATGCGGTCGGCGACAGGCACCCGCACAGTGTCGAGAAACACCTCATTCAGCTCGTGATCGCCCGAAGCGCTCAGGATCGGGCGGACCGTGACACCGGGCAGCGCCATGTCGATCATCAGGAAGCTGATCCCGGCCTGCGGCTTGACGGCGGGATCGGTGCGCACCAGCGCGAAAAGCCGGTTGGCGTGTTGCGCCTGGGTGGTCCAGATCTTGTGGCCGTTCACGATGTAGTGATCGCCATCACGCTCGGCGCGGGTGCGCAGGCTGGCGAGGTCCGATCCCGATCCCGGCTCGGAAAAGCCCTGTGCCCAGACATGCTCGGCGCTGCGCAGCCGTGGCAGGTAGAACGCCTTCTGCGCCGCGCTGCCAAAGGTGTAGAGCACCGGCCCCAGCAGCTTGAGCCCCATGCCCGGCAGCACCGGAGCGCCAGCCTGCGCGCATTCCTTCTCGAAGATCCAGCGCTGGAGCGGCGTCCAGCCCGGCCCGCCCGCCGTTTCGGGCCAATGGTAGACCAGCCAGCCCTTCGCCTCCAGAATGGCCTGCCATGCCCGCGCGATGTCCGGCTCGGCAAAGACGCCCGAGGTGAGCGCCGCGCCATGCCGCAGGCGCGGTGTCAGCGCTTGCGCGAGAAAGGCGCGGACCTCATCGCGGAAGGCAAGCTGCTGAGGACTGAACGACATCTCCATCGCTCAACGCTCCACGATGGCGACGGCGGAGACGCCGGGCGCGCCATAGACATGGCTGTACCCCAGCCGTGGCTCGCCCGGCACCTGCCGCGCCCCGGCCCTGCCGGTCAATTGCCGGTAGTTTTCGTAAACCTGCCGCAGACCCGAGGCGCCAATCGGCTCCCCGCAAGCGAGGCAGCCGCCATCGGTGTTGACCGGCAACATCCCATCGATCCGCGTGCGCCCCTCGGCGATCCAGGCGGTCTGCTCGCCATCGGCGCAGAAGCCGTTTTCAGCCATATGCATGATCTCGGCGCCCACTTCGGTGTCCTGCAGCTGGGCGACATCGATGTCCCTGGGCCCCACCCCAGCCATCTCATAAGCCGCCTGCGAGGCCAGCGTGGTGGGCGAGCCGCCACGCTCCAGATCCAGCGCCGGGGAGAACACCTCGAAGGAACCGGGGGGCCGGGTGCGCATCGCCACCGCCCGCAGCCGCACCGCGGGCAGGCCCAGTTCGCGCGCCTTCCTTTCGCTGGCCAGCACCAGCGCCACCGCGCCTTCCGCCGGCGAGCAGAACATGAATTTCGTCAAAGGATCGCTGACCATCTGCGAGGTGAGAATGGTCTGGCGGTCGACCGGCTCGCGCCGCCAGGCGTGTTCGGCCAAAGCGCCATTGGCAAAGGCCTTTTCCGCCACCGCGCCCAGCGTGTCCTCCGCAATGCCGAAAGCGACGCGGTAGCGCTGGATCTTCATGGCGAAGAACTGGGTGGTCAGCATCAGCCCGGTTTCGCCATACCAGTCGGGCAACCCCCAATCGGCGGGCAGCGGCGAGAAGGAACCGCGCGGATGTTTGTCAAAGCCGACCGCCAGCCCCAGATCGAAACTGCCCGCACGGATCGCATTATAGGCGCCGAACAGGGCCGAACCGCCGGTGGCGCAGCCATTGGCGACATTGACGAAAGGCAGACCGGTCTGGCCCAACGCGCTGACCATCGTATCGGCATTGCCTGCCGAATCCGAACCGCCAAAGGCAAACTGGATCTGCGGCCAGGTGAGCCCGCAATGGTCCAGCGCCTGCCGCACGGCAAAGACACCCTGCTGAAGACCGGTGAGCGCGGGCGTGCGGCCGAAAGCGTGGATTCCCGCGCCCACAATGAAAACATCACGCATGGCCGGGGGTCTCCAGCGGGGCGAACGCGAAGGTGGTGCGGGTCTCGCCATTCGCCAGCGTAAAGGGCAGGGGCACCAGCTGCATCGGCAGGTCGAGGCGGAGCGCCTCGAAGGCGATGCCGGTCAGCCGCGCCTCGACGATCAGCGCCCCGGCCAGCGCGACATAGCCGACCGCATAGGGCTCGAAGGCCTCGGGTCCGGCATAGGGCGGCGATTTGGGGCGGAAGCGCTGCACGGTCCATGACCACAGGCTGCCTTGGCGCGGCAGAAGCACGCGATCGAAGCGGTTGTCCCCTGCCGGGCGGGCGGGGAAAACATGGCGTCCGGTGGCAATCTCGCGCGAGGCGATCAGATGCAGCGCGCCATCGCTGAGTGTCAGCAGGTCATCGGCAATCGGGGGATGAATATCGAGCATGGGCCTCTCCTGCCCCGCTCCATATCACTCAACCGACCGGTCGGATGCTGACCAATACGACAGTCGCCCGCGATGGTCTTCAGCGCATCATGCCCAGAAAGCCGAGCTGCGCCGCCTTGAACAGCGTCTGGTCGCGGTTGACGGCATCGAGCTTGCGCGAAGCCGACAGGATGTGGAACCGCACCGTGGTGCGCTGTACGCCCAGAATCAGGCCGATTTCCTCATTGGTCTTGCCGCCCGCCGCCCAGCGCAGGCATTCGACCTCGCGCTTGCTCAGCGCCACGCCCGCCACGCCGGGGCGGCGGCGCGCGGTCACCCGGACATAGCTGTGGACGAAGCCCCGCGCGAGCATGGCCAGCGCCTCGCCCGCCTGCTCATAGACGGCGGAGAGATCCTCGCAAGAGGCATCGCGCGAGAGGAAGCTGGCGGCGGCGATCTGCCCAAAGGGCAGATGGATGGGCACCACGATGGCCGCGGCGGTCAGCGCCCTTTCGCGAAAATCGGCCAGATCGATCGCATCGAGCAGCGGATTGGGCCCGCGCGCGTGAAACCCTTCGGCATGGCACCAGAAGGGCTCCGCCTCGACCCGACAGGCATGCACGATGGGCGAGATCAGCGCCAGTTGCGGCGTCTCCCACCAGCGCGCGTCGATGAAGCCGAAGACCTCGCTGGCCAGAATGGTGCCGTTGCTGTCGCACATCGGCTCGCGGCTGGCGACATTGTGAGTCACAGCGGTGCGCAAGCCGCAGAGCCGGTCCACCGCGTCGCGCAGTGCGCAGGCCGCGCGCCAGATGTCCTCGCTGTCGGCGATGCGCACTGCCGCCAGCGCCGCGGCGGAGGGCAGCACGGGCGGCATCACGGACGGCGAGGCCATCATGTTCAGCCCCGCGCCAGGCGCAATCCATCGAAGAAGGGCTTGCACAAGGCGTCGGCAACATCTTCGGGAGAGCGCTTCTTCGCCATGGGCGGATACCATTTGTAGGCCCAGTTGCCCATGCCCAGAAAGCTGTAGGTCGTGAGAGCAGGATCGCAATCGCGGAAGGTGCCATCCTCGATCCCCTGCACGATCACCGCCTGAATGCGGTCGAAATAGATCTGCCTGCGGTCGCGGATCGCCTTGCGCATCTTGCCTTCCAGATCGCCGTAATGATCCATGAAAGCACGGACATAACCGGGATGTTCGGCGATCTGGCGCAGGATGTTGATGCAGGCATCGCGCAGCACATTGGCCGGATCGGCCACCGACCCCGCCTCGCCCAGACCATCCAGCAACGTCGTCATATGCGCATCGTGAATGGCATAGAGGATCGCGTTCTTGCTGGGAAAATAGTGGTAAAGCGTCGGCTTGCCGAGGCCCACCTCATCCGCGAGCATCTGCATGGAGGCCTTGTGATAGCCAACCTTGTCGAACAGATTTGCGCAATGCCGCAAGATCTCGTTGCGCTTTTCATCGTGGGCTTCGGTGGTTTGCCGTTTTTTTCTTACTGCCTGCGCCATGCCTGGCTCTCTACCTTCCTCGTCCGGCCATAAGGCCCAAGCTGTCATTCACCCCGTTCGCCCCGGTGCGTGTCCCCCGGTCGAGGCCCGGCACCCCATACGGCGCGATTCCCTGCCGTCCATGATGCGGACCTCTCCATTTGGAAACTCGACCGTCTGGTCGGGCGCGACTATCGGTGGGCCTGATTGGACAACAATGCAAGCCCGGGAGAAGAAAATGATGCGTCTGGATGGTAAGATCGCTCTGGTGACCGGAGCCAGCTCGGGGCTGGGCCGCCACTTTGCGCAGCGCCTCGCCGCGCAGGGCGCAACCGTGCTGGCGGCGGCACGGCGCAGCACACCACTCGAAGCGCTGAGCGAGGAGATCGCGCGGGAGGGCGGAGCCTGCCACCCGGTCACCATGGATGTCACCGATCCCGCTTCGGTGGCGGAGGCCTTCGCGCGGATCGCCCGCGATGGCCATGGTCCGCTTGCCATTCTGGTCAACAATGCCGGTGTCGCCACCACCCGCGCCGCCATCGAGATGAGCGCGGAGGAATGGCAAGGCGTGCTGGCCCCCAACCTGACCGGAGCGTTCCTTGTGGCCCGCCACGCCGCGCAGGCGATGGAGGGCGCGGGCGGCAGCATCGTCAATGTCGCCTCGATTCTGGGCGAAAGGGTGGCCAAGGGGCTGGCCGCCTATGCCGCCAGCAAGGCCGCGCTGATCCAGCTGACCAAAGCGCTGGCGCTGGAATGGGCGCCGCGCGGCATCCGCGTCAACGCCCTGGCGCCCGGCTACATCGAGACCGACCTCAACCGGGCCTTTTTCGCCTCACCCGCCGGCCAGCGCCTGATCGCCCGCATTCCGCAGCAGCGGCTGGGCCAGATGGAGGATCTCGACGGCCCGCTGCTGCTGCTGTGCTCGCAGGCCTCGGCCTATATGACCGGCGCGGTGATCGCCATCGACGGCGGCCATCTGGTGAGCGGCCTGTAACGTCTCAGCTGTCCATCGCCGTCGCGCCCACCACCCAGGCCGACAGGCCGGCGGTGGGCACGGCGCAGATGACTGCCTCGGCCACGGCAGCCTCGCTGGCGCCGGCCTTGCGCGCACCTTGCATATGCACCGATGTCCAGCTGCTGTAATCGGCGCTCAGCACCGTCACCAGAAGCAATTCGGCATGGGCCGGATCGAGCGCCGTGCCCGACAACGTGCCCTCGCGCATCAGATAATAGGCATCCGCGCCCAGCGGCACGAGATCGAACAGCTTGCCCAGCGAAGGCGGCATGGTGCCGAAATACTGGAGGAAATTCGCCTCGGCTTCTCCGGGGGCCACCTCGATGGCCTGTTCGCCGGGCTCGGGCGCCTGCGCCTCGGGCCAGATCTCGCGGAAGAAGCCGTGGTAACGCAGCGAGGCGCCTTCGCCGCGCACGCTCGCCAGGATCGCCACGGCGGCCCCGGCCTCGGCCTCGCTCAGGCCCGCGGCTTTGGCTGCGGCCAGTTCGCGCCGGGCCATGTCCTCATAGCCTTTGACCGTGGCCGCACAGGCCACGAACAGCCGTTTGACCGGCGCGGGAATCGCTCCGTCGCTGTCGATGATCTGACGCCAGCGCCGAAAACCGGCGACCGTCTTGGGGGCCTTGGCTTGCAGCAAGCCGAGCGCCAGCAGCGGGTTGGTGGTTTGTGTCACGAAAGGCTCTCCCATTTTTGCGGCCTGATTCTTACGGCCCTATTTTATGGACCGCCCGGTCGGGTGATATCTTGGTAAGAGGTGCCTTCATCGCGGTCAACCGCGTGAATGAGGTTGACGCCCGACCGGACGGTCGGTTACGCCAAGACCCAGGCGAGTCTCAGCAAGAACGGGCCGCCCTGGATGAGGAGCAATGAAATCATGGACTCTTTTGCCGGAAAAACAGCTGTGATCACCGGGGCGGGAAGCGGGATCGGCGCAGCCATGGCCGATTATGCGGTGGCTCAGGGCATGAAGCTGGTGCTGGCCGATGTCGATCGCGAGGGGCTGGAACGGGTGCGCGCAGGGCTCGCCACCGATGACGTTCTGGTGCAGCCCACCGATGTCACCGATCCCGCCGCCGTGGCCGCTCTGGCCGATGCGGCATGGGACCGGTTCGGGCAGGTCGATCTGCTCTGCGCCAATGCGGGCATCGTGCCCGGCGGGCGCCACCGCCCGGTGTGGGAGTATGAGCCCGCCGACTGGCGCTGGGCCTTCGGGGTCAATGTCGATGGCGTGACCAATTGCATCCGCAGCTTTGTGCCCCGCCTGCTGCGCGAGAGCCGCCCGGCGCATGTGCAGATCACCGGCTCGGTCGCGGGCTTTGTCAGCGGGGCCGGGTCGGCCTGCTATGGCGCCTCCAAACATGCGGTGGTGCGCGTCGCCGAGGCGCTTTACGCCGGGCTGCGCGACGAACAGGCCCCTATCGGCGTGACGCTGCTGGCGCCGGGGCTGGTCGCCACGCGCATTTACGATTCGGAACGCTCGCGCCCCGCCCATCTGCAGGCCAGCGCCGGTCCGGCCGCCGAGGCGCCCGAATTGCAGAGCATCGCCGATCAGCTCTATGCCCATGCCCTCACCCCTGCGGAAGCCGCGCGCATCACCTTCGAGGGCATCCGCGAGAACCGTTTCTACGTCTTCACCTCCGACCGTTTCGATGGCGCGATCCGCAGGCGCACCGAAGCCATTCTGGCCCGCAGCAATCCCGAATTCGAGAGCCTGCTGGCGCTCACCAAAGGCGATGTGGGCATGACGGAGAACGCGTCTTGAGCCGCTTTACCAACCGTATCGTGCTGGTGACGGGCGCCGCATCGGGCATCGGTCTGGCCAGCGCCGTCCGCTTTGCCGCCGAGGGGGCCACCGTGCTGCTGGCCGACCGCAATGCCGAAGGCCTCGCGACGGCGCGCGCCAGCCTGCCCGCCGGCGCCCATGAAACCCTTGTGCTGGACGTGACCGACGAAGCGGGCTGGCGGGCTTTGGCCGATGATATCATGGCGCGTTTCGGCAGGCTCGATGTGCTGGTGAGCAACGCCGGTTTCGGCAAGTTCGCCTCCATCGCCGACACCTCTCTGGAGCAGTGGCGGGCGATCATCGCCGTCAATCTCGACAGCGTGTTTCTCGCCACCAAATATCTGATGCCCGCCCTGGCCGCGTCCGGGCGCGGGGCGATCGTCAACATGTCCTCGATCCGGGGCATCGTGGCGGCGGCCAACACCGGCTCCTATTGCGCGGCCAAGGGCGGGGTGCGGATGTTCACCAAGGTCACCGCGCTGGAATGCGCCGAGGCGGGCAATGGCGTGCGCGCCAACTCGATCCACCCCGGCCATATCGCCACCCCGCTGACCGCCGCCGCCTATGCCGATCCCGACACCGCCAGAAAGCTGATCGCCGATGTGCCGGTCGGCCATCCCGGCAAGCCGGACGACATTGCCGGGGCGATCCTGTTCCTGGCCAGCGACGATGCCAGCTATATGACCGGGGCCGAAATCGTCGTCGATGGCGGCTCGACCGCGCAGTGACCCGCAGCGCGTCCATGCTGGCGCTGGCCGGGCTGCTGTGTCTGCCCCGGGCCGCCCATGCGCAGGCCAGCAACGATGGGCAGGCTTCAGCCACGCAGCAGCCCGCCACGGTCAGCGCCCTGCCCGACAAGGATGCCCCGGCCCCCGCCGATCCCTTCAAGCGCTTCGACGATCTCGCGCTCAAGGGCTGGGACATTCCCTATCCCAAGACCCGCGATTCGATCCTTGCCGATCATGCGGGCATCCGCGATGCGCTGGCGGATCTGGGAATCGGCATCTCGCCGATCAACACGATCAACTTCCAGTACGATTTTCTGCAGAATGATCGCGGCTATCGCGGGCCGCAGCTTTACAATGGCCAGAACGTCACCCGCACCAATTCGACGGTGAGCCTAACGCTGACCTATGATCTTGGGCGGATCGGCATCGCGGGCGGCCAGCTGGCCACGACGCTCAGCTTTGTGAACAACAGCTTTCCCGCCGTGAACGGACCGAAGAAATTCCGCATCGGGCGCCTGCACTGGTTCCAGAGCATCGCCAATGGCGCGGTGGAGGTGACCGCCGGTTACGTCGACAACACGCAGGAGTTCATCGGCATCAATGTCGGCGGCAATCTTGCCACCGGCAATCTCGGCCCGCAGGCGACCATCCCGTTTCAGCTTGGCCTCAGCTATGGCGGCTTTGCCGCGCCCGGCATCGACGTCCGCACGCGTCTGGGCGCGCATGGCTACAATAAATTCGGCGTCCAGCGCAGCCTTCCCCCCGGCGGCGCGACCGTCGAGAATGAACTCAACCCCGGCGGTTTCCGCTTCCATCCGCCCGGCACCGGCGTGCTGTTCATCGACGAGATCGGCTACAATCGGCCCGCAGCGCGGGGAGAACGCTCGATCTGGGCCCGTGGCGGCGCGATCTACAACACCACCCGCTACGACACCTTCACCGGCGGCACGCGTGACAATTGGGCGATGTATGTTGCGCTCGACCGTCAGTTGACGCAGCCCGATCAGGAAAGGCCCTTTCGTGGCATCTATGCCGGTGCCACCTTCGACTACGCCCCGCCGCGCCAGAACTTCTACACCCAATATTACGAAGGCCGGCTTTATGGGGTAGGCCTGATCGGCAGCAGGCCTTTCGATCTGGCCTCGCTGGTGATGACCTACAACAAGTACAGCCCCGAAGGGCTGATCGCGAAAACCCCGGTCGGCACGGGGTATAACAAGGGCACCTGGGCGCTGATCGGCAGCTATGCGCTTCGCCTGCGGCCCGGCATCTATCTCCAGCCCGGTCTCGGGGTGACCGTGCACCCGATTTACTCGCCCCGTTTCGGCCCGGCCCTCAACGGCTATCTCGGGCTGGTCACGATCTTCTGATATCTGGAGGCAAGGTCTCAGTCCCATGCGCCCCATCGGTCTCAATTATCCGCCCAACCCCGATTATGGCGATGGCGCCTGCCGCAGAAGCGTGCGGCTCGATTTTACGCCGGGGCAGGTTCTTGCCCATCTCTACGACAGCTTCCACGAAATGACCTGCATCCTGCAGCATGACGGCAAGGTCGTCACCGGGCTGGAAAGCCGGCCGATCCGTGTGCCGACCACCGCATGCGGGCTCGCCGGGGGGCAGCTTCAGCCTTATGTCGGCCTGTCCATCGGCACGCCACCGGGCCATTTCTACCACCAGGGAGAACCGCTGCGGCACTGCACGCATCTGCTCGATCTTTTTGTCATGGCCCTGCGTCATGCCGATCGCTCCCACGGCAGCCTGCGCTGGGACGCGATTGTGCCCGACGAGACCGATGCACCGGTTACGGCATCGGTCTCGCGCGATGGCCGGGCGGTTCATGCATGGCTGATCCGTGACGGCCAGATCCTGGCGCCCGGCAGTTTGGCCGGGCGGACTTTGGATAAGGGCTTTGCCACGTGGGCCGTCCAGACATTCAACGAGGATGACTTCGAGACGGCCATGGTGCTGGCCCGGACATGGCTGATTGCTTTGGGCAGGCGCTATGCCACGAAGCATGTGGCCGGGCGGCCTGTCTCCATCAATCCAGCCATGAAAGGGCGTTGCTTCGCTTTCAACGCCCCTCAATTCGAGAATGCGATCTACCTTCAAAACGAACTCTAGGCTCAGGACTCACTCGTCATAGCCAGAAGAGCACGGTAGCATCCAGAGCGAGAGCGGAGACCAGCGCGTAACGGGATCGCGGGAGGGGCTGCGGCATCGCCCGCTCATCGCGCGGCTCGATGTGCTCAACACCTTTGGCGCGCGCTATGCCTTGCAGGATGGCACATCGCCGGCTGGCGGCCATTCACCTTATGCAATGGGCGTCAGCCGTCATTGAAACGCCGCTGGATCAGGCGTGGGCGCGAGACAAGCTTTCTTATCACCATTCTGGCATGCGGCGACCTGCGCGTGCCATGCCGCCATCGCCCGGCCGTAGGCCGCCTCTTTTTGAGCCTGGGTGGTGCGGATCGTGGCGATAGTCTCCCTTCGGGCGGCTACTGCCGCGTTCCTTTCCCCAACGGCCTCATGATACCGTTGCCATTCAGCGTGCTGGTCAGCTGCCTGGGCTGCAGTTTTCTCGGCCACGCCCTGCTGAAAGCTGGCGTTGGCCGCATCCGTCGCAGGATTGTTGGCAGGCACGACCGTCCCGGGCGGCGCGGAAGTGGATGCAGCAGCAGCGGCGCCATCGGACGGTTGAGATGAGGAGGCGTTTTGCGCCAGCGCGGGCCATGTCAGCATCATGCTTGCGGCACTTGCGCAAACTAGCAAAGTTTTCATGGTCTGCTTCCTTATTGCCAACGGTCGAGTAGACGGTGAAACGTGCGGATAGTGGAATTGTTCTCCGCCTTGCCGAAACCGCTGGCAAAGCTGACCTTCAAAAAACCGAAGCTCCATCGTTCATCACATTGTCCATGAGTGATGACTCTTGGCGGTGGGGAAGGTTCAGGGGGCCTCTACGACCGGGTTCTGGGCAAACCAGATGACATGATGCGCGCCCAGATTGCCCTCTCGCTCCCTGACCTCGACCATCTCCACGGCGAAACCGGCCCTGCGCAAGCGGATCGTGAAGCCGGGAAAGGGCTGACAGGACCAGACCGCCAGAATGCCGCCCGGCCTCAGCGCACGGCGCGCCGACTTGAGGCCCCGCGTGCTGTAGAGGTGATCGTTGTCGAGCCGCGTGATCCCCTCTGGGCCATTGTCGACATCCAGCAGGATCGCGTCATAGGCGCCGCGTGCCGCATCGATCAGCATCGCCACATCGTCGTCCACCAGCATGACGCGGGGATCATCGAGGCATCCCGCCGTCAGCTCCCGCATCGGTCCGCGCGCCCATTCGATGATGGCGGGCACGATCTCGGCCAGGGTCACGCTGGCGTCGGCGCCCAGCTCGGCCAGGGCCGCACGCAGCGTATAGCCCATGCCATAGCCGCCGATCAGCCATTGCTGCGCATCGGAGCTGCCGAGGCGCTGCGCGGTCATGGTGGCCAGGGCTTCCTCCGAAGCGCTCACCAGCGTGCTCATCAGCGTTGTCTCCTCCAGCAGGATGGCAAAGGCGTCACCACGCTGGACAAGGCGCAACTCCACGCCATCGGGCACTTCGGCCCAGCCGATCTCCTGATCGATGGGCTGGTCGGATTCTAGCGAGCGGGGCTCCAGCGCCGATTCTAGGTCGATGGTGTGTATACCTTTTCTGCAATTTCAGGTTCAAACTCAGGCATTGGCGCAACCGCTCTGGCAGCGGCGGCACGCGCTTCGGCCTGCTGTGCAAGACGCAACCTCTGCATGGCTTCACGGCGCTGCGTCGGGGGCGCATATGGGATCATCATCCCGGTATCGGGCGACAAGCTGCCCTTCAAAAGCGCAAGCGCCTCCCCACGGGCTCTGACGGCAACGACACGCCGGTCCGGAAAGATCCTGTTCCTGTCATGTGCTATCACTGTGTTGCCATGACCTTTCTGTCATCGTGCGGTGCAGGGACGCTGCCGTCCTGCTCACCCATCCAGGGGCACCTTGTCCGGAGGGCTCTCCGGCGGTGTCGGAGACGAAGGGCCATAACGCGCCATCGCACGCATATCCGCCAGCGCGAGCAGATAGGACAGGACGGACTCCGCGCCACGGTTGTCATTCGCGCGATCGGGATGCAGCCCGTCGCGGCAGCTGCCGCTTTCTATGTCCACAAGCGGCACGGCCAGATCGTTCTCCCCCAGAAACCAGGCGAAAGCCTGATGGGCCGAGGATGTCCAGAGCTCGCCCCGGTCGTGCCGCCGTGCCGCAAGGCAGGCCGCCACGGTCGCGCAGGCTTCCAGCGGCTGTTGATCGAAAGGCAGAGGTGTGCGCTGGGCCAGAACGAAGCCTTGGGATCCGATGGGCCGAAAATGCCCGGCAGGCGCGGTCTGCATCGCCAGCAGCCAGCGCAGGCTGGCCAGACCCGCCGCCAGCATCGCGGCATCGCCGATGCGCCCGCCGGTGCGGATCAGCGCCTCGCACAGGCGCGCATTGTCATAGGTCAGCCGGTTTTCGAACCATGGCCACTGATCGGTCGCGGTGTCACGCAGCAGCCGGCCCAGACGCCCGGCCAGACGGTGACGTATCGCATCGGCCACCGTGTCGCCCGGATGCGTGGGGCAATAGGCGTCCAGGCCCAGCAGGGCAAAGGCCCAGCTGCGCGGCGCGGTGAACTCCAGCACGGTGGGCAAGGCTTCCACGAAAAGATCGGTCGCCCAGGCCGCCAGCGCCGGATCGGATGAGGCAGCGCAGACCCCCAGCGCCCAGAGCGTGCGGCCATGGCTGTCCTGCGAACCGGCCGGTTCAAGCCAGCGCCGGTCGAAACTCATGAAATTGCGGAAGCGGCGATAGTCCGGATTCCAGGCATGCTGGACGAAGCTGGCGAAATGCGCGGCCAGCGCCACGGCCCCGTCGAGCCGGTTGTTTGGCTTGATGCAGAGCAGCAGGGCGCGGGCATTGTCATCGACGCAATAGCCATGGCGGCGGTCGGGGATCGAGCGGATGGCGTGCTGGAACAGGCCGGTATCGTCGCACATCGCCTTGAAATGCCGGTTCGATGTAGCAGGCAAGGGCAGGATCGAGGGGGCAATGGGCGCGGCATGGCCTGCCCGCAACCGCGTGCCGACCGGCGAACGCAAGGCATCGCGAAAAGCCTCGGCATAGCGTTGCGCCCCATGGGCCCAGATCATCGGGCGGCTGGCGATATAGGCGCTGGTGGCCATGATCTGCCGCGCGGGCCCATCGACCATCAGGTCGGCCACGGCCGCTCCCATGCGTGGTCCGTCGTCGAAGGGCACCAGCACGCCCGATCCGTCGCCCAACAATTCGGCGGCATGCCAATAGGGTGTGGAGACCACCGCACGCCCCAGCCCGTGGGCATAGGCCAGCGTGCCCGAGGTCATCTGCGCCTCATCGCGATAGGGCGTGACGTAAACATCGCACATGGCGATGTGGTCGAGCAGTTCGGGGCGTTCGGCAAAGCGGTTGAGGAAGACCACATGATTGCCCAGCCCCATCGCCTCGACCCGGTCCATCAGGCCGAGGCGATAGGTCTCTCCAGCGTCGCGCAGCAGATGCGGATGGGTCGCGCCCATCACGACGTAAACAGCATCGGGGCAGCGCGCCACGATCGCCGGCATGGCCTCGATCATGGTCTCGATGCCCTTGTTGGGGCTGATCAGGCCGAAGGTGAGAATAACCTGACGCCCCGCGAAACCCAGGCGCTGTTTTGCCGCATCGCTGGCGGCAAAAGGCTCATCGGGAATGCCATGGGGGATCACGCGGATCTTGCCGGGGTCGGCGCCATAGGTCTCGATCAGGATCGAGCGCCCCTTCTGCGCCATCACGATCACCCGCGCAGAGGCGGCCAGAATTGCCTCCATCACCACGCGCTGCGCCGGGCTGGGCCGGTCGAGCACGGTGTGCAGCGTGGTGACCAGCGGCATGGTGAGGCCCGCGATCAGATCGAGGATCAGGCATCCGGCCTCGCCGCCGAAGATGCCGAATTCATGCTGCAGGCAGGCGACATCATAGCCTGCCGCATTGATGGCATCAGCGGCGGCGCGATATTGGGCCGGATCGTTCTGATCGATGCCGCGTGCCACATTGGCGGGCCAGAGATAGTCGCCACCCGGGTCGCGCATCGCCAGAATGGCGCTCTCGGCGATGTCCGGCAGAGCGCTGACAGCCAGCTCCAGATCGGTGGTGAAGGTGGCGATCCCGCAGCGGCGCGGCAGGGCGTTACCGATGAAGGCGACGCGCAAGGGGGTGCCCAGAGCCTTGTCTCAGAGCTTGCCTTTCGGCTTCTGGATCAGCGTGCTGACCGGCGAATTGGGCAAAGCGACAGGGGCCGCCTTCGGCTTGGCGGCCTTGGGCTTGCGGATTTCACGCGTGCTGCGTTTTTGTCCCTTGGCCATATCAGCGGGTTCCTGTCCGCAGAGCGGGGGCCGCCACGACACGCGATGCCTGATCTGCCCGGCCCACCATGGCGCCTGCCGAGGGATCATAGGGGCGGTGCGGATAGGGATAGTCGCGCAGCAACCGCGAGGTGATCGCCAACTGCCGGCGATGGCGCAGCATATGAACAGAACTGTTGGAAGTATTGCATCCAATCAAGGCAATCTGTTCATTGAAAAGGATTTGGTTGGGGCACATAAAGCGCACTCCTGCTTCAAGCGGGGGCGCAGTCAGTCCCTCTGTCACATGTGGCTTGGATTATCATCAAGTGATGGCCCAGCCCTACACCACTTTTACGGTTTTGCAGACTCAATTCGGTGTGGTAGGGAAAAATAGAAAATATATTTGTCGCCATGAGGGCATTTATCTGCTCTGCGTGCGAAAGCCTCTCATGGCTCTCTCCCTTCGGTCCGGCGCCATGCCCGCTCTCGCGAAGCCTTTCCCTTGCATGCAGGAGCGCCAGGATGCTAATCCGCGCCGGATATGAGATGGCCTTCGAAGCCGATCTGGCCACGCCGATGCTGGCCGCGCTCAGCGTTCATCCCTCGCGCAACCGCGATCTGCGCAGCGTGCAGCGGATCACCACCGTGCCCGAGGTGCCGCTGTATGATTACATGGATGGCTTCGGCAATGTCTGCACGCGGCTGACCATGCCGGCCGGCGGCATCACCCTGTCCTGCAGCTTCACCATCGAGGATGCCTTCCTTCCCGATGTCGTGGCGACCGATGCCCTGGCCGTGCCCGTCAGCGATCTGCCCGACGAGATCATGGTCTATCTGCTGGGCAGCCGCTATTGCGAGACGGACCGGCTGGTGGACATTGCCTGGCCGCTGTTCAGCCGGATTACCCCGGGCTGGGCGCAGGTGCAGGCCATCGTCGCCTATACGCATCAGCGCATCGCCTTCGGCTATGAACATGCCCGCCCCACCAAGACCGCCTTCGACGCGTGGCAGGAACAGACCGGCGTGTGCCGCGACTATGCCCATCTGGCGATCGCCCTGTGCCGCTGCATGAACATCCCCGCCCGCTACTGCACCGGCTATCTGGGCGACATGGATCTGCCCGCCGTGGTGGGAGAGATGGATTTCTCCGCATGGTTCGAGGTGTTTCTGGCGGGGCGCTGGTACACCTTCGATGCCCGCCACAACACCCCGCGCGCGGGGCGCATCCTGATGGCGCGCGGGCGCGATGCTGCCGATGCCGCGCTCGTCACCACCTTCGGCCTGGCCAAGCTGTCCCGCTTCCAGGTCCACACCCATGAAGAAGCGAGCGATCGCACCTTCCTTCTGCCTGCAAGGACCTGGACATGACACTCTCAGCCGCATTTTGCCGCGCCCAGGAAGCCCTCCAGCTTCAGCGCGCCGCCAGCGAACCCCTCGAAAATGTCCGCAAGATCGCCCGGGCCGCCGCCAAGGCGTGGAACACCGAAGCCGCATGGGCGGAAAGCCGCGAAAACGGCCATGTCTCGGCCCCCCGCCTGCGCCTGAGCCCTCTGGAGCAGGAAGAAGACCTGCAGGACAACGAAGCGCAGAGCGAGAATCCCGATCGGGGACTGTCCGATCGTTGAAGGTGCCATGAGGTGAAAGATGACCTTCGCGCGCGCCGCGATATCTCACCTCGTCGCAAAGGCGCCAGGGTGGCGGGAATTGCTTTGACCTTTGCGCGAAAGAAGCGCTGAGATCGTGGGGCACGCGGCGTTCCGCGAGTCCGCCCGAGGACCGCGCCATGCCCGAACTCGCCTTCAACACGACAGTGACGTTCTGGCGGCTGGCCGCCGACCATGGCGGTGTGATCCGCAGCATGCTTCAAAAGGGCGAATGGACCTTCGGGGCCGCGATCACCCATGTGATCAACCAGCCCGGTGATGAGCAATGGCGTTTTGCCGTGGTCCACGGCGCCTTCGCGATCGATCATCTGGATATGCTGCGCCTGGCCAACACAAGCATCTTTGAGCAATGGCAAAGACGATAGGCAGGCCTCCTCCACCTGCCGGACGGCACGGAGACCGCACAGCCACAAGCGTTACTGACCTTTGCCGCAAAAGCACCGGGATGAATGGGCATGCGGAAGCCCGCATGTTCCATGAAGGAAAACCTCATGAACACGCCTCAGTTCGATGCGTTCGTGACGCTGTGGAAATTTCAGCATGATCCGCTCGGGGTGGCGCGCAGCATGCGGCAGGAAGGCGATTGGACGCTGGGTCTCGCCATTCGCCATGTGATCGGCCGCCCTCTGGAAGAGCAATGGCGCTATGAAATCGTGACAGACGATCTGGTGCTCGATCACGTCGATGCCACGCAGATGGCCTATACAAGACATTTTCGCGCCTGGGACAAGAACTGACCGCAATGCATGACTGTCATGTTACCGGAACCTGGATGGTGCAACCTGCGTGCCATCATGAAAAACGCCACAGCCCGCCAGAGCCCGACCATCAGCCTGATCGTCCCCGCCTATAACGAGGAGGATTACCTCCCCGCCTGCCTCGATGCGATCATGAGCAATGTCGCGGGCGAGGCGCTGGAAATCATCGTCATCGACAACAACAGCACGGACCGCACCCGCCAGATCATCGAGGGCTATCCGGGCGTGACCTATGTGTTCGAGCCGCACAAGGGCATCACCCGCGCCCGCCAGTGCGGTTTTCAGGCGGCCAGCGGCGAGATCATCGCCTATGTCGATGCCGACACCCAGCCGCCCGCCGGCTGGATCGCGCAGATCCGCGAGCAATTCGCCGCGCGCGAGTCTCTGGCGTGTCTGTCGGGCCCTTACAGCTTCTACGATCTGGGGCGGGCGCGGAACGGTATTTCCCGGGCATGGTTCATCGCGGCAAGGCCGCTCTACAAGCTGACCGGCTATATGATGGTGGGCGGCAATTTCGCGATCCGCCGCGATGTGCTGGAAAAGATGGGCGGGTTCGACCGCACGATCGAATTCTACGGCGAGGATGTCGATATCGGGAAACGCGCCAGAAGCCATGGCAAGGTGCTGTTCTCGCCCCGCTTCGTCATGCCGACATCGGGGCGCCGCATGCGCAAGCAGGGGTTTGCGCGCATCGCGGGTCTCTATTTCGCCAATTACCTGTCCATTGCCATGCGGGGCAAGCCAGCCACCAGGCATTATCAGGACATTCGGTGAGCATCCGAACGGACGGTGAGCGTCAGCCCTTGAAGCGCAGCGCCTCCAGCAAAAGGCTGAAGGCGGGCGATGGCTGGCGCCGGCTCGGATAATAGAGGTAATAGCCGTCGAAGGGCTCGCACCAATCCTCCAGCACCGGCTCCAGCGCGCCCGAGGCCAAAAGCGGCGCGGCCCGGTCTTCCACCAGATGCACAAGGCCATGCCCCTGAACCGCCGCCGCCACGAGGAGTTCGACATCGTTGAACACCAGCTGGCCATCGACCTTGACCTTCAGCTCCCGTCCGTCCTTTTCATATTCCCAACTGTAGAGGTTTCCGCTCGCCATCCGCAGATTGATGCAGCGATGGCGGGACAGATCATGGGGTGTCGCCGGGCGGCCATGCTGGGCGAAATAGGCCGGAGCCCCCGCCGTCACCATGCGCAGACGCGGGCCGATCCTCACCGCGATCATGTCCTGCTCCAGCCTTTCCCCCAGACGAACGCCCGCATCGTAACGCCCGGCGACAATGTCGGTCAGCCCGGCATTGACGTTGATCTCGACGCGAATGTCGGGATAGCGGGCGACGAGCCGGTCGACCGCCGGCCACAACAGGGTCCGCGCCGAATGTTCGGCCGCCGAGATGCGGATGGTTCCGGCAGGCTGATCGCGCAAGGCCGTGAGCGACGCAATCCTGGCATCGATCTGCTCCAGCGCCGGGCCCAGTGTTTCGAGCAGCCGCTCCCCCGCTTCGGTGGGCGCAATGCTGCGCGATGATCGGTTGAGCAGGCGCAGGCCCAGCTTGACCTCCAGCCGGCGCAGGGAATGGCTCAGCGCCGATTGCGACACGCCCAGTTGCGCCGCAGCCTTGGTGAAGCTGCCCGCCTGCGCGACAGCCTGAAACATCGCCAGACTTCCCAGATCGTCGCGATACATGCCGCTGCTCCTCGCATCCGTTCCATGACTCAGTGTCATGGAGCCATGCCGATTGCCTCCTCTGTTCGCAAGAACCTCTGCCATGTATGATCGCCGTCAGAACCTGCCCACCCTGAAAGCGACGATCATGACCAGCACCACGCCCACCGTCACCCTGAACAATGGCGTGGCCATGCCGATCCTCGGCTTCGGCGTGTTTCAGGTGCCCGATCCGGCCGAATGCGAAAGAAGCGTGCGCGATGCCATCGACGTGGGCTACCGCCTGCTCGACACCGCCCGCTCCTATGGCAATGAGGAGGCCGTCGGCGCGGCCATCCGCAGCCATGGCATCGACCGGGGCGAGCTGTTCGTCACCACCAAGCTGTGGATCGAGGATGCCAGCTATGAGGGCGCCAAGGCCGCCTTCGAACGCTCGCTCAACAAGCTGCAGCTCGATTATCTCGACCTCTGGCTGATCCACCAGCCCTATGGCGATGTCTATGGCGCGTGGCGGGCCATGGAGGAACTCTATCGCGCCGGGCGCATCCGCGCCATCGGCATCAGCAACTTTTACCCCGATCGCGCGCTGGATTTCGTGCTGCACAACCAGATCACCCCGGCGGTGAACCAGATCGAGATCCATCCCTTCCATCAACAGCATGATGCGCAGCAATTGCTGCAGAACCATAAGATCCAGCCCGAGGCATGGGGCCCCTTCGCCGAGGGCAAGAACGGCCTGTTCACCCATGAGGCCCTGCAGGCCATCGGCCACAAGCATGGCAAAAGCGTCGCGCAGGTGGTGCTGCGCTGGCTGATCCAGCGCGGCATCGTGGCCATCCCGAAGTCGGTCCGCAAGGAACGCATGGCCGAGAATTTCGCGGTGTTCGATTTCACGCTGGATCAGGACGATATCGCTGCCATCGCGGCGCTCGACCAGAAGGCCAGCAGCTTCTTCGATCACCGCGACCCGGCGATGGTCCAATGGCTCGGCACGCGCAAGCTTTGACGGCAAAACCATAAGAGAGGATGATGATGAAACTGACGGCAAAAATCATGATGGCTCCCGCCATGGCCCTTTTCCTTGTTGCCAGTGCTGCCCATGGCGAACCCGCGCTCTTTCCCAAGGGTGAGCTTTCAACGACCAGGAACCATACGGGTGATATCTGGCTCAAGGAACTCAATGTCGGGGATGATGTGTTCGATCCCAGCATCGCCGTTGCCGATTACGGGCCGGGCGCGAAACTGGATTGGCATATCCATCCCGGCGGGCAGGTTCTGGTGATCACCCAGGGCACGGGTTATTATCAGGAGAAGGGAAAGCCGGCCCGGCTGGTCCATAAAGGCGATGTCATCAAGTCAGCGCCGGGTGTCGAGCATTGGCATGGCGCGACGCCCAGCTCGGATTTCTCCTATTTCGCCGTGACCCCCACGCAAAAAGGTAAGACGGTCTGGCTGCTGCCGGTGACGCCAGCCGAGTACCAACATGCGGCGGCACAATGATCGACGGCACATAGCCCTCAAGCCGCGCATTCCGATCAGGCACAGAACAGAGCATTTTTCCCGGAACCTTTTTGCCTTAAGTTTGTTTGGGCAGGAACGCTACGGCTTTCCCGAAGACATTCCCAATGTCATCTCGGGTCGGTGCCGAGCATTGGCCAGCATGCCGGTCGGCTCCCCCTGAGCGACGGGCATGCTGGCACCTCCCCCAATCCGCGATACCGGCTTGATGAAACGTGCTTTATGTGCGCCATTGCGTGAAAGAACACATTCGAAGCTGATTGCTCGCCGAAATCGACTTCGCCATAATTTGTCCGGTCGGATTTTTGCAACAGATCGGGGTTGAAAGCGTGATTGTTCCTTGCCTTGCGGCTCGGCGGGTACTTATCGCGGAAGATGAGCTTCTGATCGCTTTGGATCTGACGGAAGCCTTCGAGCGGGCCGGGGCCCGGATCATTGGCCCGGTGTCATCGATCGACGGCGCGATGTCCCTGCTCCAGAGCGAGGAGGAGATTCACCTTGGCATCGTCGATCTCAACCTGGGTGGTCAATTGGCCTATCCTCTCGCCGAGGCGCTCTTGCGGCGCGGCATCCCGTTGCTGTTCAGCACAGGCTATGATGTCGAGGAAATTCCTTCTGAATTCAGGGATGTGATACGGCTGGCGAAGCCCGCGACAGGTGATGAGGCTGTTGCCAGGGCGGAAAGCCTCCTGATGCTTTGGCAAAACTAGCAGAAGCTTGATGCCCGCTGATGCCGCAAGGCATCCTTCTCCGAAGTTGACAGCAGACAAGCCGGCCAGCGCGCGATACAGGGACATCGCGGGCAAGGAGGGCAGCGCTTGGATCGGGAAAAGCAACAGGATCTGGAACGGATCGCGGGGATGGAAGCGGTTCCCGCCATTCTGGCGATGGTCTGCCACACCACCTCCATGGGCTTTGCCGCCATTGCCAGCGTCACCGAGAAGCAGTGGCTGGCCTGCGCCACGCGTGACGAGATCGCCTTTGGCCTGCTGCCCGGGGGCGAGCTGCCGCTGGAAACCACGATCTGCCATGAGATCAGGGATCATCGCCAGCCGGTCGTCATCGAGGATGTCGCCGCCGATCCGCTTTACTGCAATCATCACACGCCCGCGCTCTATGGGTTGCGCAGCTATGTCTCCTTCCCGATCCTGCTGCCGGACGGGTCATTCTTCGGCACGCTGTGCGCCATCGATTCGCAGCCCCGCAAGCTGAACACGCCTGAGGTTCTCAACACCTTCAAGCTGCTTTCGGATCTGATCGCCAAGCATCTGGCGACAGCGCGGCAGATGGCGGTGATCGAGGATCTGCTGCAGCAGCGCGATCGCCTGATCGTGCAATTGCGCTCGGCCCGGGATGGCGCTCTGGACGAGTTGCGCCGCGCCAGCGCCATGTTCGACGACGCGCCCAGCTTCATGGCGGTGCTGGAAGGCCCGGATCATATCTTCGTCTCCGCCAATCCGGCCTATCGCGCGCTGATCGACCAGCGCAGCGTCATCGGGCGCACCGTGGCCGAAGCCCTGCCCGAAGCCGCCGAGCAGGGCTTCGTGGCGCTGCTCGACAGGGTCTATACCGAGGGCCAGCCGTTCTCCATGCGCGGCGCCCATTTCGTCGCGGCCACCAAACCGGGCGAATCCTCCACCGATCGTTTTCTGGATTTCCTGTATCAGCCGATCAAGGATGCCGGGGGCGTGACCGGCATTTTCGTCGTCGGCCATGATGTGACCGATCGGGTGAAGCAGATGCGACGGCAGGCCGCGCTGGCCGAACTCGGTGAAAAGCTGCGCACCATGCATGATCCGGCGCAGATCACCCATACCGCCGCGCAGATCATGGCCGAGGCCTTGCAGGCGACGCGCGCGGGTCTGGGCACCGTCGATCCCGAGCAGGAAACGGTGGTGATGCACCGCAACTGGTGCGCGGAGGGGGCCGGGCCGGTGGAGGGCATCTTCCGCTTCCGCGATTTCGGCAGTTTCATCGAGGATCTGAAACGGCGCGAAACGGTGATCGTGGCCGATATCAGGACCGATCCAAGGACCATGGCCAATGCGCAGGCCATGGCCGATCTGGGCATTCGCGTGCTGCTCAATTTCCCGATCTTCGAGCAGGATCGCTTCGTGCTGGTCGCCTTCGTCCATTTCGACGATCTGCGTCAGCTCTCTCCGGACGACATCAGCTTCGTCGAACAGGTGGCCGATCGCACCCAGGCCGCGCTGGCCCGGCTGAAGGCCGAGGAGCGGCAGAACACGCTCAATCACGAATTGGCGCATCGCATGAAGAACCTGCTGGCGATGGTTCAGGCCATCACCAGCTACACGCTGAGGCATACCACCAGCCTGGAGGACGGCGCCCGGACGATCGCCGCGCGCTTGCAGACCATGGCGCAGGCGCAGGACATCCTGATCGCCACCTCATGGAAGGCCGCCGACATCCATGCCGTGGTCAGCGCCACGCTGGCTGCCCATCAGGGGGAGCGCGGCAGGATCGCCATATCGGGGCCCTCGATCATCCTGAATGCCGATCAGGTGCTTGGCCTGGCCCTGACGCTGCATGAGCTGGCCACCAATGCCACGAAATATGGCGCGCTCTCGAATGACACGGGCACCATCGAGCTGGACTGGGATCTGGCCGGGGAACGCTTTACCATGAGCTGGCGCGAACAGGGCGGGCCGACCGTCGCGCCGCCGACGCGGCGCGGTCTGGGTTCCCGCCTGATCGACAATGCCGCATCCTCGCATTTCAGCGGAACGGGCAGCGTCGCCTATGATCCGGAGGGCCTGCGCTTCCGGCTGGAAGGAAAGCTGGTCGCCGCCAGCTGAGGGCATCGGCCAGAAGACCATGTCCTTCCCAGCGTCAGGCCGCCATATGTTGCAAGGCGCTGATCACATGAGGAAGGTCGAAAGGCTTGGGGATGAATATCGCCTTCCCCGGCAAGGCGGCCCCCAAGGGCCTGACCTTGCCGGAGGTCACGATCAGGGCGATCAGCGGCCAGCGATCATGGATACGGGCCGCCAGCCCCAACCCGTTCATGCTGCCCGGCATATCGATATCGGTGAACACGAGGCGGATGTCTGCCCTGCTTTCCAGAACGGACATGGCCGCATCGGCATCCGGCGCATCGATCGCCTCGAAGCCGGCTTCCTCGACGACATCCACGGCGAGCATCCGAAGAATCGGTTCGTCCTCGACCACGAGGACGACGGCCTTCTGCGTCATGTTGGGGATTGTCCTGCTTCATTCGCCCTGGGTGCGACCGAACGAGACGGCGAATTGAGCCTCGGAGCCTATCGGGAACCTACCAGTCAAAGACCTATCCGTTCCCGGGCCTTGCAAATTATTCCGCCGCTCCTCGATGTCTCTGGATTCCGGATCGGCCATGCCTATGGCGCGGTAAAATGGCCCGGATAAACGGAACCGTATCAAAGCGCGCTTGTTTCCTGATGTTAAGCTTCGATCGGAAAGCATTCCGCCACAGCCTTACGGTGAGACCGGGCCTCCACCACCCCCGCCCGGGCACACCTTCTCCAGCGGGATGGCGACCGATCGAGAGCGAAGCCCATGCCCCTCACCTTTTCCGACTTGCATGAAACCAGTTGGAAGGCGCAGTTGCTTTCCCGCGCCGCCATGAACGCCATCGACCGCCGGGAAGACGCGAGGCGCAAAATTGCCTCGAATGAGGCGCAATCCTTGCTGGACCATCTTTGGCGTCTGGGCTTCAGGCCAACGGATGCAGGTCCTGCCTTTTAGGACAAAGCACACGCCATCTCGCAGGCCGGCCATGGCCCCGGCCAGCCTGGTGTATCGCATTCACTTGGACAGCGCCTGCCAACCATGCTAGCGCCTCAAGGCCGTCATTGTACTGATGACGCCGGCGCATGGATGCGTCTCCTTGAACGCAGAAAGCGTCTTTTAATCCCATGACAGCCTATAAAGAGCCTGGTTTCCAGGACAGGATCGCGGTTGCCACCCGCGCCCGAGAAAGCGCGATCGCCCGTTTGAAAACCAGGCCAGCCACTGATCCGGCCCAGCTGGTCGCCAAGGCGAAAAAGGCGCGTGAACGCGAAGCGGCCCTGGCCGCCCGTCTGGCCGCCATCGCGGAAGCCCGCCTGCAGGCCAAGGCCGAAAAGCTGGCCAAGCAGATTGCCCAGGACGTTCCCGCCCCCACGGAGGCCGAACGCAAGGCCATCCGCGATGCACGCTATGCCGCGCGCAAGGCACGCACGTCATCGCACTAGAACACAGCGCCAAGCTTGCTTCGCTCCCTCACCCTTCGACGTCCTCCGGCCCGCCCGACCGCATTTCCCTGCCCGGCCACGACCTGATCGCCACGGCTCTGGTTCCCGATGGCGGCGAACTGCGGCTGGTGCAGCGTGGTCAGGAATTCACCATCCTGCTCGATTGCACCGAGCTGATGAGCACCCGCGCCAGCGCTTCGGAAGAAGCTCTGGCCACCATGACCTGCGAAAGGCTGGCAGGCCGGCCCACGCTCGATCTGCTGATCGGCGGCTATGGCATGGGCTATACGCTGCGGGCAGCGCTCGCCGTGCTGGAGGCCGATGCCAGCGTCACCCTGGCCGAGCTGGTGCCCGAGATCATCGCATGGGCGCGCGGCCCCATGGAAAAGCTGACGGCATCCTGCCTCGATGATCCACGCGTTGTGCTGGTCACCGAGGATGTCGCCATGCTGATCGATGCCGCACGCGGCGCCTATGACGCCATCCTGCTCGATGTCGACAATGGCCCGGAAGGCATCACCCGGCGCGTCAACGATCATCTCTACACGATGGATGGTTTGCACGCGGTCACATCGGCCCTGAAACCGGGAGGCATCCTTGCCGTATGGTCCGCCTTCCCCGATCCGGCTTTCACCGCGCGCCTGGTGGAAAGCGGCTTTCTGGTGGAGGAAATCATCACCAGCGAGGACAAGGATCATCGCGGTTCGGAGCACGTAATCTGGTTCGCCAGCCGCCCCGAAAACGAAGGCTGAACGCCGTTTTCGACAAAGACATGGGGCCTCTGCCCGGCACCCGGAAAGCATCGCCCCTTGACTTTTCCACACCCTGACCGCATATAGGCTTGGCTAACGTCGCCTGCGACGGAACTTGATTCCCCCCGGATTTGATTCACGGATTTAATCCCAAAGGGGCTCTCCTTCCTTTCCCACGCTTCCGGCTCCATCCGCGCTGTTGCGGGTGGGTACTCGTTTTCGTGAAAAGGAAACACCCATGCCTATCGGCACCGTCAAATTCTTCAACTCCGACAAGGGCTATGGCTTCATCCAGCCCGTCGACGGCGGCGATGACAGCTTCGTCCATATCAGCGCCGTCGAGCGCGCCGGCATGGCGACGCTCAACAAGGACCAGCGCGTCAGCTACGAGATCGAGACCGATCGTCGCGGCAAGCAGTCCGCCGTCAATCTGGCTTCGGCCTGAACCCTGTTCGCCAAGGCTCGGCGTGAGCCTTGGGAACTGTCCGGCACATCGGGGGCTTCCCCCCGATGCGTTGGCCCGTGCCCGGCGTGCTTGATCCATCTTCGGATGTGAATCGCGGCCGGGCACGGGAAAGCCGCTGCGCAAACGATCGACATGCGATCGAAGCGCTTTCCTCCCCTCTCACCAAAGAGATCATACCGCGCCAATCGGCGCCCGATTTTTCGAGTAAGTTTATGTATATCCAATTGAAGAACAACCACCTCCCCATCAATCCCATCATCCTGGCGGCGCGGCATCATCCCGTCGAGCAGCGCGGCGTCCTTTCGCCTGACGAACTGCGCAGGATCGTGGCCGATATGGTCGACTGAATTTCCCAAGGCCATCGCGCCGCGCAGATCCGAGGATAAGCATGCCGTCACAAAGCGACTTCTATCTGGACTGCGCCGCGCAAAGCCGCCGCGAAGCGGAAGAAACAAACCTGGCCAATGTGCGCGAGATTCGCCTGAAGGCGGCGGCGGCATGGCAGGCCATGGCAGACCGCACCAAAAGGCTGGAAAAGCATCGCGAACAGCGCGCTCAATCACTTCAGCAGGAAGGTGGACATCCATGAACCGGCCATTTCAACGCCGCGCCCAGGGCCCGACCTTGTCGCGCGAAGCGGCTGACCGGCAGGGGCGCATCCTGAGCGTTGCCATTCAGGCGCTTGGCGCCGGCGGGGCAATGACCTTCCTCAACGCCCATGACACCAAGCTGGGGGCCAGGCCACTTGATCTGGCCATCGCGACTTCGGAAGGATTTCGCAAGGTGGAAGCCGCCATTCTGGCTCGTAAGGCCAACTAACCGGAGAGCACAGAAGCCGCCGCAAAAGCTGCAGATTGCCGGACACCTCGACCCACCGGTCAGCAGGCGCCGGCAAAGCGGTCCTTCATCATTTCAAACGCCAACGCCACAACCTGTCGCTCCTTCGCATTCATCGCAATGCATCACCATCGTCCAGGGTTTTGATAAAAGCGATGATGTCGCCGATATCCTGCTTGCTCAAAGGTGGTTTCTGCCCCGCCTTCCGGTCGAAAGGAGCATCGGCCACGTCGATGTTGACATGGTATGGCCGCGGGAGATCGTCATACAGCATGATCCGGCCGGCAGCGTTGCGGGGATAGATCATCGCGGGATTGGTATTGCGCCGATTGTAGAAATTGAGGACCTGCTCAAGCGTGTGATAGACGCCATTGTGAAAATAGACCCCGCGCCGCGCCGTATTGCGCAATGTCGGCGTCAAAAACATCCCGCAATATTGCATCTGCTCCGCCAGATCGCCGCGTATCGGCCCGCATAGGCCAAGATCGATATGATGCGGGTCATGGTTGACTTTCAACTTGCGGTTGCGTGGTACGCCCAGCGCCTCATATTCCGTATCGGTGAACAAGGGCGGCATGCCGTCACGCCCCGGCGCGCTGACATGGCAGGCCGCGCAATTGCCCTTGGCGGGGTCATTGAACAGGCGCAACCCGCGCATCTGCGCCGCCGTGAGCCGCGCCTTGCCCTCCAGCCAATGATCATAGCGGCTGTCGAACCGATGGAAGGCGCCGTCCTCGATCTGATAGCGCGAGATGGCCGACATGGCCTCGGCAAACAGAAGATCCGGCTTGGCCGCCAGCCCTTCCCCGAACAAAGGTCGCAACACCTCGGCGTAACCGGCACGCACCAGCCGGGCCGCTGCCTCGGCAACATTGGCATTGGCCATTTCTGCCGGATTCATCATCGGCCCCATGGCCTGATCCATCAGGGAATCCGCGCGCCCATCCCAGAAGAGCCCGCCGCTGGGCACCAGAGCCGCCGTGGCTGGCGCCATGCCCGCAGATTTCGTCGAGCGCGTCGCCCCCCGTGCCTGAGCCGCCAGCATCTCCAGCGCAACCGGCGCATCATCATCGCCCGCCGGGCCGATGCCAAAGGCCTCCTGCCGATAGAGATAGGCCAGCGAAGGGATCGCGCGCACGCCTTGCACCGTCATGCTGGCACCGCCGACCTGCATCCTTGTCCCATCCGGCGGGCCAAAGGCATGGGTCGGGCTATGGCATGAGGCGCAGGACTGCCGCCCCGAAGCCGAGAGGCGCGGATCGCTGAACATCCGCTTGCCGATCAGGGCGAGCGCGCTCAGGGCCTGCTGTGGCGGTCGATGCAGCACGACGGGATGCGGATTGAGGCCGTCATTCGCCGATGCGCCCGTCGCCGATGTCCCATGCAGGCCCGCTGACAACAGCGCCGCCAGAACAGCAACGACAAGCACCACGCGAGCACCTGCCCACCCCCGGCGGCCAGGCCCGCCATGACAGGCCGAATGGGCATCAGGCATGCTGGATATCCTGTCAGAAGGCGGCCATCGGCGCCCGGCGCCAAAGCGGCGCAAGGGGGCCTGGACCATCAGGCCGGAGCGCGAGCCACCACCGTGCCCTGCTGCGGATCGAGGAACAAGGGCTTCAGACGCGGCGACGCCTTGAAGTCGAACATGGCAAGGATGCTGCCGGCGGTGGCATCCGCCGATCCGCCGCCGATCCGCTGCCCTCCCAGCCAGTTGTCCTCGATGAAGCGGACGACCGAAGCCTGGGTGATCGGCGTGCTGTCGACGAAGTTGGCCTTCGCATAAGGCGAGATCAGCAGGAAAGGCATGCGCGATCCCGGCCCGCAACGCCCGTTCACAGGCTTGCCGTCAAGGCCGATGCCCGGCCTGGCGCCGGGGCCGTCGCAATGGCCGGGCCCGGTCAGCTGGTCGAAGGCCGGATCGGCGGACGAGGTGGTGACAGTGGGCGCCTGATGATCGTACCAGCCATCGGAATCGTCATAAAGCACGAGGATGGCCGTGTTTTTCCAGTCAGGCTGCTGCTGGAGGAAATTGATCGTGCTGGCATAGAAGGCCTGCTCGTCCAGCGGGTTGGAATTGCCCGGGTGGCCATCCTGAAAGGCCGGCGCCTTGAGATAGCTGACCGAGGGGAAATTGCCCGCCGCCACCGCCGCGACGAAATCCTTGTAATCGTATTGGTGATGCACCGGGGTGGTCGATCCGGCGGCATCGAGCACGGGCTCGGTCCGCCCGATCATCTCCGGCGCGCTGGGGCGTGTGTGCTGTGGATTCTGCGTCGAGGCGTAATACTGGAACCAGGCGTGATGCGGCTTGTAATCACGCACCGTCCGGCTGGTGTTGGGCGACACGGTGCTGCGCGCGCAGCCGGTGGTGCCATTGGCGTTGGTCAGGCTGGTGTCGAAGCCGCCCATGAAGCCGCCCCAGGTGATCCCGGCAAGGTTCAGCAGATCGCCAATGTTGCGGCCCGCCATCACCACCGGATCCTTGCCGGTGGTGCAGACATCGCCTTTGGGATCGGGATCGCCGATCATGGTGAAGCCGCCCTGCCCATCCGGGACCGAGCCATTGCCCGAAGCATTGGAGGCGCCATTGGTGGTGCCCGCAACAACGTTCAGCGCCCCCGGGGTCGATGGCCCGAAACTGTCGGTGAAGGCATTGTCGCTCATCGCGAAATGCTGGGCATAGTTCCACAGCGCGGTGACGGTGTTGCCGTCGAAATAGCCCATGACCTGCGCCGCCGTGCCGAAAGAGCCCGCCCCCGCCTTGGAACCATGCCCGGTGTTGGCCACGAAAGCGTCCATGCGGCCACCGTTGGAAGCGCGCTGTTCGGGCATATAGGAATGGTTCTGCCCCGCCGTGTCGAACTGGGCGCGGTCGATGCGGAACGGGTTCATCAGCGAGGGCGCGATGCCTGTCGCCAGATTGGCGGCATTGGTGGTGTTCGGATTGGCCGTGAGCAAGGCGGGGTTGCTCAGATAGCCATTGACCTGCGGCGTGGCGGGCCGGGCGATGAAAGCGGGCTCGCCGGCGGGATTGGCGGCCTTGGGATAGGTGCCGAAATAGTGGTCGAACGACTGGTTCTCACCAAAGATGATGACCAGATGCTTGATTGGCGTGGCAGTCGGCAAGGCGTTCTGCATGGAAACGCCCATGTGGGGCGCCGGGGCTGCCTGAGCCAGACCGCCAAGGCAGGGAGCGAACAGCAAGGTCAAGCAAGTGGCCGCGGCCAGGCGAGTCTTGTTCAGCATGATATCCTCGGGAGACAGGCTGACGCGCTTTCAGAGAGAACCCCCTCAAACAGGCGCACAAAGCCATGATGACGTTGAAGAACAATGATTGAGAAATCCGGCAATTCATTCCGGAACGCGACTTTTATATTAAAAAGTCAAATACATCTGATTTATGACATATTGAATTCAGAAACATTATTTTATCTCAACCTATTCATCGATTTTCATCGACTCTCTTTCGATGATCTGCGCAGGAATCCGCCGCACCATGGCATCCTGCCCCTGCTCCCCCAGCCTGCGCGCAAGAAGGTCGAGAACTTCATCGGCATAGGTGTCCGGATTCTGGCGAAAGGTCGTCAGGCGATAGGCGTCCCACGCCGCCATCGGCACGTCATCGAAACCGATCACCGAAAAATCCCGCCCGGCCACCATACGCCTCGAGCGCCGGGCCGCATCGATCACGCCAAAAGCGATATGATCGTTGAGGCAGAACAGCCCGTCTGCGATGCCATCGCTCCCCACCAGTTCCGCGCCCAGCGCATAACCGCCCTCATAATCGGCATAGCCACTGCTGCGCAGCGGGGGCATGGCCCTGACGATGCGCGGCGGAGCATGGCCCAGCGCCTCGGCCCCGGCCAGAAAACCGGCGAGGCGGGCGCGCATGCTGAAGGTTTCGCGCGCCGGGGAAACGGCGCAAATGGTGCGGCTGACCTGCGCCAGCCGACCATAGGCGATGCGCCCGGCCTCGTGATTGTCGGCGCAGATCAGATCCATCCCGGGCTCATCGCGGTTGAAGGCGATGATCGGGATGCCCGTCCGCTGAGTCGCCTCGACAAAGCTGGCCGGGGGAGAGCCGGAAAGAATGACGACGGCGCTTGAACGCAGGCGCACCACCTGACGCAGCGATTCCTCGGCGATGGCCGGGGTGGTGCCGATGTTGATCAGCAACGGCGCATAACCCTTGGCGATCAGCCGGTCGGTGATGGCCGGCAGCATCATGCCCATGAAAGGGCTGCCCAGCGAGGCCGAGACCAGCGACACGATCATGCTGCGATCGTCAAGCAAGCCTCTGGCCAGCATGTTGATTTCATAGCCAAGTTCATGCGCGGAAGCCAGAACGCGCGCCTTCAGATCGGGCGAGATGCTCGCCCCGTCAGTCAGCGCGCGCGACACGGCCGAACGGGAGACGCCGGCATGTTCGGCAACTTCACGGGCGCTGACATAGCGCTTCTTACTCATGGGGAACCTCAGTATGCACAGCTGTGCAAATAACATTAATTCTTCGTAATGCTAGAGAAAATCAGCCGGCGAGCGTCAAATTTTGCAGATAGGGGCGACTGACGACCCAAAGCGCCAGGGACGAAAGGCCAAACATGCCCAGCAGCTGGAACGCTGTCGGCCAATCCCAGTACTGGGCGATATACCCGCCAACGAGGGGACTCGCCGCCGTTCCCATGCCTTGCAGCAGCATCACCCAGCTGAAACGCGACCCGGCACGGCCGGATGCGGCGTAGAGATTGCCGATGATGCCCGCTATGGTCACCATCTGCAGCGCCTCGCTGGCGCCATGCAGCAGTTCGACCGGGAGAATGGCCCAGGGAACCGACAGGAAGAGAGCGCAGGCGCACCGAACCGGGAGAATGGCGAAGCTGATCGCCAGCACTGTCCAGGGCCCCCACCGGCGCAGTGCCCGCGCCGCCAGCAGCGAGCAGACGACCATCGCGATCTGGGCGATCATCGCGATATGCGAGGCCAGCATCGGTCCGCTCAGCTGCCGCTTTTCCGCCAGTTCCAGACTCAGCAGCACATGGAGCACCGCATTGCCTGTCTGGAAAAGGCCCAGCGCCACGCCCAGAAGGATCAGTTCGACGCCCGGATTGATAGACGGTGGCGGGTTGGATCTGGCAGGAGCCATCGCCAACGGGGCGCGCCATACCAGTCCCAGGAGCATGATGAGGTAGATCGCCTCGAAGCCGATCAGCGCGGAAAAGCCGAAGCGGCTGCCGATCACGCCCGACAGCATCAGGCCAGCCGCCCGCCCTGTATGGCCGAGAGCCTGTGATTGCGCGACCCGATCGGTCAGCCCGTGGGGCGCCATGCCCTCAAGGTTGAGCACCAGTATGGCGGGCACAACCACCGCCTCGGCCAGCGACATCATCGCCACCGCGCACAACAGCGCCATCACACCATGCGCTTGGATAAGGCAGACCGATGCCGCCAGGATCAGCGCCCCGACGATCAGCAGCCACACAGGCTTGCCACGCGTATGGTCGATCAGCAGCCCGCCCGGGACCGTGGCCACGAGATGCACCATGCTGCCAAAACCCATCACCATGCCGATCGAGGCAGGATCAAGCCCGCGTTCGTGGAGGAACAGCGACAGAAAGGGCATGAAGCCGCTGCGCAGCAGGGCCGTCGCCAGATTGATCTGGTGGACTCGCGAAGGCCCCCGAAGGGTGGAGAACAGGGCAGGGCGAGCGATGGCGGGCACCGGCGCTGGTTAGAGCCATAAAATGACAGACCCCGTTCAGCTTGTAACAACACCGTCACGACTCACCCCTATTTGCACAGCTGTGCAAGAGGCCACATGCGGCCCGGCGCATCATCCCTATCCATGGCCGATGCGATCCATGCCCCACAGGTTCGGGGCAGGTCGGGGACAGCCAATCGCCGTTGATTTTCTGGAGATCTTCTCGTGACCACCTGCCGGACAGTTCTTCACGCCTGCACGCTCGCCCTGATGCTCGGCGCCGCGCCCGCCATGGCCGACACGCCCGTCGCGACGCCGCTCAAGACCACCCTCCTGCCCGAGATCGAGCAGGGCGGCTTCGATCATTTCGCGGTCGATCTGAAAGACAATCTGCTCTTCATCACCGCCGAGGTGCACAAGACCGTGGAAATGTTCCGCCTGAGCGATGGCGCGCATCTCGGCACCGGCACCGGCTACGGCTTCCCCCATACGCCCGCCTATGCCCCCAGACAGCATCAGCTCTTTGTCGCCGATGGTGACAAGGGCGCGGTTTTCGTCATCGACGTGCCTTCGCTCAAGATCGTCCAGACCATCCCGCTGCGCCTTGGCGCGGATGAGGCGGTGTTCGATTCCCTGTCGGGCCTGTTCTATGTCGGCTGCGGCGGCGCCAAGGATTCCTCGGACAACAGCGCGATCGCCATCATCGACACCGCGCTGCACAAGGAAGTCGGCCGCATCCCCGTGGCTTCCACCAACATCGAATCCATGGCCGTCGATCATGAGCGCGGCCTGCTCTACGTCAATCTGCGCGACAAGAAGCAGATCGCGGTCATCGATCTCAAGACGCGCAGCGTGAAGGCCTTGTGGGACATCCCCGGCCTCAACATGAACACGCCGCTGCTGCTGGACACCAAAACGCGCCGCCTGTTCATCGCCGGGCGCAAACCGGGCATGCTCTTCGTGGTGGATGCGGCCAACGGCCACCTCCTCTCGACCACCGGCGTGGTCGAAACCGCCGATGGCGCCACCTATGATGAAGCCAACAAGCGCCTCTACATCAGCGGCGCCGAAGGGCTGAGCGTCCTCAAGCGGGTCGATGCCGACCATTTCGAGGAAATCCAGCGCATGGACACGCATACGGGCAAGGTCTCGATCTATGAGCCCAGCCTGCGCCAGCTCTATGTCGCCCATGCAAGGACCCCGACCGGACCGGCAGCGCTCGACATCTATGCCATGGCCCCGGCCAGCAAGAACCAGCGCTGATCGCACACTCTTCGTCAGCCCCTCTTCATCAGCCCATGTCGGAACCGGCGGGATGCCGGTTCCGCGTGACGCCCTGAACCCACCGACATCAGCGAGACACCCCATGCCTTTGCCCATGCCCTTCGCCTTGCCGCGCAAACCCGTGCTGCTGCTCTCGACCGCGCTGCTCTCCGGCTATGCCCTTCCCGCCATGGCGGCTGAAGCCCCGATGGCGCCTGCCGCCGCCCCCGTCGCCGCAGATACCGACAGCGACACCTCCTCGGCCATTCTGGTCACTGGCGCGGCGCTTCACCACCAGGCCCAGACCGCCGAGGAAGCCCGCAAGATCCAGAAGGAGGCCCCCAATCTGGTCAATGTCGCCTCGCAGGAGGAGATCAAGCAGATGCCCAACTTCGTGTTGGGCGATGCGGTGCGCCGCCTGCCGGGCGCCTCGGTGATCAACAAGAGCGGTGAATCACGCTCGATCCAGATCCGCGGCATCGACCCCAATCTGAACGGCGTGACCTATGAAGGCGTGCTGCTGCCCGCCGGTTCGATCAACTCGACAGGCCGCGCCGTGCCCTTCGATGCGATCCCCGCCCCGCTGGTCGGCGGGCTGGAGCTGATCAAGACCAACACCCCCGCGCAGGAAGCCGTGGCGCTGGGCGGCCAGATCAACCTGCTGTCCCACGACATCGCGCCGGGCGAAGCGCCGTATCTCAACGTCACCGTGGCCGGCGGCATCCATCAGCCGCACCCGACCGGGATCTTTCAGGGCACGCTCAACGCAGGCATCCGCTTCGGGCTGGACAGCAATCCCTTCGATCGCAACAACTCCGCCGACAAGCCCTTCGCGCTGACCTTCTTCGTCACCGACATGCGCGATTCGCTGGATCTCGACGATCTGCAGCAGACCTTCGCCGACAAGAGCACCCTGCCCGGCAACACGCTGAGCAAGGCCCAGCAGCTGGAATACACCCAGACCAAGAACCGGCGCGGCTATGGCGGCACCTTTTCTTGGGATGTGGACAAGAACACCACGCTCTATTTCAAGGGCTTTGCCTCGGGCATCGATTTTCACCCGATCAAGAACCAGCTGCTCTACACCTTCTCGAACCAGAGCTTCACCACCCCCACGCCCGGCACCTACAACGCCACCACCACGCTGTCTCAGGGCTTCAACGACAATCTCATCCACGATGACGAGCGGCTCTACAAGTTCGGCGGCGTGAGCCATGCGGGCAAGATCACCCTCGACTACTATGGCGCCTATGCCAGCAACCGGCTCTATTCGCCCTATTCCTACAGCGCCACGCTGACCAACCCCACGGCGGCATCGGTCTATGTCGACAATGTCACCGCGCCCCAGCTGCCCACCATGACGGCGGCCAATGGCGCTCTGGTCACCAATTACGCCGCCTACAATCTCACCTCGCTCAGCAACGCCTATCAGGATGATCGCGACGGCCAGTGGTCGGGGCATGTCGGCCTGTCTGCGCCGCTCGATCTTGGCGCCATCAAGGGCACGCTGAGCATGGGCGGCGGCCTGCGCCTCGAAAAGGTCACGCATGACGACCGGACCTACACCTATTCCGGCGTGCCCTCGCTGACCGGCGCGCAGCTGGCCGGAACCAACAGCTACACGATCTTCGACGGCGCCTACAATCTGGGCACGGCGCTGTCGGGCGCAGCCATTCGCCAGCTGATTACGGGTGGCTCGGTGACCGAGAATGCCGCAGCCGATGCGATCACCAACCGGCAGGCGCTGCTCAACGACAATGAAAATGTCTACAATGGCTACATCCAGTATGCCGCCAGCTGGAACCGGCTGGGCGTGCTGGCCGGGCTGCGCTATGAAAAGACCGATGGCGTCTATCGCGGCACCGCAACCAGCGTCGCCTCGGGCGTGACCACACTGGCGCCGCGCACCGTGTCGCGCAGTTACAGCAATCTGTTCCCCACCATCCAGCTGCGCTACAGCATCACCGACGATCTGATCGCCCGCGCCAACTGGTCCACGGCCATCGGCCGCCCCGGCTTCAGCCAGCTGACCGCCACCCAGACCGTCAATTACGGCACCGGCGCGATCACCCAGGGCAACCCCGACCTCAGGGCCACCACCGGCAACAATTACGATGCCAGCATCGAATATTACCTGCCTTTGGGCGGCATCGTTTCAGCCGGCGTGTTCGACAAAGAATTCAGCAATTACGTCGTCGCCACCACCACCAACGGCAGTTTTGCCGGCATCGCGGGCAATGCCACCTTCTCCACCTATGGCAACATCCCCCATGCCTCCGCGCGCGGCTTCGAGCTGAACTACCACCAGCAGTTCACCTTCCTGCCCGGCCTGCTCTCGGGCTTCGGGATCGGCGGCAACTTCACCTTCGTCAATTCGCATGGCGCCACGCGCAATGGCTATCGCGAGACGCTGGCCTACACCACGCCGCGCACCTTCAACGTGGAAGCCTTCTACAAGCATGGCCCCCTGTCATTGCAGCTTTTCGGCAATTATCAGGGGCTGACGATGACCTCGCTGGGCGCCACGCCGGTTCTGGACAATTACGTCCAGCCCTATCTGAACTTCGACCTCGACGCGCGCTACGCCATCAACAAGCATGTCACGGTGTTTTTCCAGGGCCGCAACATCACCAGGGAAAATCAGGTGGCGACCGAGGGCAAGAGTTCGGCGCGCTTTACCGAGCTGCAGTATTTCGGTTCCTCCTATCTGTTCGGCGTCGATTTCAAAATGTGATCGCGCTGTTCCGACCGGGCAGATGCCCAGCCCCCTGCGTCTGCCCGGTCCTCCCCCTTTTCATCACGGATACGCCTGACCCATGACGATCTTCTCTCGCAGCATGTTGCTGGCGGGCATGGCGCTTGCCTGCGGGCTTGCCTCCACCGCCGTCCGCGCCGATGACGCCGGCCACTGGCCCTACAGGCTGGCGCAGACCACCCCGATCCCGGGCGGCGCCCTGTGGCAGGGGCTGGCCTTCGAACCGGCCTCCGATCGCCTCTTCTTCGCCTATGGCGACCATGTCGATGTCATGAATGCCACCAGCGGCAAGCTGGTCGGGCGCATCGCGGGCATCGGCGACGCGCATGGGCTGGTGATCCGAACCGCGACCGGTCGCGGTTACGTGTCCAATGGCGCGCGCGGCACGGTCAGCGAATTCGATCTGGCCACGCTCAAGGTTCTGCGCGAAATCCCCGCCGACGGCGGCACGGACACGCTCGCCTTCGATGCCGTCAGCGGCCATCTGTTCAGCATGAACGGGGGATCGCACGATGTTTCGGTGCTCGACCTTGCCGGCAAGGACAACATCGCCACGATCAGGCTGGGCGGCCAGCCGGAAATGGGCGGCACCGACGACAGCGGCCATCTCTTCGTCAACCTCAAGAGCACCGGCGAGATCGTGAAGATCGACACCGCCACCAACCGCATCACGCAGCGCACCGCGATCCCGGCCTGCGAGCGCCCCCATGGCGTGGCCTATCACCCCGGCGTCAAGCGCCTGTTCCTGAGCTGCGGCGGCGGGCAGATGCTGGTGCTGGACCCGGCGGACCTGCATACGGTGGCGCAACTGCCCATCGCGCCGGGCACCGACACGGTGCAGATCGATGCGGCGCGCAATCTGGTGTTCAGCCCCAATGGCACGGGCAGCCTGTCGGTCGTTCATGTCGAGAGCGCCGATCGCTTCACCGTCACTGAAATGCCCACAGCCATCGGCGCGCGCACGATGACCTTCTCGCCCCGCAGCGGCCGCCTGTTCCTGCCGACCGGCGATGTGACCGAGGCCAGCGCCAATCCGGCCAACCCCAAATCGCCCGACTATGCCTTCCACCCCAACACCTTGCGGATGATGATCTACGATCCCGCACAGGCCCGCTGAACGCTCGAAAATGGATATGATGATGAAGAAAACCCTGATGCTCGCGCTGGCTCTTCCTTTGGCCGCCATGGCCGCCGCCCCTGCCGCCGCGCAAACCGCAGTGATGACGTTCTACCGCAGCATTCCCCTGCCCGACATCACCGGCGGCGATTTCGACCACTTCGCCACGGACCTCAAGACCAACCGCCTCTATGTCACCGCCGAGGGCCACAAAAGCGTCGAGGTTTTCAATCTGCGCACGGGTGAACATCTCGCCTCGGTCGGCGGGTTCGAAAACCCGCATTCGATCTATCTCGTGCCCGACAAGGGCGTGCTGTTCATCGCCGATGGCGGCGCGGCGGAGGTGAAGATCCTGGACGTCGCCAGCTTCAGGATCGTGGGCCATATCCCGACGCGCCCCGGCCCCGACGCGGCCTATTACGATGCCGCTGCCCGGCTGCTCTATGTCGGCAATGGCGGCCGCGCGGAAAAGGCGGCGGATTCCACGCTCAGCGTCATTTCGGTCGATGGGCGCAACAGCGTGGCGCAGATCCCGGTGGATGCCAACAACATCGAATCCATGGCGATCGACCGCAAGACGAACCGCATGTTCATCAACCTGCGCGACAAGAAGCAGATCGGCGTGCTCGACCTGAAGACGCGCCAGCTGATCGCCCATTGGGATCTGCCGGGCCTGCAGCAGAACACGCCCATGACCTATGATCCCAAAACGCGCCGCCTCTTCGTGGTCGGCCGCAAGCCGGGGCTGATCATGGTGCTCAACGCCGACACGGGCGCGGTGCTGTCCAGCCAGCCCTGCGTCGACACCGCCGACGACATGACCTTCGATCCGCAGAGCAACCGCATCTATGTCACAGGCGCCGGTGGCCTGAGCATCTATGACCGGGATGGCAGCGACGGGCTGAAGGAAATCCAGCGCCTCGACACCAAGGGCGGCAAGACCTCGACCTTCGTTCCGGCTCTGGCCCGGTTCTATGTGGCGCACACCAAGTCGAGCGAAGCCAATGCCGCGCTCGACATCTTCACTGTCGCCAGGAAGTAAAGCGATATGGCCCGGAACGCCTGGCGTTCCGGGCTTCTTTTCCCCAATCAGGCCCGCATCAGGCCTTGAAACGCACCTTGCACACCAGGCCGCCGTCCGCAGCATTGGCCAGTGTCAGATCCGCACCGATCCTCTGCGCCAGATTGCGCGCGATGGTCAGCCCCAGCCCGGTCCCCCCGGTGCTGCGCGACCGGGATTCCTCGAGACGGACCATCGGCTCGAACACGGCCTCCAGCTGACCCTCGGGAATGCCCGGACCGAAATCGCGCACCAGGATCTCCAATCCGCCAGCATCGCGATATGTCGAAAGATGGGCGCCCCCGCCGTAAAGCACCGCATTATCGACCAGATTCTGGATGCAGCGCCGCAGCATCTGCGGTTGGCAGCGCCAGTCGCATCCCGCAGCCACCGCGAAGCTGGCGACATGCCCGGCCTCCTGCTCATCCTCGACAATGCTGTGGATCAGGGAATCGATGTCGAGCAGCACCGCATTCTCATCGCGCCCGGTGCTGCGCGCCAGCTCCAGCCCTTCCTCGACCACCGCGCGCATCGCCGTCCAATCGCTGAGCAGGCGCTTCTGCAAAGCCGCATCCTCCATCTGCTCCAGCTTGAGGCGCAGGCGGGTCATCGGCGTTTGCAGATCATGGGTGATCGCCGCGATCATATAGGTCTGTTCGACGGCATGACGGGAAAGGCGCTGCTGCATGTCGTTGAAGGCGCGGATCGCGCCACGCACATCGCCTGGCCCGCTCTCGACCAGCACCGGCACGCCCAGCCCCGGCCGCACATCGGTGGCCGCGCGGGTCAGGCGGCGGATCGGCGCCCCGGCGGTGCGCGCCACCACAAAGGCCAGCAGCGCCGCGGCCACCGCGATCACCGCGAGAAAGGCCGGGTCGGGTCCATAGGAGGCGCGCAGCAGCGATGGCGGCCCGGTCACCACGCTCCAGCGGCTGCCGTCCGAAAAGCGCGTCTCGATCCGCCAGCAATCGGTGGCCGTGACCGCCTCCTTCCATTGCCGCGCCACGACCGGATCGACAGGGCGGCTTTTCTTGTGATGCTCCTCATCCTGATCGCCGTCCTGAGCGATGTCGCAGCGGGCCAGCGGGATGCTGCCCACCGTGGCCTGAACGCCGGGAGGAAGCTGCCCCGCCAGCAAGGCGGTCAACTCGTCATCCGCCTGCGCGGGGCCGTCCTGCGCTCCGGCAAGCCGCGCGAACTTGCGGGCCTCGCGCATTTCATGGGCCCGCCGCGCGACGGCGGTATTGTCCAGCTCGGTCAGCAGCCGACCGGTGCGCTCGATGGCCCGGATCGCCTGAAGATGGCGCACCTCGGCCATCCGCCTGGTGTCCGAAAGCGCCGCTCCCATCGTGCCCGCCACCGCAATGCCGACCAGCAGGATCAGGAAGATCCGGCTGGTCATGCTGTCAAACAGGGCGGGCCGCTTCATGACAGGGTGACAGCAGCGGCCAGCACATAGCCTTCATAGCGCACGGTGCGGATGAGTTCGGAACCCTGCGCACCGAAACGCGCGCGCAGGCGGCTGATCTGCAAATCGATCGCCCGGTCATTGGCGTCCCCCTGCGGCACCGCGCCGAGGTTGAGCAATTGCTCACGCGAAAGCACGCGGTTGGCATAATCGATCAGCAGGCGCAGCAGGCGGAACTCCATGCCTGACAGCATCGTCACGCGCCCGGCGGTGTCGCTCAGCTGGCGATGCTCGAAATCCAGCGTCCATCCGGCGAAGGTGGCGCGGCTTGCCGCCAGCGGCTCCAGATTGACCGGCATGGCGCGCGAACGCCGCAGCACATTGCGGATGCGGGCCAGCAGTTCGCGCGGCTCGAAGGGTTTGGCCAGATAGTCGTCGGCGCCCATTTCCAGCCCCAGCACCCGGTCGATCGGCTCGCCCCGCGCGGTCAGCATGACGATCGGCAGCTGGCTGGTCGCGCGCAGGTCGCGGCACAGCGTCAGCCCGCTTTCCCCCGGCAGGTTGAGGTCGAGAATGATGAGATCGAAGCTGGCGCGCTCGAGTTCGCGGCGCATCGCCGGTCCATCCGCCGCCGCAGACACGGTGAAACCGGCCTTGCGCAATTCAGCGGCCAGCAGCGTGCGCAGTTCGGGATCGTCATCGACGACAAGGAGATGTGCCTGGGTATCCACGCGCCTCCTGTGCCCGTTTGCGCGGGCCTCCGGAAGAGTTTTTGATGTCCCAATGTGTCAGCCGACAGCTCGACACATTAGGACACAAGGTTCCTCCCGCCCGACATGTTGCGACAACGCTTTCAGCCTCATCCTGCGCTAGCAGCCCGGCATGACAACGCTTTTCCCCCGCTCTTCACGCCTTTTCCCGACCACGCTGGGCCTGCTGATCGGCACAGGCAGCTTCACGCTTTGCGCCCCGGCGATGGCGCAGACCATGGCCGCCGCGCCAACCGGCAGCGCGGCGCACGACATCGTGGTGAGCGCGCAGCAGCCGACTGTCGAAACCAGAATCGATCGCAAATCCTATTCCCTCGCCCGCGATCTTCAGGCGACGACCGGCTCGGCCGCCGATGTGCTGCGCAACATTCCGTCGGTCTCGGTCGATGTCGATGGCAATCTGAGCCTGCGCGGCGACAGCAATGTGCAGATCCTCGTCGATGGCCGCCCCTCGCCGCAGTTCAACAACGGCAACCGGGCTGCGGCGCTCGAGGCGCTGGGCGCGAACGGCATCGCCCGGGTCGAGGTGCTGACCAACCCGCCGGCCAACTTCAAGCCCGACGGATCGGCAGGCGTCATCAACATCATCACCAAGCGCCGCAGCGGCAGCCACAGCGCCAGCCTGCAGTCGAGCGTGGGCAGCAGCGGCCGCTTCAACATCAGCGGCAATGGCAGCGTGCAGCTCGGCAAGCTGGGCCTGCATGGCGGATTGACCCTGCGCCGCGATCTACGCGTGCGCCGCTTCAGCGACGACCGCACGGTGACCGATGCCGCCAGTGGCGCCATCGCATCCACCAGCCACATCGCGGGCGCCTCCAGCGACAGCCGGCTTGCCAAGATCGCCACGCTGGGCGCCGATCTCGATCTTGGCCCCGCCGACCGGGTCAGTGCGGAGGGGACGTACAACGCCAGATCCGATCATTCGACCTTTGCCGAAACCGCGCTGGCCAGCCAGAATGGCACGACGACCCGAACCGGGCGGGATCGGCCCGGGCGCGAGCAGGAAATCTCCAATTCGGCGATGCTGCGCTATCACCATGACACCGAGGCGAACGGCAATGGCATCACGCTGATCGCCCAGCGCGCGCAGACATGGGAGCGCCAGCGCTTCGCGATCACCAACAGCACGCTTCAGCCAGCCGCCGACCCCAGCTTCCAGAACCAGAACCTCTATCGCAATCAGGTCACGCGCGAGATCAGCGCGGACTATGTGGGCAGCCTGCCGGGCAAGGCCAAGCTGATCGCGGGCTACAATCTGCAGCGGGACGACACGCTGTTCGACAACGGCCAGACCCTGCCCGCCAGCGCGGGCGCGGCCCTGCTGCCCGACACCAATTTCACCAACATCTTCCGCTATGGCCAGACGATCCATGCCTTCTACGGTTCCTATGAACGCCCCATCGGCGCATGGACGGTGCTGGCGGGCCTGCGCCTGGAACAGAGCATCATCGAAACCCATCAGATCACCAGCGGGCAGAATGGCGGCTACGACTTTTTCCGCGCCTATCCCAACCTGCATGTGACCGACAAACTGTCACCGCATCAGAGCCTGAGCCTGAGTTACGGCCAGCGTGTCATCCGCCCCGATCCGGAGGATCTCAACCCCTATCTGGTGCAGCAGGATCCCTACACGCTGCGCCAGGGCAATCCCAACCTGCGCCCTCAGGAAATCCGGTCCTTCGAGGCGGGGTGGAGCTATGACAAGGGCGCCACCTCGCGCAGCGCCACGCTGTATCTGCGCAGTGCGCGCAATGCCTTCACCATCACCAGCACGCCGGTCAGCCCGACGGTGGTGCTGATCACCGAGCAAAATCTGGGCAAGAGCCTGTCGGGCGGGCTGGAATTGACGAGCGCGGGCAAGCTGCTCAAGGGGCTGGACTATACGCTGAGCGGCAACATCTTCTACAACCGGATCGATGCGGCCAATCTGGGCTTTTCCGGCACGCGCTCAACGGTGGGCTATGAGGCGAAGGGAGCGCTCAACTGGCACCTGACCCCCGGCGACACGCTGCAGGTCAATCTGGCGACCATGGGCAAGCGGCTGACCCCGCAAGGCTATCGCAGAGGCTATGTCACCATGGATCTGGGATATCGCCACCAGTTGCGCAAGAATCTGTCGCTCACCGCAACGCTGTCTGACGTGTTCTCCAGCCGGCATGATGGCCTGATCGTCGATACGCCAACCCTTCAGGAGGTCACCTTGCGCCGGCAGAGCGGACTGGTGGCATCCATCGGGCTGTCATGGTCATTGGCAGGCGCGAAAAAGAAAGCCGCAGAGAAATTCGACTATGAAAAATAGGCAATGACGTAGCCTGCCATGGGCATTCGCAGCCAAGAGCAGGCGCTGGCGCCGGTCTGTATTCTGGTGAAGCGCCACCTGCTGCCCTGGCCCCGGGGCTGCGTGGTGGACATGGACGCTGATGGGGTCAAGCCATTCCAGCGCGGCACGCTTGCCCATCATATGGATCGCGCCCGGCTCCAGCGGCCCTGTCGCCATCCAGAACCGGCGGAGGGCAGGCAAGCCCACCCTCCACACGGAAACACATCAGAAGTGGACGCCCACGCCCGTCATCAGCTGATTGCGCGAGAAGTTGTCCTGATAGCTGGTGTAGCGATACTCAGCCAGAACATAGATGCGCGGCGCAATGGTCTGCTGCACGCCCACGCCGAAGCGCACGCCGTCGCCGTTGGTGCTCACGCTGTAACCCGGCACGTTGTAGTTGATGCGGCCATTGGCATAGCCCACCTTGGCGTAAACATGCGTCAGCGGCGACACCGAGACAGTGGCGCGGCCACCGAAGTAGAAGTCACGGCCGGCGGTCAGGCTCGAGTTGCCGCCGCGATAGCGGGCGGTCGAACCGGTCAGCTCGGCGTCGGCGCCGATGCTCACCAGCGGAGCGATCTGATAGTCGTAACCGATGGCGCCGCCATAGGAGAGGCCGCTCTTGTGGTAGGTGCCCAGGCCATTGTCACCCTCGTCGAGCGAGACGCGGTCCCAGCCGACCAGCGCTTCGGCGCGGGGGCCGGTTTCAGCCTGCGCGGGCGCGGCAGCCAGCAGCGAGGCGCCCAGCACAGCGCCAGCCAGCGCGGCGGGGATCAGGGAATGACGCATAGGTAAATCTCCAGAAAGGGGGGAGGCGCCGGTTAGGCAGACGCCCCTCACCACGCAACAGCGCCTCTGGCATCACAACGAAAATGTAACATAACTGTTACATTTGGACCACATCACCATGCCCCAGATGATGCGGCGCACCATGCCCGTGCCCCGCGCGCCCCTCAAGCGGGCTCGACACTTTCTGTCGTGTTCTGGCAACGTACTGTCTGGCGCGGACTTTCATCCACCATCAATGTGAACAGATCGGGCCGCGCATAATGGCCTGAAACGTCCAGATCGTAGCGCGCCCGCACGATATCGTCGGTGTCGATCACCGCCGAGACGATCGCCTCCTCGCCATAGACCGGCCCGGCCAGCACATCGCCCATCGGGCCGATGATCACGCTGCCGCCCCGGATCAACGGCTGATCGGACACGGCGGCGGCATAGCTTTCGGGCAGATCCGCGGGCGTCAGATACTGGCAGGCGCCCACCACGAACATCCGCCCCTCATAGGCGATATGGCGCAGCGAGGATTGCCAGATCTCGCGCTCATCCACGGTGGGGGCGCACCAGATCTCCACGCCCTTGGCATACATCGCCTGACGCAGCGCGGGCATGTAATTCTCCCAGCAGATCGCGCCACCCAGCACGCCCATCGGCGTCTGCACCACGCCCAGACCCGAGCCGTCGCCCTGCGCCCAGACCAGCCTTTCGGTGGCGGTGGGCATCAGCTTGCGGTGATGGTTCACAAGCTGCCCGGCGGGATCGAAGGTGAGCGAGGCGCAGTACAGCGTCGCGCCAACCCGCTCGATCACCCCGGTCACCAGGCATGCGCCCAGCGCCGCAGCCATAGCGCCGATGCGCGCGGTCTCGGCGCCCGGCACCGCGATGGCCGAACGCCAGTAGCGCAGATAATCCTCACGCCCCTCCGCCGTGCGCGAGCCCAGCCGCGCCCCGAAATCCAGCCCCTTGGGATAGCCGCCGACAAAGGCTTCCGGAAACACCACCAGATCCAGCCCCTGCCCCGCGGCGCGCTGGCAAAGCGACTCCATGCGATCCAGCGTGGCGGGCGTGTCGAAAAGGATCGATCCAGCCTGAATGGCGGCGATATGGAACTGGGGCATGGGTCTCTCCTGCAAGGGATAAGGTGGCAGCTTGATCGCCAGATCATCATCGGGCAAACCGCATTTCACGATGCCCACTATTGCTCTGAACGATATTACCCGACTGGATTTATCGCTGGCGGTGGTGTTCCTCGCCATCTTTCAGGAGGGCAGCGTCTCACGCGCGGCGCGGCGGCTGTCGCTCAGCCAATCGGCGCTGAGCGGATCGCTGGGCCGCCTGCGCGCGATCACGCAGGACCCGCTGTTTGTCCGAAGGGGCGGCGGCATGGAGCCCACCCCCCGCGCCATCGCCATGGCCAGCGATCTGGAGCAAGGCGTCGGCCTGATCGCGCAGGCCCTGCGCCCGCAACCCGCCTTCGACCCCGCCACCAGCCGCGCCCGCTTCACCATCGGCATGTCCGACGATTTCGAGCTGGCGATGGGCCCGGCCATCATGCGCCGCGTGATGGCCGAAGCCCCCGGCGTCACCATCGCCTTCCGCCAGACCAACCGCGCCCTTGTCGAGCAGGCCTTCACCGCCGGAGAAATCGATCTGGCGGTGGTGGCCGATCCCCCGGCGCGTTCATGGCTGGCCGCGCAGGATCTGGGGCGCTCGGCCTATGCCTGCCTCTACGATCGGCAGATAGTCGAGGGCCCGCTGACGCTGGAGACCTTTCTGGCCCTGCCCCATGTGCTGGTCTCCTTCAGCACGCATCAGGGCGCGGTGGATCAGGCCCTGCGTCGTATCGGCCAGCAGCGCCGCGCGGTGACGGCGCTGACGCATTTCTCCGCCCTGCCCGGCTTTCTGCGCGGCACACGCGCGATTTCGACCATCCCCACCCATGCGGCGCGGACTCTGGCCGATGAGCATGGTTTGGCCCATGGCCCCGTGCCGGTGGAGATGGGCGATTACGGCGTCTCGCTGCTGTGGAAGCGGGAGGCGGGGCATGAGTGGATCCGTGGGGTGATTGCCGGGGCGTTCAAGGTTTGAGGGAGAAGATACCCCCTCGCGCTCCCAGAACGTCTTCCGGCGAAAGGACGGGGAGTCCGAAATGCCGGCCCAACCTCTCCGCCCCGCAGGGATGAATTGCCTCCGGCGGTGAGGCGTGGCGCTAAATTTCAGCCTTGCGCACCCTCTCGCCGGAAGACGTAACGGGGGTGCAGGGGGCAATGGCCCCCTGCTTTATCCCTTTTGCTTCAAAACCCGATCCGCACACACCGCCACCAGCCACCCGCAGGTCATCGCCGCAAAAGGCATCACCGGAAAATGGAAGCGCGACTGGCCCGAGAACACCACCGCAATCGCGCTGACGTAAGCCGCGATGCCATAGGGCAGCAGCCACCAGTCGATCAGGCGCAACCCCTCGCGGCGACGGCGGCGCAGCTCGACCACGGCGAAACCGGCCATGCCCAGCAGCATCAACGCATAGATCGCCTGATTGGCCAGACGCAGCGCCAGACCGGCCTTGGCGAAACGGCTCCACGGCGCCCAGCCGCGCTCGTAATGCCACTGCGCCTCGCCATCGGGGGCCCAGAGGCGCATCAGTTTCAACGGGATCAGCTTGGCAAAGCCCAGAGGGTGGCTCCTGATCCAGTCCACGCCCAGCCGCTTGGCCTCGGCATCGAACTGCATCTCGTTGAGATCCTTGCGAGCGTCGAGCTGATGCACCAGCGGATCGTCGGGGGTGAAATCGCCATTGGCGGAGTCATTGTTGCCCGTCAGCAGGGTGATGCCGCCATTGGTGGAGATCAGCACGAAAGCGCCCATCTCGCGCTGGTTGCGCAAAGTCCAGGGTGAGACCGTCAGCAGCGCCACGGCCACCACCAGCGCTCCCTGGGCCAGCAGCAGCGGCAGGCGGCGCAGGGCCTGGGGCTCTCGCCACAGGCGGATCGCGAAGATCAGCGGCACCACCACCAAAGTCTGCGCCTTGACCAGCATGGCGAGACCGAAGACCAGCCCGGAGAGCACCAGCCCCGCCCAGCCGGTGCGGCACACCAGCAGCCAGCAGCCGCCGAGCAGCAGGGCGGTGTAGAAGCATTCGGTCATGGCCAAAGGCGTGTAGAAGATGCTGTTGGGATAGAGCGCGATCAGCAGCAGGGCCACGCGCCCGGCCAGCACGCTGCGCGGCTTGTTTCCAGCCAACGCGCTTCGCGCGATGCGCCGCGCCAGATCCTGCATCACCAGCGCCGAGACCGCGCCGCACAGCAGGTTGAACAGGCTCACCACCAGCGTGGAGACGCCGAAGCCGCGGAACAGCAAGGTCAGCGTCAGCGGCCAGCCCGGGGGCCAATAGGCGGTGGGGGCGCCGTGTTCACGGTAGCCGAGGCCATGGGCCATCTCGGTGGCGCGATCGACATACCATGCGGCGTCGGACGAGGGCGTGACATGGGCCAGCAGCAGCAGCGCGCGCGGCGCCAGCCAGATCAGCCAGATCAGCCACAGCAGCACCAGCGCCCCCCGCGCGCTGCCCAACCATGCGATGAAACGCCCCAACGCCTGCCCCCTGTTGTTCTGGCTGCCGGTCATGACGGCAGGCGCAGAAAGAAATCATCCACCGTCGCGTCGCATTTGCGCGCGAACCATGCCCCGCTCTGGCGGATCGCATCGGCGTCTCCGGCGCGCAGCAGCTTGGGATGCCAGCCCTGCGCGCTCCAGTCGATGTAGCGGTGGTCCGCCTCGAGGCGATCCGCGAAAGAGCGGGCGAACAGCGAGGGCGCGACATGCTCGTCAGCGCATTGCGTGCAGGCGAGGCGTCCGCTGCGCAGCAGGCGGTCGTAATCGGCCAGCAGCACCTGCGCCACGTCCTGCGGCATGGAGAACCATGAACTGCCCTTCATCCATGCCTGCCCCGCATAGGCCGAGCGCTTCAGCCCCGCCTTGCGAAACCAGCGCGAGAAGGCCCAGCTGGCGCGGATCTGGGCGCGCTCGATGTTTTCGTTAAGGCGCGGCATGTGCGGCACGCGCAGCTTACGGCGCTCGAACCACCAATCGTCCATGCGTTCGGTCTGGGTCTCGCCCCAGAGTTCGGCGAAGATCGGGCGGCGAGGGCCGAAGGCGCCAATATCCTGAGCGATCTGCTGCGGCGCGCGCACCGGCCAGTCAGCCCCGCTGATCAGATGGAGGTAATCGAAGGGCTGCTTCAGGCCCTCGCGCAGCAGGCGCTGCTGGGCGGCGATCTGGCTGTGATGGCCCCAGATCACGCGGGCCGGGTCACTCACCAAAGTCAGCCGCCCGCTGGGATGCGCGGCGAAACGGGCGCGCTGATGCCGCCACAGATCGCAACCGGCATCGAGATGCAGCACCACGCGATCCTGCGTGTCGGGGGGCAGCAGGCGGTCGATCAGCAGAGCGAGTTGATCGGGCAGATGATGCGCCATGATGGCGTAAATCTGGATCACGCTCGCACCACGCGGCGCAACACCGGCACCTTCTGCGCCATACCCGACAGCTCGCCCACCACCGGATGGCGGACCAACACCAGCGTCATCAGCCAAAGCGCCACGCCCACGGCGACCGCGCCCAGCAGCACGGGGAAAGCGATCCGGTCGGGGCTCTGCCAGAAGAGATAGGTCGCGGCCAAGGGCGCCAGAGCGGCCAGCATGGCGGCAAAGCTGCGGGCATAGATGCTCAGCAGGGCGCGCAGGTCGAACTGGGTGATCTCATGCATGAAGCGCGCGTAAAGCAGCACATAACCCGCCGCATAGGCCATGCGCGAAATCGCCGCCCCCTGCACGCCCCAATGCGCGCCGCCCGCCAGCAGGGCCAGCGACATCACCGTGTCGATCACGCAAAAGACCATCAACTTGTCCATCCGCCCCATTAGGATCGGCAGATCGGTGTTGAGCGGCAGGGCGATGAACAGCAGTTCGCTCAGCGCAATCCATTGCAGCAGAGGCGCAACGCCGCTCCACGCCGGGCCATAAAGCAGATGGACCAGAGGCTGGGCGGCCAGCGCCAGCCCCGCCATCCCCGGCCAGACGATGGCGGTGTAGCCCGAACAGACGCGCAGATAGGCCGGGCCCAGTGGCTCACCCCTGTCGCGGATGCGGGCGAAGGCGGGGAAGAACACGCTGCCGATGGCCCCGGCGATCAGCATGCGGAACTGGTCCGAGAGGCTGACCGCGCGGCTGTAAAGCCCCACCGCCGCCATGGTCAGCATCTTGCCCACGATCAGATCGGGCGAGCGCGTGCCCAGCGCTCCGGTGAAATACAGCAGGCTGGAGCGCGAGCCGAAGGCCAGCACCGGCTTCACCCCGTCGAGCCGCAGCGGCCATGGCGGGGCGCGGCGGATGGTCTGGGCGATCAGGCCGCGCGCCACGGCGGAACCCACCGTCGCCCAGGCCAGCGCTAGCGAGGACGACCCCGCCCATGCCAAAGACACCGCCAGGCAGGCCTGCACCACCGCTCCGCCGACATTGACCGCGAAATGGCCATGGAACTGCATCGAGCGCGCCATCAGCGCCATCGGCACCACCGCCAGCGGCAGGAAGAGATAGCTGGCGGAGATGATCAGCAGAATTTTGGTCAGGGCCGGTTGGTGATAGGCCTGCGCCATCGGCCATGCGGCCAGAGCGATCACGCTGGCGATCACGAAGGAAAAGAGGAAGGCCACGCTGCTGCACCGCGCGATCTCGTCACGGCTGAGTGTGGGCTGCGCCGCCAGATAGCGCGACAGGCCGAAATCCTGCAGGATCGACACCAGCAAGGCCGCCGCCAGACCGATGGAAAACAGCCCCACCTCGGCCGGCGAGAGGAAGAACCGCGAGATCACCACGGAACTGCAGAACTGGATCGCGAAGGAGATATACTGCCCCGCCATCGCCCAGACGGCGGCGCCGCGCACGCTCATGGCGGCGGGTTCGCGGCCTCCCTCGGCTTCAGATGCATCGGTGGCTTCGCTCACGCGCGCATTCCAAGGGGTTGGGGGCAGGTCATCGGTGGCGGCAGTCCAGCTTCATGCCGCGCCTTATGCCGCGCGGCTTCGCAAAGGACCATAGCGGCAAGGGCGTAAACAAATGCTTGGGCAGGCGATTTTTGCCTGCCCTCGCTTTTGGCCAAAGCCTTGTGGCTCAGTGCGCGACTTCGGCGATCACCGCCTTGCCCCGGCGGATGGCTTCATCGGTCTTGACCTTGCCGTTCTGGATATCCTCGGCCAGATCCATCAGCCTCTCCGCCCCTGCCGAGCCGGTATCGGCCACCTCGGCCACGGTCACGCCCTTGTTGCGGGCAATGGTTTCGTCCCATGTCTTGCGGATCGCCGACCAGTAATCCTTCGTGGCAGTCCAATAGGCATCGGCAGCGGAAACGGCATAGTTGCTGTCGCGCTGATAGGTGTTCAGCACGGATTCCTGCACATAGGGCACCTCTTTCCCGCTGGCATCGGGCCCCATCTTGATGTTGTCCTGCCAGTGGATCCAGCCTGTCGGCGTGGGCGAGTGGCGGTTGATCCCAAGGTAACGGTCATAGGGCGGATGGCGCGTGGCGTCGCGGCGGGCGAGCGGTCGCCATGTCCAGCTGCTGCGCCAGCGGCGCACGCCGCCCTCGTCGGTCCACTGGCCCCAGCCGCCATAGCGCGGGGAATCGTCGGTCTGCCACACCGTCTGCGACCAGCGGCCGGAGCGGAATTTTTCGGGCACCGGCTCCAGCTTCCACGCGCCCTTGCCGGCGTAGGTGAGGACGGTTTCGGGCTCATAGGTCCAGTCCTGCCGCCAGTGCTTGATGACCATGGTTTTGCCGCCTTTGTCTTTCGGCATGGTGACCACCAGCAGGTGCTGCAGCACGATATGGCGCCCGGTGTCCTCCACCACGCGCACGCTTTCATGGCCGCCGCTGATGGCGGCGGGAATGGGCGTGTAATCGGCGCGCCAGCTGGTGGTTTCGCGCATATCGAAGGTGACCTTGAAGTCGCCCGCCATGTTGAGGATGTCGGCGCGGTCAGCCTTGAAGGAGGCATCCTGCTCGGCGGCGCTGCGCTGGGCGATCGGGGCATCGGCCAGCACAGGCGCGGAGCAAAGCAGCATGGTGGAGGCCAGAGCTAAGGCAAACGGGGGCCGGATCAAAGTTTTCATGATGATACAGTCCTTCAGAACTGGAAGGTCGCGGTGACTTTGGCATTGCGCCCTGCTTGCGAATAATAGGCCTTGGCCATGGTCGAGCTGTCGGGGATGTCGAGCGCATCGTAATAGGTCTTGTTCAGCAGGTTGAAGACGCCCGCCTGCACCTTCACGCCATGCACGAAGCCGGGCTCCCACCAGCCCGACAGGTCCAGCAGCGCATAGGGGGGCGCCTTGTTGAGATCGGAGGTGGGCGTCTGCACCTGACGGCGCGGGCCCGCGAAAGTGCCCGTCAGATCGGCACCATAGCCATGGCCGGTGTAGCCAAAGCCAAGGATCGCCTTGAAGGGCTGCTGCGTGTTAAGGAAAGAGGGCGTCGAGGTGTCGCGCGCATGGACATAGGCCAGCGAGCCCCATGTCCGCCAGTGATCGTCCAGCGCATATTGTGCGCTGGCCTCGATACCATAGATGCGCACCCGCGTGCGGTTGACATATTGGAACACGCCCAGCGGATAGTTGCCGCTGATCCCGGCAGCCGCCGCCGTGGTGGTGATGGTGTCGATGAAGTTGTGATAGACGGTGTCGTAATAGTTCAGCTTGAAGCCGCGCCTGGCAGTGCCGCCCTTCACGCCCAGCTCATAGCCCTTGCTGGTTTCGGGCTTGAGGTTGGGGTTGCCGATGTTGGCATAGCTGCCCGCGCCGCCATAGAGCAGATACATCTCCGTGGCCGAAGGCGCGCGAAAGGCCTGCGCATATTGGCCATAGAGCGTGATGCCGGGCACCACATCCACCTCGCCCAACACCTTGGGCGACCAGCGGTCGCCATGGGTGCCAGACAGCGGCCCGGTGTAGGCGTCATTGGCCTGAAACGCCGCCGTGTTGATCGGCGTGCGGCGGAAATAGTCGTAGCGGATGGCCGGGGTGATGCGGATGCGATTGTCGGCGAAAGCGATGCGGTCTTGCAGCGTGACCCCAAGGTCCGTGCCATGGACGTTAGGCATATCGGCCTGATTGGTATGGTAAAAGGCGCAGGCGAAGATCGCGGGCGTGCAGCTGTCGGTGCCGACGGTGTATTCCTTGGTGCGCGTGCCATAAAGTTCGCCCGAGAGGGTGAAGGTGTTGAGCACCCCTGCCGCCCGCGCGCCAAAGCTGATGTTGCCCGTGCCGCCGAACTGGTCCGAGGTGAGGTCGCTGATCCGGTTATACGTGCCCGCAGGCGTGGTGGCGCGGTTGGCGAAGGTGCCCAAGGTCAGCATGGTGCGCTGCCAATAGCCGATGAGATGGGCCTGCGTGACGCCGGTATCCCCCTGCCCGGTGTAATCATAGCTGGCCGAGACGCGGCGGCGACGGTTCTGCGTCTCGGTGATGTAGCTGCGATAGGTGGAGGACAGGCTGGTCAGCGTGTTTTCGGTGTAATCGCGGTTGAAGGTCTCCGCCGCGAGGCCGATGCGATGGCCGTTGCCAAGGTTCTGGTAGAGCTTCACCAGCAGGCTGTTCTGGTCGTAATCGGCGGGGTTCTTCGCGGTGCGGGTGGTGCCGGTGCCCAGGATCTCGCCCCGGTTGCGGGTCTCATGGCCGACGCGCAGGCCGCCCTGCACCAGCAATTCGGTGTCCTTGTGGCGGAAGGCCAGCGCCTGATTGAGATAGAGGCTGTGGCTGGCGCTGTCATAGGTGGCCTTGGAGAGGCCGCCGAACGTCTTGCCTTCCTTCAGCAGATCCTTCGGGTCGAGCGTGCGCAGCGCCACCACGCCGCCCATGGCGCCGGTGCCAAAGAAGCTGGAATCGCCCGACTTCACGATATCGATGGCAGACAGTCCGTTGAAATCATAGGACGAAACACCGCCCTGCGCATTCCACACGCCATCGGTCAACCAGGGTTGGCGGATGCCGTCGACGGTGGTGAGCAGGCGGTTGGAATCGAGGCCGCGCATGGCGATGCTGTCATTGCTGGCCCGCACATTGACCGAGGCATCGAGGCGGCGCGACACATCCTTCAAATCGTCGATCATCAGATGGCGCAGGGTTCCGGCATCGATGGTGGTGGTCAGCACGCGGGGCTTGCCCTGTTCGCTGCGGTCGGCCTCATCGCCCAGAGCGGTGCTGGTGACCGTGACCGAGCCCAGATTGGCGGCATTCTGATCCGCACCCTGCGCAAAGGCGGCCTGTGGCAGGGCAAACCCGGCGAACAGCGCGGCCAAAATCGACAGGGGGCTGCTGCCGGTTCTGAGCGCGGGTGACAGGGCAGTCCGAATGGGCTGGCGGGATGACATGAGCGATCCTTTGTAAAAGCAGCGCCCGCCGGGCAGACCGGTCAGGCGCCGCTGTTGGCAGCGACATGGCCCGAACGACGCCCCCCGCAGTCCGGCCATGGCCGCCTCATCCATTTATTGCACTTGCGAGTCAATCTCATTTATAGATTTTTGCGCAGGCACGCCATGCGGCCAGCGCCCCGCCAAAATCTGCCGGGAAAAGAGGGGTCTACAGCGCACAGCCGCGTTTTACATGCGCCACAGACGAATAAGGGGCGGACAGTTTGCGCACTGCCCGCCCCGTTGATCGGCCTGCCCGTGGGCGCTTGGGCTCAAGGTTTGGCGGCGGCAGCCTCAAGCTGAGCGCCGAGCGGATCACGCTGGACCTTGGGCTTGCCGTCCGCAGCGAAGTCCATGATCGCATCGCTCGCCTTGGCATAGCGAGGCCATGCGGGCAGTCCCGGCGCGGCGGGGGCGCCCGTCTTGGCGAAATTCACCAGATAGGCGCTGATGGCCTTGCCCATGCCATTGTCGCGCGGGGTGGTTGCTGCGCCATATTTGACGGCCTGCGTATCGAAGAAGAAGGGGATATCGGTGGCATGGCCCGCGCCTGGCTTGCCCACCGAATTCGCCACATAGGAGAAGCGGTACTCCCAGACCGGCACGCCCTGCCCCGCCAGCGTGCCCGCGATCTGGCGCGCGCCGCTGGCCATATAGCCGGTTGGGCCGCCGATGTCCGCGCTGGTCGCGCCGATCAGCACCGGGATCTTTGCGAAATGACCCTCGGCAAAGGCCTTGGCGGGCTCCACCGAGATCGTGCCATCGGCAAAGGGACTGGCGAAGGTGCGCGGCCCCGGCCCGAACAGCGCCATCATGTTCAGCCCATCGGTCACGGTTTCGGCGGGCAGCGCGCGCAGCTTCTCCAGCGCCTGCGGATCGTCCGGCGAGACACCCTTGGACTGGCCGAAATCCGCGCCGATCTTTTCCACGCTCTGCAAGGTGCCGGCCGCCAGGCTCTGGCCATTGCCGCCCGACATCACCACCGCGCGCTGGAACAGCCCCTGCGCCATGGGGGAGGTCAGCAGCATGTTCACCGACATGCCGCCCGCGCTCTCGCCCAGCAGCGTGACATTCTCCGGATCGCCGCCAAAGCGGGCGATGTTGCGCTTCACCCATTTCAGCGCCGCGATCTGGTCCAGCGTGCCGTAATTGCCCAGCAGAGCGCCATCCTCATGCGCTTTCGTCAACGCCGGATGGGCAAAGGTGCCAAAGCGCCCGACGCGGTAGTTGAAGCTGAAGAACAGCACGCCCTTTTTCGCCAGCTCCGCGCCCGAATAGGTCGGCGGCGAGGCCCCGCCATTCACAAAGCCGCCGCCATAGATCCACACCATCACCGGCAGCTTGCCGCCAGCATGCGCGGGACGCCAGACATTGGCGTAGAGGCAATCCTCGGCCGGTGGCGTGCCCAGAGGGGCGGCGTCACTGGGGAAGGGCACCTGCATGCAGTCATGGCCATAGGCACTGGCGTCGCGCTCGCCCTGCCATGTGGCGGCGGGCTGAGGCGCGCGCCAGCGCAGCGGTCCCACCGGCGGCGCGGCGAAGGGGATGCCCTTCCAGCTGGCCACGCCATCGGCGATGACGCCTTTCAACGCGCCAGTCTCGACCGTAACGCTGGCCGGCGTATCGGCGGCCATGGCGGAAAGCGGGATGACGGCGGCGAAGCTGATCAGGACTGGGTAGGTCAGGCAAAGGCTCAGGCGCATCGATACTCTCCCCCATACGGTATGTTTGATAGCGATCCTATCGAGGGATGGCAGACCCGGCAAGCACTGCGATTCATACCTATTCAGGCAGGCTTTTCAGAAAGTTGTCGATTCCGTCGACCACGGTGGAGAGCCATGGCTCGAACAGCCAGATATCGTGCGGAGCCTTCTCGAAGGCGTACCAGCGGGCGGCGATATGGTTGGCCTGCAAACTGGCCAGCACCTGATCCTTGCCCGCCGTAAAATGCGCATTGCCGCTGCTGATGATCAGTGTGGGCGGCGATGTCGGCCCGACATAGGTGGCCGCGGAAGCGTCCTTCCAGCGCTGGGGCGCCTGCTCCCAACTGCCCCCCAGCCATTTCGCCGCCGAGGACTGCGCGCCATTGGCATTCTCGAATTGCAGGGCCAAAGGCGTGGTGAAATCCAGCACGCCGTCGATATCGATCAGGGCATTGGCGCTGCGATCGTCATCGGGCCTGGATCGGAACAGCCCCGCCGCATCGGAATAGGCCACCAGAGACGCCATCTGCCCGCCCGATGAGGCCCCGCCCAGCGCGATATGCCCGGGTGACAGGCCAAAGGCGGCGGCATGGCTCTTCACCCAGACCATGGCATCGTTCACATCGACCAGCCCGGCAGGGAAAGGCGCCTCTGGCGAGAGGCGGACTTCCGGCAAGAACACCGTATAGCCGCGCTGCGCCAGCCGATCCGCCAGCACATAGAAATGCGCCTTGCTGCCAGAGCGCCACGCGCCGCCATGCACCAGCACCAGCCCCTGATGGCGCGTATGACCGGACGCGGGGCGGAAGATATCGAGGTGCAGTTCCCGATCCGGCAGGGTCTTGTAGGCGCGGTCGAACAGCATGGTCTCGCCGGGCGCGGGGGCCACGGCTGGCCATGCGATGCCGGGATAGAGGCTGCGATAGCGCTCGAAACGGCTGGCGATGGTGTAGCTGTCGTCCACCGGGCGCGCGGCCAGGGGCGCGGCCAGAAGCAGGCCGGCCAAGGCCGCACAGCGCAACAGAGTCTTCATAGCCTCCTCCCCTTCTGGTCTTGCCCTGCTATCGGCGCGGCGGCCCCATGGCTTCAAGCCATTCCACGCATCCGGTCCATGCTGATTACGCAAGGATCGAAAGCGAAATGGACTTGGACTTGCGCGCCAGCGGGCCGATGATCTGATCCATAACAATCGGGAGAGAATGGCCATGGCATGGCATCGGATGCGTTACGTGCTGCCGGGCGCGGTCTGTCTGGGCATGGCGGGACTGGCCGCCGCGCAAGCGCCCATCGCCTACCCCTCGCAAGCCAGCTTCCCCCATGAAAACCGCGAGGCCGTCGCCCGCCATCTAGCCGAGGGGCGCAAGATCGCCGGGGCCGATCTGGAGGCCGATTTCAACTGGCGCTGCCTGATCAGCCCGCTCGACAAGAAGATCGTGGCGGGCGTGCAGCATGACGGGCTGGTGCCCGCCACGAAGGTGTTCGACAATCTCTATTCCATCGGCCAGAATGCCGTGTCCGCCTGGGCGCTCGACACCAGCGACGGGATCATCGTGATCGACGCGCTGAACAATGGCGATGAGGCACGCGATATTCTGGTGCCGAACATGCGCGCCTTGGGTCTGGACCCGGCGCGCATCAAATATGTGCTGCTGACCCACGGCCATGGCGACCATTGGGGCGGCGCGAAATATCTGCAGGATACCTTCGGCGCGAAAGTTGCCACATCGGAGACCGATTGGGGCATGATCGAAAGCCCCAACCACGGTGGCGGCCCTTTCGCGCATCTGGTGCCACCACGCCGCGATATGGTGCTGAAGGATGGCGACACAGTGACGCTCGGAAAGACCAGCGTGAAGATTTATGTCACGCCGGGCCATACGCCGGGCGCGCTCTCGATGATCTTTCCGGTCTTCGATCATGGCAAGCCGCACCTCGCCGGGCTGATGGGCGGCACGGGCGGCGGGCAGGATTCGGCCTCGGCGCATAAGCAGATCACCTCGCTGGCGCGCTGGCAGCAAATCACCAGGGCGGCGGGGGTCGATGTGCTGATCACCAACCATCCGGTGCATATGGCCGCCACCGAGAAGGAAGCGTTGATCCGCTATGGCGCGCTCAACAAATCTGGCGCCCCCAATCCCTTCATCTACGGTGTCGATAAATATCAACGTTATATGGGCGTGATGAGCGCCTGCTCGCGCGTGCAACTCGCGCGGTTGGGTGAAACCGGCGACTGATCCAGCTTTCCACGCCATCCATGCCGCTTTGGCATGGATGGCGTTTCCATATGGCTTGGAATGACACCGGTTTCCACGCTAGTCTCTGTCCAAAGCCGCTCAAGCGGAACCTTTAGGGGAGAGACCATCATGCCGATGCCACGCAGGCAATTCCTGACGCAAACCACCTCGCTGGCCACGGCCCTGTCCGCCAGCCTGATGGCGGCGCCACGCGCCATGGCCGCCCCGGCAACGCCTGCCGCTCCGCAAAAACTCACCATCACCGCCCCGATGGCCCCGCCCGAATGGGCCCTGCTGCAACGTGCCGTCCTCGCTGCCCATACCGATGCCTGCGAAGCCTTCTTCCGCCGCTATTATGACTCCAACGGCTTCCTCCTCGCCCGCGAGCGCTGGGGCGGCGACGATGGCCCGGACGATGCCATCGAAAACGTCAACGACTGGCCCCAACTCTATGCGCTTGGCGCCGATGAGCGCATCCGCACCATGTATGAGCATGCCTATGAAGGCCATGTCCGCCAATACACGCTGGCCAAGACTACGCAGGTACCCTTCGCCCGCGAAGGCATGTATTTCCGCGAATTTCCCGTGATGATGGACTGGCAGCACAATGGCGAGGGGCTGACCGTCTTCAACAACATGGGTCTGGGCAATCCCTATTCGCAAGCCTATCGCAACCGCGTGCGTCGCTTCGCCGGTTTCTACACCGGGGAAGACCCCAGCGCCCCCAATTACGACAAGCAGCACAAGATCATCAAATCGATGTTCAACGGCAGCCGGGGGCCTTTGATGCGCAAGGCCACCGCGCTGGACTGGGCGGGCGATCCGGTGGAGCTGGCGGGCGTCGACCAGAACGCCCTGCTCCATGGCGAGCATGATTACGACCAGATGCTGGCCCACTTCAAGGACTACACCGACACCACCGGCGACACGCCGCTCAACCTTGAATCGACCGGCCTTGCCTTCAACGCCTATATGCTGGCGGGCGAGGAGAAATACCGCAGCTGGATGCTGGAGTATGTCGACGCCTGGGTGGACCGCGCCCGCGCCAACAATGACATCATCCCCACCAACATCGGCTATGACGGCAAGATCGGCGGCGAGGCGGGCGGCAAATGGTATGGCGGCGTCTATGGCTGGGCCTTCAGCCCCGTGGTGCCCCAGACCGGCCAGCGGCAGGACCGCAACCGCATCGGCTTCACCCTGAGCGCTTTCATGAACGCCTATGTCATCAGCGGCGGCAACGACAAATACCTCGACGTCTGGCGCAAGATGACCGACCGCATCAATGCTCAGGCCAAGACCGTGAACGGCAAGCTGTCCGCCCCGCGCATGTATGGCGACAATGGCTGGTACTCCTTCCAGCCGGGCAAATGGCTGCTGGGCGCGCAGGATATCTATTACCTCACCATGAAGCCCGCCGACCGCGCGCGCATGCCCGATCACCCCTGGATCAGCTACCTTGAGGGCAAGAACCCCAGCTACCCCGTGCAGGCGCTGCGCCTTGCGCTGGAACGCATCCGCAACGCCCATGCCGCGCTGCTCTCCGACCAGTCCACGCCGGACACGCGCTTTGCCGATACGGTGATGGACCAGAACCCGGCCAACATCGCCGCGCTTGTCGAGCTGATGCAGGGCGGGATCTATGTCGGGCGACCGGGATGGTCGCGCTATTCGCCCAATGTGGGCGGGGCGTTCCAGTTCGTGCGGCTGCGCTACTTCGATCCGCTGAACCGCCGCCCCGGCCTGCCCGAGGGGGTGAGCGCCCTTGTCGAAGGCATTACGGCGGATGAGACCGTGGTGACGCTGGTCAACACCAACCAGAGCGCCAACCGCACCGTCACCCTGCAGGGCGGCGCCTATGGCGAGCATCAGATCCTGAGCGTGAGTTCGGATGGGAAGACGGCGCCGGTCAATGGCCGCCATGTCGAGGTCCAGCTGGCTCCGGGGGCAGGCGCCAAGCTGGTGCTGAAGATGCAGCGCTTCGCCAACCCGCCCCGGCTGGATTTCCCATGGGCCGCGCCGATCACGGACAGCACCGAGGGCCTGCGCACCATGACGGCCGAAGAGCGTGATGCTATGTTGTAAGGGAAAGTCTGGAAGCATGCCTCCGGCGGGCAAAGGGCCATCGCCCTTTGCAATCCCTTTAGCGTCGGCCTTTGGGCCGGCGCAGCTTTTTGGCGGATAAGTCAGCGATAAGCCACGCTCGGTCGGTGCAAGCAAGGCATGCGCCCCGTGCCTCAGCAGGCGTAATCCACAATTTATATGAAGTTTAAATATCACTCTGCTTGAGTGTTCATGGTCCCTGCAGTTTGATGGTGGCAAGGTCGCCGCAATCAGTTGAAGGAATTCTCCATGGCAATCAAATTTAATGCAAAAGCAGCTCTCGCCATTGCCGGGCTTGCGACGCTTAGCTTGGGTGTCATCCCGACGTCGGCCTCGGCTCAGGGACGTGGCTATGACCAGCGTTATCGCGACTCGCATCGTCAGCATTATTCGGATCGCGCCCATGGCCGCTATAATTCGCGCCATTGCGGCAGCGGCAACGGCGCCGTCGGCACCGTCGCCGGCGGTGCTGGCGGCGCTCTGCTCGGCAACGCGTTGGGCGGTGGCACCGCCGGAACGATCGTGGGCGGTGTCGCTGGCGCGCTGGTCGGGCGCACCCTCGACAAGAAGAACACCCGTGACCGCAACTTGTCGCGCAACGGCTGCTGATCCCGGAGGCTGGGGTGGCCGCTTTTATCCCGAGCAAGGGATGGTGGCCACCTCTGATGCGCCGCAGGCAGGCAAACCCTGAGCCCCAGGCTGCGCCGGGATTGCAAACCCGCTTCGCTATGGATGCGCGCCGAACCGGCAGGTCGCGCGCAACGTAGACACGAGTGGGAGCGCGAGGGGCCCCCTCACATGTCCCGTTTTCTTAAGGCCAGAAACAAAAAGGGCGCCCTTGCGGCGCCCTTCTCGTTTTCGCGTTAAGCTGAACGCTCACGCCATGATGGAAAAGGTGCTCCCGGTCGCCATGGCGGCCGAAGCCGTCGCGATCTGCGCATCAGCGCTGGCCGATGCGGCCACGGCGGGGGCGGCCACCGTCGAGGCGGGCTGCTGGGGGGGCCATACGGCGCTGGCGACGCCGCTGGAAGCTGCGACTGTGCCGATTTGGATGCTCATCACTGATCTCCGCTCTGTGAGAATGCGTTCACAAGTTCGTCCACTCAGCACGAAGACGGCACCGGCGTCCCCCCTTTAAGCCTCAGATGCGGTGAGCCGTTGTGTCCTCGCCGATCCGTTCGATTTTGCCGACCAACAGCAGGAAGCACAGGGCTGCGGCCAGCGCGCAGCCCGCCACCACCAGCAGCACCAGATTGAAGGAATGCGTCTCCTTCAGGATATAGCCGATCACGATAGGCGTCAGGATCGAGGAGATGTTGCCGAACATGTTGAAGATGCCCGCCGACAGGCCCGCGCTGTCACGCGGGGCCACATCGGCCATCACCGCCCAGCCCATGGCGCCCACGCCCTTGCCGAAGAAGGCCAGGCTCATGAACAGCAGCACCATCGTGTCGCTGCTGGCATAGTTGCAGGCCACGATCACCAGCGCCATCAGCATGCCCGAGACGATCGGCACCTTGCGCGCCACCGTCAGCGAGGCCCCCCGGCGCAGCAGCCAGTCCGACCAGATGCCGCCCAGCACGCCCCCGGCAAAGCCGCAGATCGCGGGCATGGTGGCGAACATGCCGGCTTTCACCACGGAAAGGCCACGCTCCTGCACGAGGTAGACCGGGAACCAGGTGATGAAGAAGAAGGTCAGCGCGTTGACGAAGAACTGGCCCAGATACATGCCCCACAGCGTAGGAGTGCACAGCAGCACGCGCATCTTGCGGCGGGTTTCGTTCTGATCCTCGCGCGGCGTGTCGGCGGGGGGATCGACCAGCGCCCCGCCCTCGACGATCAGCGCCATTTCGCCCTCGCCAAGGCGGGGATGGTCGCGCGGGGCGCGCACCACCGAAGGCCAGATCCCGGCGGCCAGCAGGCCAAAGGCCCCCATCGCCACGAAGACCCAGGGCCAGCCGAAATCCGCGACGATCCAGCCCATCAGCGGCGCGAACAGCACCGTGGCGAAATATTGCGCGGCGTTGAAGATCGCGCTGGCGGTGCCCCGTTCGCGCGCGGGGAACCAACTGGCCACGATGCGGGCGTTGCCGGGGAAAGACGGCCCCTCGGCAAAGCCCACCAGAAAGCGCAGGATGAACAGCACGGTCACCGCCGTGGCGCCGCTCATCCAGATCACCGCGCCATGCGCCGCCGTAATCAGCGACCAGATGACGATGGCCCAGAAATAGACCTTCGGCGCCCCGAAGCGGTCCAGCAGCCAGCCGCCGGGCAGCTGCGCCACCACATAGGCCCAGCCGAAGGCCGAGAAGATCCAGCCGAGCTGCAGGGCATCGATCCCCAGCTCCTTCGACAAAGAGGGCGCCGCCAGAGACAGCGCCGCCCTCACCGCGTAATTGATGACCGTGACGGCAAACAGCATCGCCAGAACCGTCCAGCGGACCTTTCCGATCTGCTGTTTCGTGCCAATCTGCTGTTTCGTCAAAGCCACCCAAACACCTCTTATGTCTTTGGCCCATCATGCAGATGCGGGCGAGGCAGGGAAAGGACCATTCCCTGCCTCGCTGTCGGTCAGTAGCGGAAGCGCACGCCTACGCGGAAATTGCGGCCCAGCGTGTCGTAAAGCACCGGGTTGGTCTGCAGCGTGGAGGAAGCGATGCCCGCGGCGATGGGCGGATCCTTGTCCAGCAGGTTCTCGATCTTGAAATAGAGTTCCGCCTTGCGCTGGCGGTCGCCCCAGACGGTCAGATTGCCCGCCAGATCGAAATAGGTCGCCCCGGCGATGTAATTGTTGTCGATGTCGACGCCCGACTTCCAGGTGTTGTCATAGACGCCCGAGGAGACGCTGCGCATCGTGGCCTGCAGCGATCCGCGATCGCTGTCGTAACCCAGCGTGGTGTAGGTGCGCCATTTGGGGATGGGATAGGTGGCGTTGGGGCCGCCGTTCTCACCCACATATTCGATGGTGTTGCCCGCATTGGTGTAGGCATAGTTGAGCGAGCGCGTCGCCAGGAAATGCAGCGAGAAGGCGCCGCTCATGCCCGGGATGATCTTGTTGGCTTCAAGGCGGTAGGAGGCGTCGAAGTCGATGCCGCGCACCCGCACCGTGGCCAGATTGACCGGGATGCGCAGGATCGAGGTGATGTTCTGGTTGGCGTCACGCGTCACATAGGAGCAGATCGCCGTCTCGCCCGCCGCGCAGCGGTTGACGATATCGGCCACCGCCAGCGTGGTGATCGCATCCTTCAGGCGGATGTTGTAATAATCCACCGAGGCCGAGAAGCCGGGCAGGAAGCGCGGGCGGAACACGCCGCCAAGGCTGAGCGTATCGGCCTTTTCCGGGCGCAGATTGGTGTTGCCGTTGCTGACGGCGGTGGTGCGCACCGTCACGCCCTTGACCGGATCGGCGACGTCGGTGGCCTGGGTGGCGCCGGCGATGTACATTTCGCTGATCGAGGGCGCGCGGATGTCGCGGCTGACCACGGCGCGCAGCTTGATGTCGCTGATCGGCTCATAGGTCAGGCCCGCCTTCCACGTCGTGACCATGCCCGAGGTGGAATAGCTGGTGACGCGCACCGCGCCGTTGAAATCGGCCGACTTGCCCAGCTTGCTGTTCTTGAGCAACGGCACCACCGTTTCGGCAAAGCCTTCGGTGACGTTGTAGCTGCCGGCATTGGTCTTGTAATTGCCGGTGTACCAGCCGTTGGTCTGCGAGAGCGGATCGCCCACGGCATTGGCGCTTTCGCTGCGATGCTCCACGCCCGCCGCCAGCGAGATCGGCCCGGCCCAGTTGTGCAGCAGCGTGCCGCTGACCGAGGCGGCGCCCACCTGCTCGGTGATGCCCTGCGACTGCCAGGCGGTGCCCTTCACATAGTTGATGGCGGCTTGCGAGGCCACGCCATAGCCGAAGATGTTGAGCGGCACGCAGCCGTTCGAAGGATTGGCCAGCGTGGAGCGGCAGACGACCTGGCCATTGCTGCTGACGGCATCGATGGCCTGCGCGAAATTGGCGACATTGGTGGTGTTGAGCAGCTTGATGGAGAGATCGGTGTGGCCATACTGGTAATAGGCGTTCCACGTCCAGTTGCTGCCGATCTTGCCTTCCAGCGAGCCGACGATGCGGTAATTGGTGCGGTTGATATCGCTGACCGGGCGGCCCAGATCATAGGTCGAATAGCCATAGCCGAAGGAGGTCACCCCGGCGGCGGCGGCCTGATTGCGCACGCTCTGCGGCAGGAAGGCGTTGCTGGCCGACATGGTGAGGTTGCCCGCATAGCGCTGATAGGCCGCGCTGTTGCGCGCGCCGCTGGAGCCGTAAGACCCTTCCAGCGAGGCGGTGATGTTGTCCGCCACCTCATAGGTCAGGCGGCCCCAGGCGTTGTCGCGGTCGATGCGCGGCGACAGGGCGATGGTGTTGCCTTCATTCCAGGTGTTGCCGCCCAGCATGAAATTGCCCGCGATGGTGCCATACTGGAAGGGCGACACCGCGCCACCCGCCAGGAAGTTGGTGCCTTTCAGCGCGGTGTTGGTGATCACGCCGCCCTGCGAGACATTGTTGTAGTTCACATTGGAGGCCACGATCTGGCGCGGCTTGCCATTGCCCGCCACATAGGCCGGATTGGGCACCAGATAGGTGGCGGTGTACCAGCCGCGATTCAGGGCATCGACCCCGTCCTGATGCTCATGCTCATAGCTGAAGAGGATATGGCCCTTGCCGCCCGCGAAGCTCTTGCCTGCCGCGATGCTGGCGTCATAGCTCTTGTTGTCGCCGCGGCTGGTGATGCCGCCGTTGATGTTGGCCTTGATGCCGGTGAAGGTGCGGTCGATGATGAAGTTGACCACGCCCGCCACCGCGTCCGAACCATAGGCCGCCGAAGCGCCGCCGGTCACGATGTCAACGCGCTTGATCAGCGCGGTGGGGATGTTGTTGACGTCCACCGCGCCGGTCTGGGTGGAGGGCGCCACGCGCTGGTTGTCCACCAGCACCAGCGTGCGGTTGGGGCCAAGCCCGCGCAGATCGAGCAGATTCAGACCGTTCACGCCGGTCGAGGTGTTGCCATTGCCCACGCGCGAGGTCTGGCTGGGCGAGAGCTGGGGCATCTGGTTGACGTAATCGGCCAGATTGGCCGGGGCCGCCTTGTTGATGGCATCCGCGCTCACCACGGTCAGCGGGGTGGGGGCATCATAGCCGTCGCGCTTCACGCGTGAGCCGGTGACGATGATGTCCTTGTCGCTGATGGCGTGAGGCGCATCGGATGCCGGGGCTTCGGCGGCCGGCGCGGCGGCTTGATCTTGCGCCTGAGCCACAGTGGTCGTCAGCGCCAGCATGGTCATGCCGGTGCTGGCCAATGCGCAAACACGCAGTTGTTTCCATGTCGAAACCATCTCTCATCCCTCCCAAGTGCCGTTGCCCGCTCTGCGGTGTTCTTCGGCGTTTCTTCCCCACCGGTGTCGGGCATCCCGGCCCGCTCGTCCAATGCCCAGCCGCGATTGACCTATTCGCAGGCGGTATTGATGCCACCGGTGTCAATGTCGATTTTTATGGCCTGTTTAACGCCGGGCACGGCGGAAGGGGCCGGAAAACCGACCCCTTCGAAGGTTTTCATCCATGCGCGTGATCGGTGCAGCCCTTCGCGTCGATCCGGCACGAGGCTTCGGTCCAGGCGCGGGCCTGTTCCGAAAGCGTCACGCCCAGACCGGGCCGCTCCGACAGCATCATCAGGCCACCTTCCAGAATCTGCCGCTCATTGAACAGCGGGTCCAGCCAGTCGAAATGCTCGACCCAGGCATTGTGCGGATAGGCGGCGGAGACATGGACATGGATTTCCATGGCGAAATGCGGCGCCATCATCAGCCCCGCCTGCTCGGCGCGGGCGGTCACGCGCTGAAACTGGGTGATGCCGCCCACGCGCGCGGCGTCGGGCTGGATGAAGTCCACCGCGCGCGCATCGATCATCGCGAAATGCTCAGCAGCGCTCACCAGCATCTCGCCCGAGGCGATCGGCGTGTCGATGGCGGCCGCCAGCGCGGCATGGCCCTCGATATCATAGGCGTCGAGCGGCTCCTCGATCCAGACGAGGCCATATTGCTCCATGGCGCGGCTCATGCGCAGGGCGGTGGGGCGGTCCCACTGCTGGTTGGCGTCGACCATCAGCGCCACGCGACCATCGATCTGCCTGGCCACCGCATCCAGACGCGTCAGATCGACCTTCGAGTCAGGATGGCCGACCTTGATCTTGATGCCGCCGATGCCGCTGGCGATGCTCTTCTCGACATTCTCAAGCACCTCCTCCAGCGGCGAGGACAGGAACCCGCCCGAGGTGTTGTAGCTGGGCACGCCATCGCGCCATGCCCCCAGCAGGCGGCCCAGCGGCAGACCGGCGCGCTTGGCCTTCAGATCCCACAGGGCGATGTCGATGGCGGCGATCGCCTGCGTCGAAAGCCCCGAGCGGCCCACCGAGGCGCCCGCCCAGACCAGCTTGTTCCAGATGCGGCCGATGTCGGCGGGGTTCTCGCCGATGATGCTGTCGGCCACCTCGCGCGCATGGGCATACATGCCGGGGCCGCCCGCGCGCTTGGAATAGGAGAAGCCGAGGCCGGTGTGGCCTTCTTCCGTCTCGATCTCGGCGAACAGCATGGCCACGCGGGTCAGCGGCTTCTGACGCCCGGTGAGGACCTTGGCATCGGAAATCGGCGTGGCCAGCGGCACCCACGCCAGGCTGAGCGTGATGGCTGCGATACGATCGTTGGGCATGCTGATCCTCGTCTCGGTTCTGACTTTCGTTGCCTGCACCATTGCGAGGGGCAAGGCGAAGGATCAACGCCCAAGGCAGCATCGCTCGATAGTGGATGGGCATTGGTCTTGATGCGAGCTGCGCGCCATGTCCTGCTGCAAAGCCATAGGGAGAGAGTTTGTGACCACCATCACCGGCGTGCGCGTGACGCCCATCGCCTTTCGCGATCCGCCACTGCTCAATGCGGCGGGGATTCATGAGCCCTATGCCCTGCGCTCGATCATCGAGGTCGAGGCGGGCGCGCTGCTTGGTCTGGGTGAAAGCTATGGCGATGCCCCGGTGCTGGCCGCGCTGACAGCCATCGCTCCAGCGCTGGTCGGGCTGGACATCCACGATCTCAACGGGCTGGAGCGGGTCATCAAGGAAGAGCTGGCCAAACTGCCCGCAGCCAAGGCCGGTGCGGAGCTGGCGCCCGGATCGCAGCCCTCGCGCCTGCTGGCCAATTGCTTTTCGGCCTTCGAGGTCGCCCTGCTGGACCTTCAGGCCAAAGCGGCGGGCCTGCCGCTGCACGCCCTGCTGGGCGGCGCGGTGCGGCGCGAGGTGCCCTTCAGCGCCTATCTCTTCTTCAAATACGGGCGCCACATCGAGCCCGAGGAAGCCCCGGATGAATGGGGCGAAGCCATCACCCCCGAGCAGATCGTGGCGCAGGCCAGACGCATGATCGACATGTATGGCTTCGGCTCGATCAAGCTGAAGGCGGGCACCCTGCCTCCCGAGGTGGAGATCGCCAGCATCGAGGCCCTGTCCAAGGCCTTCCCCGGCCTGCCGCTGCGCATCGACCCCAATGGCGCCTGGTCGATGCAGACCGCGCTGGACGCCGCCGAGAAGCTTGGCCCGCTGATCGAATATTACGAAGATCCGGTGGCCGGGTTGGACGGCATGGCGCACTTGCACCGCGAAACCGGCCTGCCGCTGGCCACCAATATGGTGGTCATCAGCTTCGACGGCTTCCGGGAAAGCATCAAGCGCAATTCGGTGCAGATCGTTCTCTCGGACCACCACTATTGGGGCGGCTTGCGCGCCAGCCAGAATCTGGCCGCCATGTGCCGCACCTTCAACCTTGGCCTTTCGATGCATTCCAACTCGCATCTGGGGATCAGCCTGATGGCCATGGCGCATCTCGCCGCCGCCACGCCGAATCTCTCCTACGCCTGCGACACGCATTATCCATGGGTGGAGGATGCCGATGAGGTCGTGGTGGGCGGCAAGGTGCCAATCAGCGGCGGCTGCGTGCGGGTGGGCGATACGCCGGGCCTTGGCGTGGAGCTGGACCGCGAGCGCCTCGCCCGCGCCCATGCCACCTTCAACCGCATCGCCATCCGCACCCGTGACGATCTGGGCCAGATGCGCAAATACGATCCCGGCTTTTCCGGCAAGCAGCCCAGATATTGAGACCTATGCCCCTTCCCCATACCGGCAATACCGTCCGAAAGGCTTGTATCCTGCCCGCGCTTGGCCGATGGTGAGCGCATAGGGTGAGGAAGGGGCGCATGTGTTTGAACTGATCCAGCTCCGCTGCTTTGTGGCAGTGGCGGAAGAATTGCATTTCGGGCGCGCCTCGCAGCGGCTCAACATGACGCAGCCGCCGCTCTCGCGCCATATTCAGGTGCTCGAACGCATCATGAAGGTGGAGCTGTTCCACCGCTCCAGCCGCTCGGTCAAGCTGACGGCGGCGGGGATGGCCTTCCTGCCCGAGGCGCGCCGTGTGGTCCATCTGGCCGACAGCGCCATTGCCACCGCCCGCGCCGCCGCGGAAGGCAAGCAGGGGCTGGTCAGCCTGGGCTTCACCGCCGCCTCGGGCTACAGCTTCCTGCCGCGTTTTATCGCCAATGCCCAGCAGGCCGCGCCCGATGTGCGCTTTGTGCTGAAGGAAATGGTCTCGGGCGAGCAGCTCGACAGCCTGCTGGCCGGGCGGATCGATCTGGGCTTCCTGCGCCCGCCCGTGCGCCACCCCGATCTGGAATCGCTGCCGGTGCTGCGCGAGCGCTTTATCGTCTGCTCCCCCGCCAGCGTGCCCGAGGGTGACCGCCCCCGCCGCCTCGCCGATTTCGACAATCTGCCCTTCATCATGTATGCGCCTGACAAGGCCCGCTATTTCCACGATCTGCTGGTGGGCCTGTTCACCGGCGCCAGGGCCGAGCCGCGCCATGTGCAGTATCTGGCGCAAATCCACACGATCCTGATGCTGGTGGGCGCGGGGCATGGCTATGCGCTGGTGCCCGAAAGCTCTCGCCGGCTGCATCCCGATGGCGTGGTCTTCTCCGAAATGGAGGAGGCCGAGCCCGTGGTGGAACTCCACGCCGCCTGGACCCGCGATGCCGACAATCCCGCCCTGCTGGCGCTGGTGCCCAGGCTGGAGGCGCTTTGCGCGGCGGATTGATCGATAGCGCAGCCGCATCGCTTCATGCCCAGTCGCGATTGTTGAGGCGCGCCGGGCCGACCTAAAGTCCTGCCATCAAAACAGGAGAGGACTGATGGATCGACGCGACTTTCTGGCCAGCATCGGCGCGGGAGCAGCCGCCGGCAGCGCAGTGGGCGCGGGCCTGCCCGCCTATGCCGCCACCGCTGCAAAACACCCTAGCCCCGGCGCCCGTCCAAAACTGCTGATGAAGCTGGGGTGCCAGAGCAGCCCGTCCAATGACGAGCATTTCGCCTTCCTCGCCCGTTATGGCGTCACCCATATCGCGGCGGAGGGCGAACGCTCGCAAGGCCGCCTCTATTCCACCGCCGATGAGGTGAAAGCGGTGCGCGAGATGGCCGAAAGGCACAAGCTGACGCTGGCCATCTTCCACCCGCTGCTCCTGCCCTCCAGCCATATCGACAAGGAGGCCCACGGCGGCATCATGCTGGCCAGCAGCCCCGAGCGCGAGCGGGAGGTGGAAGCCTTCCAAAACCAGATCCGCGCCTGCGCGGCGGCGGGCGTGCCCTGCATCAAATACAACATGAGCCTGCTGGGCGTGCTGCGCAACCACCATGAACAAGGCCGGGGCGATGCCATGTTCTCCGCCTGGGACGAGGCCAGCGCCAAGCCCCAGCCGCCCCTCACCCGCGCCGGTCCCGTCAATGCCGAGCAGTTCTGGGAGCGCATCACCTGGTTCCTCGATCACGTCGTGCCCGTCGCCAATGAGTACAAGGTGCGCATCGCCTGCCACCCGCAAGACCCCGGCGTGGGGCCCCAAGGCTACCAGAGTATCAACCGCGTGCTGGGCACGGTGGAAGGCCTGAAGCATTTCATCTCGATCCGCGAGAGCGCCTATCACGGCCTGAATTTCTGCCAGGGCACGATCAGCGAGGATCTGGAACGCCCAGCCGAGCAGATCTTCGACGTGATCCGCTATTTCGGCACGCGCAAGAAGATCTTCAACGTCCACTTCCGCAACATCGTCGGCCATCGCGGCCACTTCCGCGAGGCCTTCCCCGACGAGGGCGATGTCGATCTCTACAAGGCACTGATGACCTATGCCGAAGTAGGCTACGACGGCATGCTGATGCCCGACCACGTTCCCGAAATCCCCGGCCACCCCGAGGCCGCGTTGCAGAGCTTCGCCTTCGCCTATGGCCATATTCGCGGCCTGATGCAGGCCGCCCAGCACGCTTAAAAAGACGGGCTGGAGGCCGGGGAGGCTTCCAGCCCGAAGGCAGGGTTTGGAATTTTGTAGAAGAAAGGAAAGATGCGAGGGGGTTACCCCCTCGCGCTCCCATTCCGTCTCCCGACGAGAAGGTGGTGGCGCCGAATTGAAGCGCCCCACCTCTCCACCTGCACCACCTGAGGCGCCGCAGGCTCTCAATCCTTCAGCGCTGCGCTGCGAATACTGCCTGCGGCGCTGCAAACGTTGCTCCAAGGCCGAACCCTATGCGCAACGTAGACATTAAAGGGAGCGCGAGGGTTATGACCCTCGCATTTAATCCCTTCTAAACTCCTTCAACGCACCAAAGCGGGCTTCTTGTTATCGAAAGTCCAGCCCGGGATCAGATATTGCATCGAAGCCGCATCGTCGCGCGCACCAAGCCCATGGCGCTGATACAGCTCATGCGCGGCTGCCAACCGGTCCTCATCCAGAACCAGACCAAGGCCCGGCTTCGACGACAGATCGACATGACCGTCCACGATCCTCGGCGGATCTTGGGTCAAGGCCGCGCCATCCTGCCAGATCCAGTGCGTATCGATGGCCGTCACCTTGCTGGGAGCCGCCGCCGCGCAATGGGTGAACATCGCCAGCGAAATGTCGAAGTGATTGTTCGAGTGGCTGCCCCAGGTCAGGCCGAAGGCATCGCAGAGATGAGCGACGCGCACCGCGCCTTCCATCGTCCAGAAATGCGGATCGGCCAGCGGGATGTCCACCGACTGCAGCGACAGCGAATGCGCCATCTGCCGCCAGTCCGTGGCGATCATGTTGGTTGCGGTCGGCAGGCCGGTGGCGCGGCGGAACTCGGCCATCACCTCGCGGCCCGAAAAGCCGTTCTCCGCGCCGCAGGGGTCTTCGGCATAGGCCAGCACATCGCCCAGCGGCTTCATCAGACGCACGGCTTCCGCCAGAGACCATGCGCCGTTCGGGTCCAGCGTGATGCGGGCCTCGGGGAAGGCCTCTTTCAGGGCCCGCACCGCCAGCACTTCCTCATCGCCAGGTAGAGCCCCGCCCTTCAGCTTGAAATCGCGGAAGCCATAGCGCGCCTGAGCCGCCCTGGCCAAAGCCACCACGCCTTCGGGCGTCACCGCCTCGCGGTTGCGCAGGCGGTCCCATGCGTCGGCGCTATCGCTTTCGTCGCGATAGGGCAGATCGGTCTTTGCTGGGTCCGCAACGTAAAACAGATAACCCAGCATCTCGACCCGGTCGCGATGGCGCCCGGTGCCCAGCAGATCGGCCACCGCCACGCCCACATGCTGGCCCAGCAGGTCAAGCATCGCCGCCTCAATAGCGGTCTGGGCGTGGATGGTGGTGCGCAGATCGAAGGTCTGCAGACCGCGCCCGCCCGCATCGCGACTGGCGAAGGCCTTGCCCACCTGCGCCACCACGCTGGCATGGGTGCCCAGGGGCTTGCCCACCACCAGCGGGCGCGCGTCCTCCAGCGTCTGGCGGATCGCCTCGCCGCCGGGGACTTCGCCAAGGCCGGTGCGCCCGTCGCTGTCGGTCAGGATGACGATGTTGCGCGTGAAGAAAGGCCCGTGAGCCCCCGACAGGTTGAGCAACATCGAATCCTGCCCCGCCACGGGCACGACACGCATGGCGGCAATAACGGGCGCAGCACCCATCAGACCCCCCATTTTAAACTGACGCCCGCGCCTTGCTGACCAGCTCGGCCAACTGATCCATTTCCTCGGGCAGCAGCCCGGTCAGCGGCGGACGCAGCGGCCCGGCGGGGCGGCCCACCACATCCATGCCCGCCTTCACGATGGAGACGGCATAACCCCGGCCCTTGTCGCGCAGGGCGATGTAGGGCAGCACGAAATTGCGCAGCATGTCATGCACCAGCGCGTGATCGCGCGCGCGCACCGCCTTGTAGAACTTCACCGCCCATTCCGGCATGAAGTTGTAGATGGCCGAGGAATAGGTCGTCACGCCCATTTCCAGATAGGGCAGGGCGAAGGTTTCCGCCGTGGGCAGGCCGCCGACATAGGTCAGGCGATCACCCAGCTTGTTGTAGATCCGCATCATCAATTCCACATCACCGACGCCATCCTTGTAGCCGATGAGGTTGGGATTGCGATCACAAAGACCCGCCAGCGTGTCCTCGTTCACAATGGCGGTGCCACGGTTGTAGACGATGACGCCAAGATTGGTGGCCTTGCAGACGGATTCGATATGCGCGGCCAGGCCTTCCTGCTTGCCACCCACCAGATAGGGCGGCAGCAGCAGCAGGCCATCGGCGCCGGCCTTTTCGGCCCCGCGCGCGATTTCCAGCGCGATGGCCGAACCATAACCGCAACCGGCGATCACCGGCACGCGGCCGGCGGTTTCCTCGGCCGCCGCGCGCGTCACCGTGAGGATCTCCTGCGGGCTCAGAGCGAAGATTTCGCCCGTGCCGCCCGCCGCGAACAGCGCCACCACTTCGTGCTCGAGCATATAGGCGCAATGCTCGCGGTAGGGGGCTTCCTCGAACTGCAAATCGGCATCGAAATGCGTGACGGGGAAAGACAACAGCCCCGAACCGATTGTTGCGGCCATGTCGCCCGGGCCCATTTTACCTGCCGAAGTCATCGCTTCTTCCCATTCCTGTGCTGTAATCCTGATCCTTTGGCTAGCTCGTGCGCCCGTCGCGGTCCAAGTCCGTTCCGGTTTCAGTTCATGTCAGTTCAGCATCGCCGACATGACCGATGCTGTCGCGCCCTCATTCTTCCTCCGCGATATCGATCACGATCTTGCCGCGCGCTTCTCCGTTGCGCAGGATGCGATAGGCATCGCACACGGTCTCCAGCGTGAAATGGCGCGGATCGACCATCGGCAGCAGGCTGCCCGCCTCGACCAGCTGCGCGGCCTGCGCCAGAATGGCGCCGTGATGCGCCCGCCCCACGCCCGACAGCAGCGGCATCAGCGTGAAGACGCCCGAATAGCTGGCCCCCTTGAAGGACAGCGGCGCCAGCCCATGCGCCCCCCAGCCCAGACAGCTGGCGACATGGCCAAAGCGACGCACCGCCTGAAAGGAGGCATCGAGCCCCACGCCGCCCACAGTATCGTAGACGCGGTCGAAACCCTCGCCCGCCGTAAAGCGCGCGACGTAATCGGCAACGGGCTCATCGCGGTCGATAAAGATCGCGCCCAGCCTTTCGATCACGCCCCGCTGGCTGGCCGAACCCGTGGCGAAAACCTCCGCCCCGCGCGAGAGGGCGATCTGCACCGCAATATGCCCGACACCGCCCGCGCCGCCCTGCACCAGCACGGTGTCTCCGGCTTGCACGGCCATGCGGTCCACCATGCCTTCCCAGGCGGTGATGGTGATCAGCGGCAAGGCGGCAGCCTCGCGCATCGACAGATTGGCGGGCTTGAGCGCCAGCAGATCGGCAGCCACGATGGCCGCCTGCGCCAGCGATCCCTGATGGCCGCCAACACCGCCGGTCATGCCATAGACCGCATCGCCGGGGCGGAAGCGGGTCACGCCCTCACCGACAGCCTCAACAGTGCCCGCCAGATCGAGGCCCAGCACGGCGGGCAGCGGGTGTTGCGCATGAGCGGCCTGCCCCTGATGGATTTTCAGATCGAGCGGATTGACGCCGCTGGCCGCGATCCGCACGCGCAGCTGCCCGGAGCCGGGCTCAGGCAGCGTGATCGTGGCGAGGGTGAAGGCCGAGGCATGGGTTTCAAGAAGAGCTGCTTGCATGATGGTTCTCGCTGATAGGGGGTTGCTTCCTGTGGTCCCCATCATCGGCCCGCATGGCTCATGCGAAAATCAACGATGTTGCATGTAAGTCATGCATATTTGTTTGGGCCTAATTGGCCAGCCGCTCCACCACCAGATCCAGCAGGGCCCGCATCCGCGCCAGCCGCCGCATATCCTTGTGATAGCCCACAAAAGTGTCGCGCCCCGGCGGCGCTTCGCCCAGATCGATGGCGGCGATGCCGGGGGTGGCGTCGCCCAGCGGGCGGGGCAGCACGGCCAGCCCGGCGCCATCGGCGCAGAGGCGCGCCTGAACCTGCCGGTTGTTGCTGCGGAAGGCCACGGTCGCCTCGGGCAGGCGCTGGCGCAGCCAGACGGCATCGGCCATCTGGGCAAAGCCGGTGTCCATGGTGATGAGCCGGGCGCCCTGCCCGTCGCCCAGCCCCGAAGGATCGAAACCCGGCGCGGCGTAGACGGCATAGGGCATATGCAACAAGCGGCGGGACACCACCTCCGGCTCATCGAAAGGCTTGATGCGGAACACCATATCCGCCTCCCGGCGCGGCAGGCTGTAGAGCCGCGCATCGGTCAGCAACTCCACGCAGACGCCCGGATGGCGCGCACCGAACGCGGCCAGCACCGGGGCCAGCAGGCAGCTGCCGAACCATTCCGAGCAGGACAGGCGCAGCAGACCCTCCAGCTGCCCCTCATTGCCGCTCAGTTCGCGCTGGAAGGCCAGCGTCTCCTCCTCGATCCTTTCGGCATGCGCCAGCACGAGGCTGCCCTCATCGGTCAGCACGAAACCCTCGGCTGTGCGCTGGAACAGCGTGTGGCCGATGGCCTCCTCCAGCGCGCGCAGGCGGCGGCCCATGGTCGGCTGGGTCTGCCCCAGCACCCGCGCCGCCGCACCCAAAGTGCCGGTGCGGGCGATGGCCAGAAAGACCCGCAGATCGCTCCATTCCATCATGCCGCCCCCGCCCCTTCGATCCAGCCTTCCCGAGCCTTATCACGGGCGGCAGGCCGGTCAAATCGCAGCGCCGCCGGATCAGGGGCGCACATCCACCGAGCGCGTGCCCTGATACTTCAGGATGCGGTAATAGGCCTCCCAGTCGGTCTCCATGATCGGCACGGGGGTGGTACCGATCGGGTCCACCACCCATTTTTTGAAGGTGGCCAGCCAGTCGGCGGTGGAGTCGATGTTGGTCAGCCACTCGCCGCGCCACCAGTTCTGCCATTTGCCATAGGTGGCATAGGCCTGATAGCGGCGGATCTCGGCGATCTGGGCCAAGGCGGCATCCGCCTGACCCAGCGCCCGCGCCTGATCGCCCGCCAGAGCCGCCCGCACCGCATGGCTGACCGCCAACAGCATCGCATTACCGTTGCGGTTGACCGACAGCATGGTCAGCACGGCATATTGGAAATAGTCGCGCCGCTCGGGCGCCACCTGCGGCAGGATCGCCAACGCCTGTTTGAGCAGCGCATCGAAGCGGGGCTGGGCGGCGGTGCAGGTGGCGATCTCCCGCGCGGAGACCTCATCAACCCAGCGTTTGGCGTCCGCCGCGCTCTTGCCATAATCGACCATGCGCGGCGGCCACCATTGCGGCGACTGCGCGATGGTGCGGTAATAGGGCGGATCGATCATGGTGCGCAGCATCAGGCTGCGCGACAGCTCCTGGTAGCGCTGGTCGCCATATTCCATGCCACCCCCGGTGCCTTCGTTCAGGGGCAGGCGCGGCAGACCCTTGAAATAGGCGGGGTAAAATTCGGCGAGGCTTTCGGCGGCGTTGGGCCCATACTGGCCCCTGGCCCAGCCCGCATAATAGGCGCGGGCCGAAGCGCTGGCGGGCACGCCGTTCCAGGCGGTGTCCAGCGTCGCCTTCGCGGTCATGGCCACGGCGCGCAGATCGCTGACATTGACCAGCGCGAAACGCGTCGCGCCGGCGTGGATAAAGCGGCCAAATTCCTCATGGATGCGTTCCACCGGGACCATTTCGGAAAGCTGGTTCGCCTTGCCGTTCAGCATGGCGACGTGGAAGTAAAACCCCTGCCCCTTGCCGACCTGACCGTCGTCGCGGATCTTGCCCCAGCCTTCGTCGGGCCAGGCGATGATCACCTCCTCGGGGATTTTCAGATGGCCCTCGCGCATCAGCTCGGCGCCTTCGGACCACAGGTTGGTGACGAAGCGGGCGTTGGGAAAGCGGGCGCGCACCAGCGCCATCTGCTCGCGCATGGCCTGCCCGGCCAGTTCCCCCATGCGCGGCTTGTTGCCCACCACGCTGGGATCCATCGAGGCATAGGACACATCCGACAGGCCGCGCATGCCCACCGTCCACAGCACCTCCTGATCCTTGTCATACAGCGCGATGGAATTTTTCCAGGCGTTGCGCAAAATGTCGGGGTGCTGCGTGTAATTGTAGGGCACATGTTCGGGCCAGCGGGCGGCGTTCATCCCCACCGGCGTGGCGTGATGCTGGTTGACGATCAGGCCGCGCGCGCTGGCCGCCTTGATCTGGGGATCATCGGGGAAAGGCCAGGTGCTGGGCACCACCATATTGCCCTTGAGCCGCAGGATCGTCTCATAGACCTTGTCCATCACCGCGGGATCGATGTTGGTACGGTCTTCCGGCTTGGCCGGGGCCCAGCCGGTGAGTTGGTCCTCATCGTTCACGAAGAAGCCGCGGTATTCGATCACCGGCCCGGCGAACTGGATACGGGCGCCATCCTTCATGGCGATTTGGGTGAGGCGCGCGGGCTGGTGGTCTGTCCAGAAACCCATGGGGTCGACACCCAGATGGTCCTGACTGAACTGATAGATCGCATAGATCGTACCGCGCATATCCGCGCCGACCAGATCGACGCGGTTGCCATGGCGGCTGAGCGAGAAGCTTTCGCGCGCGCCCTGGTTGCTGGTGGCGATGGCGATATGGAGCCCATTCTGCGCGGGCGCCTGATCGGGGACGACATCCACCGTGGCGTTCAGCACGGTTTCCAGATCCCGCGCCAGATCCTGCGCCGCCCTTTGCACCGGCTGGAAGGGTGAGCGGATCGACAGGGTGACGCGCGGGCCGGCAGCGCCGCGAGTCGCGGATCGGCCCTGAGAACTCAGGGCCGCAGCGCCCGCCGCGCCCAGAGACTGGATGACCTGTCGCTTCGAAAATCTCACGCTTGTTCTCCCGCGTTGGCATGCTGATATTATCAGACCATTCCATATCCGTGATCCGATGAATGTTCAAGAATTGGTCGATGGGTGATCTGTCCAATTTTCGAAAGACGGGCTGCCATCCGGTTCAGCCATGACTCATGGTCGCAAAGCGCATGGCTCGCATGGCGCACGCATAGCATTTATATCACTATAATTGCGTGATAAAATTTCTACTTCCATCGCCTCATTCGCCACACCCCAGCCTTGGCACGCCTCCGCTTTCGCCGCAGGCCAGACCGCTTTCCGGAAAAAATTGTCGGATAAATAGTTGTGGTATGACCAAAGTGAGATATTGTGGTCAGATAATTATGGAGGGGCTCAATGACCAGATCACTGTTACTCGCGTCCTGCGCACTGCTTTCCGGCCTGACGGCAACCACAGCATGGGCGCAGCAGGCTCCGGCCGCAGGCAATGCCACCGCATCGCAAGCAGCACCGGCCGCCGACGATCACGAGATCGTGGTCAGCGGGGTGCGCGCCAGCCTCTCCACCGCGATCGGCATCAAGCGCAACGCCTATCAGATCGTCGATTCAATCGTCGCCGAAGACATCGGCAAGCTGCCCGACAACAATGTGGCCGAGGCGCTGCAGCGCGTCACCGGCGTGCAGATCACCCGCAGCCAGGGTGAGGGCTCCGGCGTAGCGATCCGCGGGCTGTCTCAGGTGCAGCAACTGGTCAACGGGCGCGATTACTTCACCACCTCGGGCCGCACCATCGCGCTGGGTGACATTCCCGCCGCGCTGCTGGCCGGGGTGGATGTCTACAAGACCTCGTCCGCCGATCAGATCGAGGGCGGCATCGGCGGCGTGGTCGACATCCGCCTGCGCCGCCCCTTCGACTTCAAGGGCAGCGAGAAATCCATCACCGCCAAGGGCTTCTACGGCGACATCGCCAAAAAGGTGGACCCGCGCGTCTCGGCGCTGTGGAGCAACCGTTTTGACACCAGCGTGGGCGAGGTCGGCCTGCTGGTCAGCGCCGCCTATCAAGCGCGCCATTACGGTTCGTTCCGTAATGCCACCGGCGCCTATCAGACCCGCACCGATCTGCTCGACCTCAACGGCAATGGCCAGCAGGATGCGGGCGATGCCATCACCGCCGTCACCGATGCGGGCACGCGCTACACCAATGGCAGCCGCAAGCGCTGGGGCGTGAACGCCTCGGCTCAGTGGCGCCCGGCCAGCAATCTGGAGTTCTATCTGGACGGCGCCTTCGAACGCGTCGACAACCGCGAGGACAATCTGACCGCTTACGTGCGCACCGGCACCAGCGGCTTCCGTGCCTCACCGGCAACCGCAGTGGCACCTTTTACCTTTGCGCCGGGCACCAACTATTTCCAGTATGGTTCCTATGCCAATGCCAAATTCGCCCCGGCCACCTATGCACAGGACAGCGCCTACACCACCTATCAGATCGCGCTGGGCGGCAAGTGGGAGCAGGATCGCCTGAAGATCACCGGAGAGGGCAATTACACCCGCAGCTCCGGCTGGGACGATATGCGCCAGATCGGCATCTATGCCAATGCGCCCTCCTACACGCTGGATCTGCGCAATTTCATCCCGAACCCGCAAGTTTCCGGCTTCAACCCCAATGATTTCAACGCCTATCGCTTCGACAATTTTCAGGACGAATATCACCGCAATGTCGGCGAAGAGGTCAGCGGGCGTCTCGATGCGACCTATGAACTGGGCGGTTTCCTGAGAAACCTTCAGGCCGGTCTGCGCTATGCGCGCCGCACCTCGCATCACAGCGGCTTCACCAATGATTATTCGCTCAGCGATCGCACCGATCTGCCGCTGCCGGGCAATGTGAAAGGCCTGCTGACCACCACGCCCAATCAGGTGTTCCGGGGCGATTACAACCTCAGCCTGCAGCAATTCGCCCTGCCCAACATCAATCTGGTGCGCGATATCGCCTTTGCCCGCCAGCTGTTCGGCTTTGGTCCCGGCACGCCTGCCGACGATCCCTCGCAGCTCTATGACATCGCCGAAACCACCTATGCCGCCTATCTGATGGCCAATTACAGCTTCACGCTGGGCGGCATCCAGTTCGATGGCAATGCCGGGCTGCGCTATGTGAAGACGAAGGAAAGCGTCACCGGCTTCCAGAACCAGCAGGGCGGCGGCTATGCGCCGATCAACGCCAACAGCGATTACGGCAGCTGGCTGCCCAGCGCCAACATCCGCGCCAAGCTGACCGAAAAGCTCTATCTGCGCGGTGCGATCTCCAAGGTGGTGACGCGCCCGGCCTTTAGTCAGCTGACCCCGGCGCAAAGCCTGGCCTATGCCTTCCTGACCGGATCGGCGGGCAATCCCAACCTCAAGCCGCTCAAGGCCGACCAGTTCGACACCTCACTGGAATGGTATATTTCCAAGACCAACATTCTGTATGCGGCGGCCTTCCTCAAGAAAGTCGACGGTTTTATCCAGAATGTCTCGACGCAGGAGACCATCAACGGCCAGCCTTTCCTGATGACACGCCCGGTCAATGGCAACAATGGCACGGTAAAGGGGATCGAAGTCGGTTATCAGACCTTTTTCGACTTTCTGCCCGCTCCCTTCAACGGCTTGGGCCTGCAGGCCAACTACACCTTTGTCGACAGCCATGCGCCCAGCCCCATCCCCGGGCAGAGCGTGCCTTTGGAAGGTCTTTCCAGGAACAGCTACAATCTGATCGGCATTTATGAGAAGGGCCCGGTCTCGGTGCGCGTCGCCTACAACTGGCGCAGCAAATATGTCGAGACGACCTCGGGCGATGCCGCCAATCGTCCGCTGATCTACAAGCCGATCGGGCAGCTGGACGCTTCGATCAGCTATGATCTGACCAAGAAGATCGCCATCACCTTCGATGCCACCAACCTCACCCGCAACACGCTGAACGATTATTACGGCACGCCGCTGCTGCCAAAATCGGTCAATGCCTATGACCGGACCTTCGAGTTCGGAGTTCGCGCCAAGTTTTGACGGCCCACCTTCTCGCCGTCTTCTCACTGGCCGGGGGCATCACGCTGCTCCCGGCCATTTTTTGTACGCAGCATGCAACCGGCGGGAACCCCGCCTAGCGCGCGCCTTCCGACTCCTGAAGCATCTTGATCGCGATCGTCGCGGCTTCCTGCACATGCTGGCGGCAGGCGCTGCTGGCGGCGGCGGGATTGCGGTCGGCGATGGCGGCAACGATCTTCGACAGGCGCTTCAACCCCGCCGCCTGACGGCCCACGACAGACAAAGTCATCGCCCGCATCTGGCTGATCCGGCCATTCAGGCGCTGCACGATATCCCAGGCGATATCATGCTGGCCGGTCATGAAGATGATCTCGTAAAAGCGGGTCGAGGCGCGCAGCGCGCCAATCGGATTGCGATCGTCATGCGCCTGACGGATCGCCTTCAGCGCGGCTGCCAGCTGGCTGACCACCTCGGGCGTCGAGGCTTCGGCGCAAGCGGCGGCGGCGGAAGACTCCAGCTGGCTGCGGATTTCATAGATCTGCTGCGCCTGCGCGGGCGAAATGGTGGCCAGACGCGGCCCGGAAGGGGCGCTTTCCACCAACCCTTCGGATTCCAGATTGCGGATCACCTCGCGGATCACCGAGCGGCTGACGCCCAGGCTTTCCGCCAGCGTGCGCTCCACCAGCCGCTCGCCCGGCGCGATTCGCCCTTCCATCACCGCATCGCGCACACGGTCCAGCGCGATCAGCCGCAGCGTCTGCGGGCGGTTCTCAATTTTCTCTAGAGTCTCAACCATTTTATCTTTCGCCCTGTCTCAATTCTCTCTTTGACAGAAAGGGCGAACCCTGTCTATTGTCTTGGTATACCATCCGACAACATACACATCAGGAGGCGCGCCATGACGCTCAAGATTCGCAAGCTGGTCAGCTACATCGAGGACGTTCGCATCGAGGGCGGCAAGGAAGCCGCCAAGCCCGTCACCACCGTTCTGCTGGCCGCCGTGGTCAAGAATCCCTGGGCCGGGCGCGGTTTCGTCGAGGACCTGCAGCCCGAGATCAAGGCCATCGCCTCGGATCTGGGCGCGCTGATGGTGGAGCGCCTGTGCGCCCTGATCGGCGGCGCCGACAAGATCGAGGCCTATGGCAAGGCCGCCGTCGTGGGCGGCGCGGGCGAGATCGAGCATGCCTCGGCGCTGATCCACACGCTGCGCTTCGGCAACCACTATCGCGAGGCGGTGAACGCCAAATCCTACCTCAGCTTCACCAACAAGCGCGGCGGGCAGAACACCTCGATCCAGGTGCCGATGATGCACAAGGACGATGAGGGCGCGCGCTCGCACTACATCACCGGCGAATTCGCCATTTCCGACGCGCCGCTCGATGATGAAATCGTGATCGTGCTGGGCGCCGCCGATGGTGGCCGCGTGCATCCGCGCATCGGCAACCGCTATCTCGATCTGGAAGCCATCGCGGCGGAAAAGGCGGCGCAGGGCTGATCGTGGCAGCCTCTCTGCCCCCCCTGCCCGAACGGGCCGCTTTCGACGACACCGGTGGTGATCTGCCGGTTGTCGTGCTGATCCATGGCGTGGGCTTGTCCCGCGCCATGTGGCCGGCGCAGGTCGCCGCGCTGCGTCCGCATTACCGCATGATCGCCGTGGATATGCTGGGCCATGGCGCCAGCCCCACCCCGCCCGCCAACGCCACGCTGGACGATTACGCCCGGCATGTCGCCGGCCTGCTCGATCTGGCGGGCGTGAAGAAGGCGGTGCTGGTCGGCTTCTCGATGGGCGCGCTGGTCGCGCGCGCCTTCGCCTTCCTCTACCCCGAGCGTCTGAACGCTCTGGTGCTGATGAACGGCGTCTTCGAGCGTGAGCCTGCCGTGCGCGCCACTATTCTCGCCCGCGTGGCCGATGTTCAGGCGAATGGCCCGGGGGCCAATATGGATGCGGCCATCGAGCGCTGGTTCAGTCCTGAATTTCGCGCCGCCAGCCCGGCCTATATCGCCGATCTCCGACAGGCTTTTGCCGCCAACGATCCGCAGGGCTATGAAGCATCCTACCGCCTGTTCGCCACGCAGGATGCCTTCGGCGCCGATCGCGTCGCCACCATCGCCGTGCCCGTTCTGGTGACGACCGGCGAGTTCGACGTCGGCTCCACCCCGGCGATGTCCTGGGCGCTGGCCCAGCGCATTCCCGGCGCGCGGCTGACCATCGTGCCGGGCGCACGCCATATGATGCCGGTCGAAATGCCCGCCGAAACGAACGCCGTGCTAAAAGATTTCCTGCACAGCCTCCCGCAAGAGGCACGCGCTTACGGAGAGTCCGAATGAGCCAGACCCATTTCAAGATGCTGATCGGAGGGCAGCAGGTCGATGCGCTGTCCGGTCGCACCTATGCCTCGCAGAACCCGGCCACGGGCGAGGCCTGGGCGATCCTGCCCGATGCCGACGCCGCTGACGCCGACCGCGCCGTGCGCGCCGCTCATGATGCCTTCCGCTCGCCCGCATGGCGCGGCCTGACCGCCACGGCGCGCGGCAAATTACTGCGCAGGCTGGGCGATCTGGTGGCGCAGCACGGCGAAAAACTGGCCGAGCTGGAAACCCGCGACAATGGCAAGCTGATCCGCGAAACGCGCGGCCAGCTGGCCTATCTGCCCGAATTCTTCCACTATGCCGGTGGCCTTGCCGACAAGCTAGAAGGCAGCACCCTGCCCATCGACAAGGCGGACATGTTCGCCTTCACCGTGCCCGAGCCGCTGGGCGTGGTGGCCGCGATCATCCCGTGGAACAGCCCGCTCTATCTCACGGCGATCAAGCTGGCTCCGGCGCTGGCGGCGGGCAACACCATTGTCGTCAAACCCTCCGAGCATGCCTCGGCCAGCATTCTGCGCTTTGCCGCGCTGGCCAGGGAAGCGGGCTTCCCCGATGGCGTGGTCAATGTCGTCACCGGCTTTGGCGCGGGCGCGGGCACCGCGCTCACCAGCCATCCGCTGGTGCGCCGCGTGGCCTTCACCGGCGGGCCATCCACGGCGCGTCACGTCATCCGCGCCACGGCGGACAATTTCGCCAAGCTTTCGCTGGAGCTGGGCGGCAAATCGGCCAACATCGTCTTTGACGACGCCGATCTGGAAGGCGCGGTCAATGGCGCGGTGGCGGGTGTCTATGCCGCCTCGGGCCAGAGCTGTGTCGCGGGTTCGCGCCTGCTGGTGCAGGCCGGGATCTATGACCGCTTCGTCGCCGCGCTGAAGGAGCGCATGGCGCGCATCGCCATCGGCGATCCGCTCGACCCGGCCTCGGACATGGGCCCCATGGCCACCGAGCAGCAGCTGGGCATCGTCGAGAGCATGGTCGAGCGCGCCCGCGAACAGGGCGCGCAGGTGCTGGCCGGTGGGCAGCGCCCCGCAGGCCGCGCAGGCTGGTTCTACGAGCCCACGCTGATCGCCGCCGAGACGCCCACGCTGGACATCGTGCAGAATGAGGTCTTCGGGCCTGTTGCCGCGATCATGCGCTTCGAAACCGAGGCCGAGGCGCTCGAACTGGCCAATGGCACCGAATACGCGCTGGCCGCAGGCATCTGGACCCGTGACATGGCGCGCGGCCATCGCTTTGCCCGCGATGTTCATGCCGGGATCGTCTGGGTGAACACCTATCGCGCCGTTTCGGCCATGGCGCCGATCGGCGGTTATGGCGCCAGCGGCTATGGCCGCGAAGGCGGTATTCACGCCGTGCTCGATTACACCGAACTGAAGACTGTGTGGGTCAACCTGTCGGAACAGCCGATGGGCGACCCCTTTGTGATGCGGTGAGACCCATGACCATTCAGACAATCGACCCCGCCCTGTTCCGTCAAGCCATGGCCAGCTTCGCCTCGGGCGTCACCGTGGTGACGACCACCGACGAGGATGGCCGCATGGTGGGCTTCACCGCCAGTGCCTTCAGCTCGCTTTCGATGGACCCGCCACTGGTGCTGGTGTGCCCCTCGCGCACGTCTGCCACCTATCCGCATCTGGTGCGCGGCGAGCGCTTTGCCATCCATATTCTGGCCGCAGGGCAGCAGGATGTGGCCATGGCCTTCGCCTCCAAGGGAGCGGACAAGGTGGCGGCGCTGGCGTTCTCGGTCAGCGATCTGGGCAATCCGATCCTGCCGGGCGCCACCGCCGTGATCGAATGCCGCCTGTGGAAGGACTATGACGGCGGCGATCACCTGATCGTCGTGGGCGAGGTGCAGCGCATCGACCAGCAGGATGGCGCGGTTCTGCTCTACCATCGCGGCAAGATGAGCGATCACGGCGCGGAGGTGGTGGCATGAGCATCACCCAGCTCCCTCCCTTCCGCGACAAGGCCTATATCGACGGCGCATGGATCGCCGCCGCCGACACCACCGATGTCACCAACCCCGCCAATGGCGCGGTGCTGGGCAGTGTGCCTTATCTGGGCGCGGCGGCCACGCAGCAGGCCATCGCGGCGGCTGAGAAGGCTCTGGTCGAATGGCGCGCCCGCCCGGCGGCGGAACGCGCCGACATTCTGATCGCCTGGTACAACCTCATGCTGCGCGATTCCGAAGCTTTGGCCCAGATCCTCACCGCCGAGCAGGGCAAGCCCTTGGCCGAGGCGCGCGGCGAGATCCTCTATGCCGCCAGCTTTATCCGCTGGTTCGGCGAGGAAGCCCGCCGCATCGATGGCGAAATCATTCAGGCCCCGCGCCACGACCAGCGCATCATGGTCTGGCGCGAGCCGGTGGGCGTGGTGGCGGCGGTCACCCCGTGGAACTTCCCGGCGGCGATGATCACCCGCAAGGTCGGCCCGGCGCTGGCCGCCGGTTGCACGGTGATCCTCAAGCCCGCGCCCGAAACGCCCTTTAGCGCTCTGGCGCTGGCCGCTCTGGCCGAGGAAGCGGGCGTGCCCGCCGGCGTGTTCAACGTGGTGACCGGTGACGCCGCCGCCATCGGCGGCGCGCTGATGGAAAGCCCGGTGGTGCGCAAGCTGACCTTCACCGGCTCCACCCCGGTGGGCAAGATGCTTTATGCGCAGGGCGCGCCGACGCTCAAGAAGCTGTCGCTGGAGCTGGGGGGCAATGCGCCCTTCATCGTCTTCGACGACGCCGATGTGGACGCCGCCGTGACGGGCGCCATGCTGGGCAAGTTCCGCAATGCGGGGCAGACCTGCGTCTGCGTCAACCGCTTCCTGGTGCAGGACGGCATCCATGACCGTTTCGTCGAGGCTTTGCGCCAGCGGATCGGGGAACTGGTTGTCGGAGACGGCACGGCGGAGGGCACCACCACCGGGCCGCTCATCAACGAAAAGGCCGTGGTGAAGGTGGATGAGCATGTCGCCGATGCGGTGCGCCGTGGCGGCAAGGTTCTGGCGGGCGGCCAGCGCGCGCATGACCTGTTCTACCAGCCCACGCTGATCGCCGATGTGCCCGCCGATGCGGTGGTGGCCAGCGAGGAAACCTTCGGCCCTCTGGCGGCGGTGATCCGCTTCAAGACCGAGGCCGAGGCGATCCGCATGGCCAATGACACCGAATTCGGTCTGGCGGCCTATGCCTACACAAGCGACATCGGGCGCGCGATGCGCGTGGCCGGGGCGCTGGAATATGGCATGGTGGGCCTGAACGAGGCGGCGATCTCCACCGAGGTGGCGCCCTTCGGCGGCATCAAGGCCTCGGGTCTGGGCCGCGAGGGTTCGCATCATGGCATCGAGGATTATCTCGAGCTGAAATATGTGATGCTGGGCGGTCTCTGAACCGCCCTTCACAGGGCAAAGGAAAGGGCGCCGGATAACAATGATCCGGCGCCCTTTTTGTGGCGACCTCAGTCGATCAACCCTGAGAGTCGATCTCCGCAAACAGTTCGCGGGCCAGACGGAAGCTGTCCACGCCCGCCGGAATGCCGACGTAGCAGGCGATCTGCAGCAGGATCTCGCGGATCTCGTCGCGGCTGATGCCATTGTTCAGCGCCCCGCGCAGATGCGCCTTGAACTCATGCGGGCGGTTGAGCGCCGCCAGCATGCCAAGGTTCAGGATAGAGCGGCTGCGGCGGTCCAGACCGGGCCGGTTCCAGATATGGTCCCAGCAATATTCGGTGGTCAGCTGCTGCATCGCCCAGTTGAAATCATCGGCATTGTCGACCGCCTTGTCGACATAGGCATCGCCCAGCACGGCGCGGCGGGTTGCCAGACCGCGCTCGAACTTGTCGCCGCGTTCGCGGGGGTCGGTCATGGTTCCAGTCCCTCCATGAGGATGATCTCCACCTCTGCCGCGCCGTCGCGCGCAGCGCGGGCTTCGCGATATTCGGGCGAATCATAACAGGCCAGCGCGGCCTCCATGCTGTCGAATTCGATCACCACATTGCGCTGGCGAGGCATGGGCCCCTCCAGCGCAACGGTGTGGCCCCCGCGCGAAAGAAGCCTGCCGCCATGCTGCGCAAAGGCCTTGGGCCCCAGCGCCATGTAACCGGCATAGGCTTCCGGGTCGGTCACATCGACCCGCGCGATCCAATAGGCCTTGGGCATTACGCGAAGGCCGGGAGGACTTGGTCGATGAACAGCTTCACCGAGTCACGCTTTTCCTCGAAGGTCATCGCGCTGTCGACCCAGATGCTGTATTCATCGACGCCCATCGCCTCATAGGCCTTCAGGCGGGCGATGATCTCGTCAGGCTTGCCGATCATCACGCCCTGACGCAGCGCATCGGGCACGATATCGGCGAATTTAACCGGATCGAGCGGCGCGATATCCTTGTGGAAGCCGTTGACCGGCGGCTTCTTGTTGCCCGCCCAGGCGCCGAACGCGCGGAAGAAATAGGAGATCGCCTCGGCAGGGCGCTTCCAGCCGTCATCGTCCTGATGCACATAGGCATGCTGCAGGATCATCAGCTCGGGGCGGGGCACGGCGGGCGAGGCTTCGCAGGCCTCGTCGAACTTGCGGACCAGATCCTTGACCTCGTCGTCGCCCTTGAACAGCGGCGTGGCCATCACGCTGCAGCCATTGGCCACGGCGAATTTATGCGAATCGGGATCACGCGCGGCGATCCAGATGGTGGGATGCGCCTGCACCGGCTTGGGCACGCTGGTGGAAACCGGGAACTGCCAGATCTCGCCGTCATGAGCGTAATCGCCCTCCCACAGCTTGCGGATCACGGGGACCATCTCACGCAGATATTTGCCGCCGTCGTTCGCCGAAACGCTGTTCAACATGCGATCGAATTCAAACTGATAGGCGCCGCGTGCCAGACCGATCTCGGCGCGGCCGCCGCTGATGACGTCCAGCAAGGCGGCCTCGCCCGCCATGCGCAGCGGATGCCAGAAGGGGGCGATAAAGGTGCCCGCGCCAAGCCGGATCTTCTTGGTGCGCTGCGCCACCGCCGCCAGCAGGGGAATCGGATTGGGCGAGATGGTGTATTCCATCGAGTGATGCTCACCGATCCACACTTTGTGCAGGCCGCCCTCTTCAGCCAGATCGCACAGGGCCAGCAGCTCGTCGAACAGCTGCGCATGCGAGACGGTCTCGTCATAGCGCTCCATATGCAGGAAGAGCGAGAACTTCATCTTTCATCCTTTCCATGCGGCTCCGACAGGCGGAGGCAAATTTTTCTCTTGCGGCGACCCATAACAGACAATACCGTCCGATGGTATACCAAAACTAAGCCTGGATAAGAGGATTCGCAAGGCATGGCAAGCAAGACCGAAATGGCAGGGGACGGCCCGGCTGATGGCGGCAGCGTCATCGAGGAAAACAGCATCGGCTTCGTCCCCCTTGCCGCGCGGCACGGCAAGGTGCGCGACCTGTTTACCCTGTGGTTCACCACCAACATCGCGCCGCTGCCCGTGGTGACCGGGGCGATGGCGGTGCAGGTCTATCACCTTCCGCTGCTTTCCGGGATCGTGGCCATCGTGCTGGGGCATCTGGTCGGCGCATTGGTGCTGGGCGCATGCTCCGCGCAGGGCCCGCAGATGGGTCTGGCGCAGATGATCCAGAGCCGGGGCCAGTTCGGGCGCTATGGCGCGCTGCTGGTCGTCACCTTCGCCACGCTGCTCTATGTCGGCTTCTTCACCTCCAACATCGTGCTGGCGGCCAAATCGGTGCATGCGCTGGCCCCGGCGGTCGGCCTGCCGGTGGGCGCGATCATCTGCGCGCTGGCGGCGGCGGGCATCGGCCTGCTGGGCTACAATCTGATCCACTGGCTCAACCGCGTTGGCATGTGGTTCATGAGCGCGGGCGTGATCTTCGCCGCCTTTGAACTGGTCCGCAATCTGCCTGCCAGCGTCTGGACATCGGGCCATGCCTCGATGATCGGGCTGCTCTCGATGTTCTCGCTGGCGGCCGTCTGGCACATTTCCTACGCCTGCTACACGTCGGACTATTCGCGCTATCTGCCGCCCAGCGTGGGCATTCGCGGGCCGTTTCTCGCCAGCTTTGGCGGGGCCGCGCTGGGTGCCGCCGCCTCCTTCACGCTGGGCGCCATCGCGGTGGCCGGCGCGCCGGACAGCGCCGATCCGCTCGGCATGGTCAGCGGCGCGGCGGGCGCTTTGGGCCCGGTGCTGATGCTGCTCTTCGTGCTGAACATCGTCAGCCATAATGCGCTCAACATCTATGGCGCGGTGCTTTCACTCATCACCATGGCGCAGACTTTCGCGGTTTCCTGGATGCCGGGGCGCAAGGCGCGGATCGTGATGTCGGCGCTGGTGCTGGCCGGATGCCTCACCGTCGCCACCCTGTCGGCCACCACCTTCGTGCCGCGCTTCATCACCTTCGTGATCGGGCTGATGGTGGTGCTGGCCCCCTGGGCAACGATCAACATCGTGGATTTCTACCTGATCCGCCGTGGCCAGTATGACATCGACTCCTTCTTCAAAGCCGATGGCGGGATCTATGGCCTGCTCGATGCGCCGGCCGCCATCGCCTATGTCGCGGGCATTGCGGTGCAGATCCCCTTCCTCTCCAGCTCGCTCTACACCGGTCCGCTGGCGGCGGCGCTGGGCGGATTGGACATTGGCTGGCTGGTGGCCCCCATCGTCACCGGCGGCCTCTATCTGGCGCTGGGCCGCAGCCGCAAGGCTCCCAAGCCCCGCGCGGCAACCCTGATCCCGGCCCGCGCCGAAACGCGCTGAGACCCAAAACCTTCGGAGGTCGCCCCCATGTCGTCCCAAACCTCGCCCGTCACGCTGGTGCGCGAACGCCCCGCTTTCCTCTCCTCGCCCGAGGAGATCATCGACGACGCCCGCAATGGCCGGATGTTCATCCTGGTCGATGACGAGGACCGCGAGAATGAGGGCGATCTGATCATCCCGGCCCAGATGGCCACGCCCGACGCCATCAACTTCATGGCGACTCACGGCAAGGGATTGATCTGCCTCGCCATGGCCAAGAGCCGCATCGACCAGCTGGGCCTGCGCCCGATGGTGGAGACCAACGGCACCCGCCATGGCACGGCCTTCACCGCCTCGATCGAGGCGCGGATCGGGGTCAGCACCGGCATTTCGGCGGCGGATCGCGCCCGCACCGTGGCGGTGGCGATCAATGCCATCAATGGCCCGGACGAGATCGTCTCGCCCGGCCATGTCTTTCCGCTGGCCGCGCGGGAGGGCGGCGTGCTGGTCCGCGCCGGGCACACCGAGGCGGCGGTGGATGTGGCGCGTCTGGCGGGGCTCAACCCCTCCGGCGTGATCTGCGAGATCATGAAGGAGGACGGCACCATGGCCCGCCTCGACGATCTGTCCGCCTTCGCTCAGCTGCATGGTATGAAGATCGGCACGATCCGCGACCTGATCGCCTATCGCCGCCGCCATGACCATATCGTGGAAAAACGCGCGGAGGCCAGCTTCCACAGCCGCTGGGGCGGCGAATGGAGGGCCCTGACCTTTGCCAACCGCGCCACCGGCACCGAGCAGATCGCGCTGGTGAAGGGCAGGATCGATCCCGCCAAACCGACTTTGGTGCGCATGCATGCCATCTCCGCCTTCACCGACATCTTCGGCGGCAATGGCGCGGGGCTGGGCGTGCTGGAGCAGTCGATGCGGATGATCGGCGAGGAAGGCTGCGGCGTGGTCATCGGCATCAACAGCCAGCGTGACGACCGCTACACCATGGCGCTGAAGGCGCGTTCGGGGCAACTTTCGCCCTCGGATATGGATGAGTTGCGCGACTATGGCGTGGGCGCGATGATCCTGACCGAACTGGGCGTCGAGCAGATGGTGCTGCTGACCAACACGCATCGCACGCTGGTGGCGCTGTCAGGCTATGGCCTGTCGGTGGTGGGCGAGCGGCGGATAGCCACACCCGACGCGCCCTGAGCGCATCGGCACATCTCAAACGCAAACAGAACAAGGGACGCGGCCATCATGGCCGCGGGGGAGAGACTTATGCTGACGGCAATCACCTTGCTGGCCGCCATCGCGGCTGCGCCTGCCACTCCGGGCGCGGCGACGCCCGTGCCGAACGACCCCGCCACCACGGCGGAAACCACCGCCCCGCAAGAGGCGGCGGCGCTGCCGGAGGCCCCTGTCACGCCGGGCGCCGCCACCGACGCGGCGCCGAAATCCAGGCTCAAGCTGGGCGTAGGCATCCGTGGCCGCTACGATCTGCGCTTCAACGATGCGGGCGCCAACGGGCAGCGCCGCACCTCCAGCCATCTCTCCTTCGACACGCTGGCCCTGACGGCGGATTACGATTCAGAGCACTTTTTCGGCGCGGCGCAATACCGCTTCTACGGCGGCAGCTTCATCTATGGCAAAGCCTCCGGCTATCAGAACTACCCCGGCGAGGTGAACTATCTGATGTATGGCTATGCCGGCGCGAAACTGTCCAGGAAGGACACCGTCACCCTCGGCGTGCAGGCCGTGCCCTTTGATGAGCAATATTGGGGCTCTTCGCTGCTGGATGACCTCGGCTTCGTGCTGGGCATGGAGGAAACCTACAACCTCGGCGTGAAATACGCCCATAAGGGCGATCGTCAGCAGTTCCAGCTCGGCTTCTTCCCCTCCAGCGGGCCGGACGGCATGGGCATCAGCCTGGATGGCTCGCGCTATTCCACCAACATCGCCCGCGCCGACTCTTACGTGCCCAACGGCAGCCAGAATGACGAGCGCAACATGGTGATCGGCAGCGCCCGCACCACGCTGGTCAACCCCGTTGGGAAGGGCGGCTTCAAGCTGGACGCGATGGGATCGGCCTGGATCTCCACGATCCACAATTTCGACACCAACCGCAACGGCAGCAAGCACCTCTTCGCCGCCAGCCTGATCGCCACCAGGGGCCCATGGCACGCCAAGACGCTGGTGGCCCGGCAGGACATCAACCCGCGCAACCCGGGCCGCAACGACATGATCACCGTGGGCGGCTTCGATGCCTCCTACAACATCGCCACCCACGGCACCTATGTCTTCGCCGAAATCGGGCGCGATATCGACACCGGACACTTCCCGCTGAACGTCCAGCCCTATCTGAACTACGGCAAATTCATCAAGGACGCCGCAGGCTTCGCGGACAGCGAGCGCTTCGATCTGGGCGCGGTCTGGACCTCCAAGCACAGCAAGCATGTGAAGGTGTTTTCCGAGCTGCTGGTGGGCCGCAACGATCCCTATGTGGGCGCGGGGCAGTTTATCTCGGGCGGGGCGCAGGGGGGCGATAATCGCTACAAGGTGTCGTTCATGCTGGTGGCGGGGTATTATTTCTAAGGGCGCTTGAAGGGAAGAAAGATGCGAGGGGATTATCCCCTCGCGCTCCCATGACGTCTTCCGGCGATACGGCAGGGGCACCGCAGGCTTTAAACCTGCGGCGCTGCGACGTTGCTCTTTGGCTGAACCCGGCACGCGACGTAGACACTAAAGGGAGCGCGAGGGTTATGACCCTCGCATTTCCCCTTTCCTTCCCTCCAAAATCCGCGCAACTTTTCGCGCAACCACCCAAGGTTCCCTGCCCTGCGACGACATGCCCGAACAACAAGACAGGCCGTAACCTGTTTGTCGCAATCGATTTGCACCCGGGCCCTTCCCTTTGATAGTCGGGCGAACCATCTGGACGGGGGCCACACTTATGAAAATCGCACTTTTGCTGGGCATGGCTCTGGCCACGGTGGCTCTGCCCTCGCTGGCGCTGGCCGACGATCCCAACGATCCGACGATGCGCAGCAGCGCCGCCCGCGCGCGTGACCGGGAGGCGATCCGGCAGCTCAACCTGCGCGAGGCCGCCCGCGTGCGCGAGCGTGACGCGCGCTATGCGGAGGGTTGGAGCAACAGCCAGAGCTACAGCGCCCCGCGCTATGAGAGCAGCGACAGCAGCTACGCCCGCAGCCGCGCGCAATATGAGCGCGAACTGGCCGCATGGCGCCATGCCGTCCGCGCCTGTCAGGCCGGGGATTACGATTACTGCGCTCGCTGAACTGCCGGTAACCCCATGAACAAAGCCCCGGCGCCTGAACGCCGGGGCTTTGTCTTTGGCGCTTACGGCAAGCGGAAGGCCACCAGCGTATCGGCCATCTGCTTTTGGCCCACCGCCGTGCCACCGCCTGCGGCCACCACGATATACTGCTTGCCGTCCTTGCCCATATAGCTGACCGGGGTGGAGGCGGCGCTCGCCTCCAGCATGGTCTCCCACAGCTGCCTGCCGTTGCGGGCATCAAGAGCGCGGAAGCGCCGATCGTTGGTGGCGCCGATAAAGATCAGTCCCGATTTCGTCGTCATATTGCCGCCGATGCTGCTGGTGCCCGCCAGCGCGCCCTTGGGGCCGATCCCTTCGGTGATGCCGATGGGCACGCGCCAGGCGATCTTGTGGCTTTCGGTGTCCACAGCCACCACCTCGCTCCACGGCGTGGCGCCGCAGGAGAGGTTGATGCCATCCTTCGTGGTGAAGCTGAAGGGCTGGGCCGGGCGCCCGCCGCGCCGCATCGGCGGCCCAGCCTTCATGCCGCCGGCATCATCCGGCGAGGCATGGCCCATGCCCTGCGGCTGATTGCCGGGCAGAGTGAAGGTCACGCGGTTCTGCAGGTTGACGAAGTAGAGATGCAGATCGGGATTGTACGATCCCCCGCCCCAGTTCGGCCCGCCCACGGAACTGGGATAAGTGATCACCGCATGATCGGGCGCGCGGCGCGGGGCATAGAGCGGGTCGCTGGTGGTGTGGTTCTCGTCCCACACCTTCTGGCAGGCGGCGCGCATGCCGGGGACGAGATCGGGGATTTCGTCGCGCGTCATCTGCGTGCGGGCCAGCGGGCCGGGCGCATCGGGGAAAGGCTGAGTGGGCCAGACGTTGGGGTCTGGCGTCACCGGTTGCTGGGTGGGCCTTTCGGCAAAGCCATTCAGAGGTGTGCCGTCCCGGCGGTCGAACATGAAGAACAGGCTGTGCTTGCCCGTCATGGCCACGGCGGGCACGGTCTGGCCGCCCTGCTTCACATCCATCAGCACGACGGGGGTGGGGGAATCCCAGTCCCAGATGTCGTGATGGGTGATCTGGTGATACCACTTGAGCTTGCCCGTCTTGGCATCCAGCGCCAGAATCGAGCTGGAATAGAGCTGCGATCCGGCCACACCGGGCGGCGCATTGGCATCCCCGGTTACCGCATAGACCACGCCTGCCGCATCATCGGCGCTCATGGTGGACCAGACGTTGGCGCCGGACAGGTTGCGCCACTGGTCGCCGGTGTAATCCTCGTTTCCGGCCTCGCCGGTCTGGGGGATGGTGTGGAAGGCCCAGACCTGCCGCCCTGTCCGCACATCGAAGGCGCGGATATCGCCGCGCGGGCCGGGAGGGCCATCCTCGCCGGGGCGCGAGCCGGTGATGAACAGGTCGCCCACCACCAGCACCGGATTGGGCACGGTGAAGGAGCTGCGGCGTGATTCCCCCACGATCTCGCTGGAAACGCCGATATAGGCGTCGATCTGGCCGTTTCGGCCAAAACCCCTGGCGGGGCGCCCGGTGGTCACGTCCACGGCGGTGATCATGCCGGAATCGGTGGCGAAGATCAGGCGGGGCGCGGTTTTGTCATCGCCTGGCCAATAGGCGATGCCGCGGCCATGAATGTTGAGCGGGCTCTCATACTTCCAGATCACCTGCCCGGTTTCCGGGTTCAGCGCGGTGACGCTGGCCTTCAGATCGGGCTTGGCGGGGGAGGCAGGGGTGGAGATATACATCACCCCACCGATCAGCAGCGGCGTCACCTCGAAACGGAAATCCAGCCCCTGATCGCCCTGAGGGGTGATCCCCGCGCCATAGTGATAGGTCCATGCCGGTTGCAGTTTCCGCACATTAGCAGGCGTGATCTGGCTCAGCGGCGAGAAGTTCATATTGGCATTGCCACCGCCATAGGCAGGCCACTGGCTGGGCCCGGTCGGGCGCGGATAGGTGGCGGTGGAGGCGGGTTCCGTCGGCAGACTGGCCGGAGCAGCGCCCTCCTTGGGCGCGAAATGGGTGCTGAGATAGGTGTGGATGGTCTGCGCCTCGCTTTCGTCAAGCTGGGCGCCACGCGCCATCATCGCCTGAATGGTGGCCGCCCATTCCTCGGGCGTATGACGCTTGCCGATGGTGAGGCCGATCGCATGGCACAAGGCGCAATGCTGGGCGACAACCTCCCGCCCTGGCCCCGCAGGCAGCAGGGCCAGCGTGGCCTCCGCCGATTGCGGCGCGGGCGGTTGGGCCTGCAGCGCGCTCAACGCCAGCACGCTGAGCGGCATGCCCAGCAGCGCGGCCCTCAGAGCCATTTTCCTGTTTTGAATGAGCATTGTGTCCCTCGCCCTGATCTTTGTTGTTATGGCTTGTCCAGCGTCACGTTTTCGCTGCGCAGGCCCAGCGCCCAGTCGATGCCTTCCAGCAGCAGCGCCTGATTTTTGGGCTCATCGAGAAACTCGTCGCGGTGCCCGCCGGTGAAGTTGAAGACCCGCCCCTTGCCGTAGTTTTTGGCCCAGACGATCGGGTAGTAATCATCGCTCCGCCCGGAACGCGCCTTTTGCTCCGGCGTCATGGCCGCCGGGTCCAGCGCCATGATGGTGTGAACGCTGCCCCGCGTGAACTCGGGTTTCAGCACCGGCCATTGATCGGCCCACAGAAAGCTGCCCTTGCCGAAAGCCGCCGCACCCTTCCACGAGGGATCGACCACCTTCGCCTTCATCCCGCTGACGGGATACTCATTGGCCATAAAGCCGCCGATCATCTGCCCCCACTCGGGCCAGTTGTAGAAGTTCACCCCCTGCGCATGGCCCAGCACCAGCCCCTTGCCATCGTCATGGATGGCGGCGATCAGATCGGCCTTCTGCTGGTCGCTCATGGTGCCCTCCCCGCTGCCGAGGAAGACCACCGCATCGAAATAATCGAGGTTGCGGATGTTGGTGTTGCCCCTGGCGTAACGGGCACTGGTGACCTTGACCGGCGATTTGGTGATCAACTGGCTGTCGGTGCGCAGAAAGGCGACATAATCGCCGCTTTTGCGCCCCATCTCCTCGATCACCGCCATGGTGTGGTTGATCGATGTGTGGTGAAAGCCGCTCTGCACATCGGCGATGACCAACAGTTTCTTCTTGCCCGGATAGGGATCGCAAGGCGCATTGCAGAGCCCGCCGGGGCCGCCGGCAGAAGCCGCCTGCTGCGCTTGCACGCCACCCGCCGCCAGCCCCAGGGCCCCGCACAGCAGCAGCCATCGAGGGATCGTCTTCATCGCCATCTCCACCGGCCTCGAGCCTTCTTCTTGAGGCCAGTTTCGCGATCCTTCAGCGACTTGCAAGGCTGTGCGCGGGCAGACCATGCTATCATTCATCCATGGCCAGACGGAACGATCCCCTCACTCCATCCATAGGCCTGCACTATGGATAGATCAAATATGGCGATTTGACCTTATGGTCACCCCGCCTATCCTGCCCGCCAAGCCGCCACCAACAGCGGCATCCGGTCGAGAGGTGCCATGCAGGCCTATATTCTTCGCGAGACGATCATCAGCATGATCATCAACGCCGCGTTTTCGCTGGCGTTTTTTCTGGCGGTCTTCGGCCATGGCGCTGCGGTGCCGGTGTGGGGCATCGGCGCCTATGCCTTCGACGCCCTGCCGCAAAGCATCGCCATCGCCGCCATGAGCACGCTGGTCCCCGGCGCCATCGCCCTGAAAAAACGCCGCAGCGGCGCGCTGCGCGTGGCCCCGCAGGCCCGCACCTCGCAGCCGTTCCTGCCGCACAACCTCTGGCTGAGGGCCGCCGTGCTGGCCCTGCTTTCGGCGGTGCTGGGGGGCTTGTTCAACAGCGTGGCGCTGCTGGTGCTGGGTCTGGCGCAGCTGCCATGGTGGCCCGCGCTGATCGCCAAGCTGGCCTATGGCGCGGCGCTGGCCGGGATCGTCACGCCCATCGCCTTGCGCGCGGCCCTGCGCGGCTGACCCGCTCAGGCTTGCCACATGTTGAGACGATACAATAATATCTGAAAAACAAATGCCTGCTGCAGCATCAACCCATGTATGACTGCTTCAACGATTGATCTCTGGGAGACCCGATTCATGCCCCCAAGTTCCCCGGCGCGTTCCCCGGCCCGCCTTCTGCGCTGGGCCCTGTGCGGCGCCAGCGCCCTCTCCGCACTGCCTGCCACCGCCCAGACGGCTCCCGCGCCCGCCACCAGCCTTGAGGACCAGTTCCGCGATCCGCCGCAATCGGCCCGCCCGCGCGTGTGGTGGCACTGGATGAACGGCAACATCACCAAGGATGGCATCGCCAAGGATCTGGCCTGGATGAAGGCGGTGGGCATCGGGGGGCTGACCAATTTCGACGTCAATCTGATGACGCCCACCATCGTGCCCAAGCGCCTCGCCTATATGACGCCCGAGTGGAAGGACGCCTTCCGCTTCGCCGCCAGCGAGGCTGACCGGCAGGGGCTGGAACTGGCCATCGCCTCCTCGCCGGGCTGGTCGGAGACTGGCGGCCCATGGGTCAAGCCCGAGGATGCGCTCAAGAAAGTGGTGTGGAGCGAAACCCGCGTCACTGGCGGCAAGCCCTTCACGGGCAGGCTGGCCGCGCCGCCTTCGATCACCGGGCCCTTCCAGTCGCTGGCGAAACCCATGGGGCTGGACGATGTGGTCACCACCGGCAAGAAGGCCGGGGAAGGCCCGCATCTCTATGGCGACATCGCCGTGCTGGCGGTGCCCGATGCCGCGCCTGCCGATGTGCTGCCCAAGGCCTCTGTCACCGGTGGCGCTTCGGTGGATGCCGCCCCCTTCCTCGACGCGGATCTGATGAGCGGCGGCGCGGTGCCGCGCGGCTCGGCAGAAGCCCCCGGCGCGCTGATCTACAGCTATGACCAGCCCCAGACCATTCGCAGCGCCAGCCTCTTCCTGCCCGGCGCCAAGGTGATGTTCCGCGGCCCCAGCGTGGCCCCGGTGCTGGAATCCAGCACCGATGGCGCCAGCTGGCAGCGCGTGGCCGATATTCCGGCCTCCGATACGCTCTCCACCGTCAGCTTTGCGCCCGTGACGGCGCGCTGGTTCCGCGTGGTGCTGCATCCGCTGCCGCCCACCGCCAGCAACATGGGCGAGCCCGGCGCGGGCACGGTGATCCCCGATCTGTTCGGCAAGATGGAGGCAGACCCCAACAAGCCGTGGCAGGTCAACAGCTTCCGCCTCTCCGGCGAGGCGATGGTCGACAAGTTCGAGACGAAAGCCGGTTTCAATCTGGCGCTCGACTATTTCAAGCTGGGCACGCCGCAGGATGGCGCCAAGGGGCCGGCCCCCGCGCAGGTCATCGATCTGACGGGCAAGTTGCGCCCCGATGGCTCGCTGGACTGGACTCCTCCAGCCTTGCCTCACGGGGGCAACTGGCGGGTGATCCGTCTGGGCTATTCGCTGCTGGGCACCACCAACCATCCCGCCCCCGCCGAGGCGACCGGGCTTGAGGTCGACAAGTTCGATGGCGAGGCGGTGCGCCGCTATCTCGACCATTATCTGGCCATGTATGACGATGCCGCCGGGCGCGATCTGATCGGCAAGCGGGGCGTGCGTGCGCTGCTCACCGATTCCATCGAGGTGGGCGCCGCCAACTGGACGCCCAAACTGATCGAGCAGTTCAAGCGCCTGCGCGGTTACGATCCCACGCCCTGGTTGCCCACGCTGGCGGGCGTGCTGGTGGGCAGCCGCGAGGATGCCGACAGGTTCCTCTTCGACTGGCGCCGCACCCTGGGCGATCTGATGGCTTCGGAGCATTACGGCACCGTGGCGAAGGCCGCCCATGAGCGCGGCCTGATCGTCTATGGCGAGGCGCTGGAGGATCACCGCCCCTCGCTGGGCGACGATATGGCGATGCGCAGCCACACCGACATCCCGATGTCCGCGATGTGGACCTTTGGGCAGAAGGCTGGCCCCAACCCCTCCTATCTGGCCGATATCAAGGGCGCGGCCTCCGTGGCCCATATCTATGGGCAGAACCTTGTGGCGGCCGAGAGCATGACCTCGGCGCTGAATTATTGGGGGGATTCGCCGCGCACCCTCAAGCATGTGATCGATCTGGAGTTCGTGACCGGCGTGAACCGTCCGGTTGTCCATACCAGCGTGCATCAGCCGGTGGACGACAAGGTACCGGGCCTTTCGCTGCTGATCTTCGGCCAGTTCTTCAACCGGCATGAGGCCTGGGCGCCGCTGGCCCGGCCCTGGGTCGACTATATGGCGCGCAACGCGCTGATGCTGCAGCAGGGCCGCAATGTGGCCGATGTGGGCTATGTCTATGGCGAGGAAGCCCCGCTGACGGGCCTCTATGGCGACAAGCCGGTGGCCGATGCCCCCACCACCCACGCCTTCGATTTCGTGAACAATGCCGCTTTGACGGGTGCGCTGAGCAACGATGGCAGCGAGGTGGTGACACCAGGCGGCGCGCGTTATCAGGCGCTCTATCTGGGCGGATCGAGCCAGCATATGACGCTGCCCACGCTGCGCAAGCTGGCGGCGCTGGTCGAGGGCGGCGCGAATGTGGTCGGCCTGCCGCCGCAGGACAATCCGGGCCTTGGGAACGATACGGGCGAGTATCGCGCGCTGGTCGCCAGGCTGTGGCCGGGCAGCGGGGATGCGCATGTCGGCAAGGGCCGCGTGATCGCTTCGGACAGGATCGAAAGCGCGTTGGCCACGCTGGGTCTGGCTTCGGATTTCCGCATGGCCGATGCCGCTGCGGATGCCGATGTGCCCTTTATCCACCGCCGCTGGTCCATCTCTGCCGATACGTCGGGGGATGACTACTTCCTCGTCAACCGCAAGACCCGACCCGAACGCTTCGAGGCGCATTTCCGCGTCACCGGCAAGCTGCCCGAACTGTGGCATGCCGAAACCGGGACGTTCGAGCGCGTCAGCTACCGCATCGTGAACGGCGAGACGGTGGTGCAGATGACGATGGAGCCGGAGGACGCCGTGCATGTCGTCTTCCGCCAGCCCGCCCCTGCCGATGCGATGATGCTCAAGAAGCTGGCCCCCGCGCCCATCGCCACCGTCGAGGGCGCATGGCAGGTGGCCTTCCAGAGTGGGCGCGGCGCCCCGACCAACACGAACCTGCCCGCGCTGCAATCGCTGAGCGACAACGCCAACCCGGGCATCCGCTATTTCTCGGGCGTGGCGACCTACAGCAAGGACATCGCCGTGCCGAAAACATGGCACGCCGGGCAGACGCTGTGGCTCAATCTGGGGCAGGTGAATGAGGTGGCGCAGGTCAGCGTCAACGGCAAGGTCGTCGGCACGGCATGGCATGCACCCTATCGCGTGGATATCTCGCAGGCGGTGCATGCCGGGGCCAACCATGTCGAGATCAAGGTGGCCAATCTGTGGATCAACCGCCTGATCGGTGACGCCCAGCCGAATGCCCAGAAGATCACCTTCACCGCCCTGCCCACCTATCGCGCCGATGCGCCCTTGCGCCCCTCGGGCCTGATCGGTCCGGTGGTGCTGGAAGGCGCGGGCCAATAAGGCTAAAACCCTGTCCATGATCGATCCGCGCGCCCTCCGTACCTTCCATCAGGTCTGCCAGACCGGATCGATCAGCGGAGCGGCGCGCAGCCTCAACATCTCCCAGCCCTCGGTCTCCGCCGCCATCGCGCAGCTGGAAAGCAAGCTGGGAGCCCGGCTGTTCGAGCGCACCCGCGCCGGCATCGTGCTGACCCCGGAGGGCGAGGCGCTGGCCGCCCGCGCCCGCATGCTCGACCATCTGCTGCGCGATGCGCAAAGCGATGTCACCGCCGCGCAAAAGGGCCTTGGCGCGCCCTTGCGGGTGGGCGGCACGCCGGGCGCGCTGGTCAGCCTGCTGCCGCGCGCGCTGGAACTGATGGAGGCGCATCAACCGCGCCTGACGCTCAATGTGCTGGAACGCCCCGACCGCGACCTGCTGGCCATGCTGCGCGATGGCGAGATCGACCTCGCCTTCGTCACCACCGCCATCGAGGCCCCGCCGCCGGACATTGAGGAACGCACGCTGGACCGCGATCCCTTCGCGCTGATCGTGGGCCGCGCCAACAACAGCCTGCCCGATCGCTTTTCGCTGAAGGATGCCGCCCGCCTGCGCTGGGTGCTGCCCGAGGCGCAGGGGGCCTTTCGCCGTCAGGTGGATGCCCTGTTTCTGGCGGCGGGCGCCCCGGTGCCTTCCGATGCCATCCGCTGCGATTCCCTGCTGACCACCAAGGCCATCGTGCGTGGCGGCACCCGCGTCACCATTCTGCCGCGGCAGGTGGCGGCGGCGGAGCTTTCCATCGGCGTGCTGCGCGCCATTGCGGTGGAAGAGGCCGGGTTCGAACGCTCGATCGGCGCGCGCTGGCTGAAGGAGCGCCCTTTGCCTCCGCTGGCGGCCATGCTGCTCGATCAGCTTTCGGCCTGAACCATAGTTACAGCCTATGCATACCCCAAAAATGCGTATTTTACCTGATGCAAAAATCGGCGCACAAGCCGCTTCAAGATAGGGCGCCACCACCCAAAGGCGCCGCAGCAGACCAGTCCTTGGGAGAGGCTTTGTGAGCATCCTTTTTCACAACATCCGCGTCTTTGACGGCACCCCCAACCCGGCCCGCGAAGGCAGCGTGCTGGTCAGCGGCAACACCATTGCCAAAGTCGCCTATGCGCCCGAAACCATCGACGCCAGCGAGGCTGACACCGTCATCGACGGTCAGGGCGGCACGCTGATGCCCGGCATGGTCGAGGCGCATACCCATCTCACCTGGGCCTCCAGCGTCGAGAAGATCTACCACCAGTTCATCCTGCCGCCCGAAGAGCTTGAGGTCGCCGCCACGCGCAATGCCCGCGTGCTGCTCGATCACGGCTTCACCAGCGCCTATTCCGCTGGCGCCTTGGGCGACGGCATCGAGGCCCGCCTCAACCCGAAAATCCTTGCCGGCGAAGTGCCCGGCCCCCGCCTGATCCCCTCCACGCTGGAACGCAGCCCGGATGGCGACGACACCGGCGATGTCTTCAACGGTCGCGGGCCCGAAGCGATGCGCGCCTTCGTGGAATATTGCGCCGATCAGGGTCTGGGCTCGATCAAGCTGGTGATTTCGGGCGAAAGCGCGCTCAAGCCCGGCAGCCATGGCGAGGTGCTCTACACCGAAGAGGAAATGGACGCCGCGCGCGAAGCCACCCGCGAACACGGGTTGTGGATCGCCTGCCACGCCTACACGGATGCGGCGGTGGATCTGGCCCTGCGCGCCGGGGCCCGCATCATCTACCATGCCAGCTACATCAGCGACGCCATGATCGAGAAGCTGGCCGCCCATAAGGACGAAGTCTTCTATGGCCCCGGCTGCGGCGTGTCTGTCGCCGCGCTGGAAGCCAGCCCGCCGCCCCACATCGACATGAGCTCGATGAAGAACTCCGCTGCCGAGCGCATGGAGCTGGAAGGTGTGCTGGTCCCCAAGATGAAGGCGGCGGGTCTGCGCATCCTGATCGGTGGCGACTATGGCTTCCCCTTCAACCCCAACGGTCGCAACGCCCGCGATCTTTCCCATTTCGTGCAATATTTCGGCTTCTCGCCGGTGGAGGCGCTGAACGCCGCCACCGCGCTGGGCGGCGAGTTGATGGGCCTGAAGGTGGGCCAGGTGAAGGAAGGCTGGCTGGCTGACCTCCTGCTGGTCTCCGGCGATCCCACGCAGGATGTCGCCATCCTTCAGGACAAGGACCGGCTGACCGCCATCATGAAGGATGGGCAGTTCCACAAGGCCCCTGCCGAGGCCGCCGTGGCGTAAAGCAAACCGCATAAAGGCCGGGCGCCGGGAGCAGGCGCCCGCCAACAGGGATATG
>NZ_BCZE01000026.1 GCF_001598555.1 Novosphingobium rosa NBRC 15208
GGGCGCGTCCTCGCGGATTTTCGCCACGGCGATCTCAGGCAGGACGGTGAAATTGCTGAAGGTCGAGCAGCCCATGTAGTGGAAGATCGGCTGGCCCTTGTAGGAAAAGCGCGTGGTGCCATCGGGCATCAGCCCCTTGCCCTGCGTGGCGCGGATCGCGGTGCACAGGTTGGTCTTGCCTGAGAGGCAGCTTTTGCACTGGCGGCATTCGGGCGTGTAGAGCGGAATGACGTGATCGCCGGGCTTCACATAGGTGACGCCCGGGCCCACCTCGCGCACGATGCCCGCGCCTTCATGGCCCAGGATCGAGGGGAAGATGCCCTCGGAATCGAAGCCGTCGAGCGTATAGGCATCGGTGTGGCAGATGCCCGTCGCCATGATCTCGACCAGCACTTCCCCCGCCTTGGGGCCTTCCAGATCGACTTCCATGATCTCCAGCGGCTTCTTGGCTTCAAAGGCGACGGCGGCGCGGGTCTTCATCTCAAGCTTCCCTTTCGGACACTGTGCTGTGCGGCGTTTCGGGAAGACGCGAGGCCAAGCCCTCCCTTGCCGATCGTTCTGATCCTGCAGGCTCTACCCAAAGCCCCGCCTTGTGATAAAGAGCGATATTCGGAAATCATTATACCACATTTGGGATAATCCATGTCGGACTGGGACGGGATCGAGGAGTTTGTGGCCGTCGCCAAAGGCGGCTCCTTCACCCGAGGCGCGGAGATGCTCGGCACCTCGCTCACTCATGTCAGCCGCTCGGTCATGGTGCTGGAGCAGCGGCTTCAGGTGCAACTGCTGCATCGCACCACGCGGGTGGTGAAGCTGACCGACACCGGGCGAACCTTTCTGGAACACTGCCTGCGCCTGATCGAGGATCGCGACGATGCCCTGGCCCTCATCACCGACCGCAGTGAGCCTCAGGGTGAATTGCGCATCACCTGCTCCATGGCGATGGGCGAGCAGGTATTGGCCCCGATCATGCGCCGGTTCGCACTGCAACACCCCCGGATCGCGATTGTGATCGATCTCACCAACCGGCTCGTGGATCTGGTCGGTGAAGGCTATGATCTGGCGATCCGCACCGGCGATCTGCGGGATTCCCGCCTGATCAGCACCCGCATCGCCTCACGCGGTTTCGTCACCTGCGCCGCGCCCGCCTATCTGGAGAGCCGCGGCATGCCGGACACTGCCGAGGATCTGGCGAACCATGAATGCCTGATCGGCACCAGCACCCTCTGGCATTTCAGGCAAGCCGGTGAGGCGATCCAGCTGCGCCCGTCCGGACGATTTCGCTGCAACAGCGGCCATGCCGTGCTGGAGGCCTGTCTGGCGGGCATGGGCATTTGCCAACTGCCCGAATTCTACGTCAACAAGCATCTGCGCAGTGGGGCATTGCGTCCGCTTCTGACCGATTGGCAGGCGGATGAGGAACCGATCTGGGCTGTTTATCCGCAAAGGCGCCATCTTTCGCCAAAAATTCGCGGCGCGCTCGATTATCTCAAACGCGAGTTTCCCAAAGCCATGCAGGCCATCGCCGGAGAGCGCTAGAAAACCCGCATGAGGCCGGGTCCGCGCGGTATCGCAAGCCGGTGGCTGTGGCAGCCACCGGCTTCATCGCTCAGGCGCCTTGCCCGCGCCCGGCGAGCATCCGCCGCGCGGTATCGACGATGATCAGCCAGCCTCCGGCCAGAATGGCCGTGTCCTTGATCACCAGCCGCCCCGCGCCCGAGAGATAGGGGAAACCATGCTGGGCATCGCCCAGCGCGGGCACCCAGGCCTCCGGCGTGGTGACGAGGAAGGACAGCGTCACAAAGGGCGTCAAGAAAGCCAACACCGCGCCGATCATGCCAAGCCGCTTCGAAAATAGCCCCGACAGCGTCAGCGTACCGATCAGAATCTCCAGCGAACCCAGCCCGTTGGAAAAGGCATAGGTGTTGTTGGCGATCTGCCAGACCCGCTGAGCAGGCGCCAGCACACCCTCCTTGGTGAGATGCGCCGCATACTCTGCCGGATGGGCGTAGAAGAAGCGCATAAAGGGGCTGTTGGCGACAAAGACGGTGATGCTGTCGGCCTCATAGGGCTGGAATTTCAGCCAGCCGATCCACAGGAAAATCACCGCAATGGCGATCTTCATCAGGGCGATCCCCAGATCGTCAGACTGTTGCGAAGCGACAAGGCGCAGCGCGCGATCATAGAGCTTGTTCATGAGCCTTGCTCCTCACGCCTGATCGAGCGCGTCGAAGGCGTCCATCGTGCGGGTCGAGTAGACCAGCGCGGCCCCGGCATTGACGGCCACAGCCACGCCCAGCGCTTCGGCGATCTCGGCCTTGGTGGCCCCGGCCTTGCGGGCGGCGGCGGTGTGGACGGTGATACAGCCGTCACAGCGCAGGCTGATCGCCACCGCCAGCGCGATCAACTCGCGCGTCCTGGTGTCCAGCGTGCCGGTCGTGGCATTCGCCTGACTGATCTGCACATAACCCTTGACCGTATCCGGGCTGAGCTTGCCCAGCGCGCCGACACCGGCGGAAACCTGAGTGCGATACGTGTTCCAGTCCATCATCATGGTATTTCTCCTTTTCGATGACCGGATCATGGCGTGGATCGCCCTGCCTGTTGATGCCCGCGCGGCGCAGGCTTATGACCGCAAGGATCAAATCACAGGATTGCCTGCATGCCGGACACGCGCGATGCCCTGACCAGCCTTGCCCCCATGCTGCGGGTCCGCCCGGAGCTTCAGGACTACTGCCGCTTCGGCGGCGACTGGTGCGCGGTGCATGACCCGGAGGAACGCGGCTGGGCGGCTTTCCATATCGTGCTGAAGGGCTGTTGCATGGTGGAGCGGCAGGGTCAGGTGCCGGTGTCGCTGAAGGAGGGCGATGTGCTGCTGCTTCCTCAGGGCGATGCGCATGTGGTCTTTGGCGGCGATGACCGGCAGGCCTTTCGCCCGATCAGCACCACCAGCCGCGACTATATCCGCATCAAACAGACCGCTGGCGCGGAGATCGAGACCGAGCTGGTTTGCGGCAGGTTCCACCTGGAAAGCAGCAGAGAAAATCTGGTGCTGCAAACCCTGCCCCGCGCCGTGTTGCTGACGCTTGGCGGAATCGATGGCTGCCGCGGGTTGATCGCGCTGATCGCCGACGAGCTGGAGCAGGACCGCGCGGGTGCGGCGGCGATCACCAGCGATCTGGCCAGCGCGATGTTCGTGATGCTGCTGCGCCGCTGTTTCGAGGAGCAGGCGCCGGTTCAGGGCCTGCTCGCCCTGCTGAGCGCGCGTGAGACAGGCCGCGCCGCCGCCGCCATGCTGGAAGCACCTGCCCGCGCCTGGGATCTGGACGCGCTGGCCTCCATTGCGGCGGTGTCGCGCCCCTCGCTGGTGCGTGCCTTTCGGCGGATCGCGGGGATGCCACCCTTCGCTTTTCTTTCCGAACTGCGGCTGGGCATGGCGCATCACCGCATCGCCCAGACATCGGAGCCCTTCGCGCAGATTGCCGCAGACGCAGGCTATCAGTCCGAAGAGGCGCTGAGCCGGGCCTTTCTGCGGCGCTTTGCCATCCGCCCCGGCGCGCTGCGCAAGGCGGAGCAGAGCGCGGCTCAGGCAACCGGCGGCAAGGCATAATCCGGATAGCGCGCCATCGCCTCGAACACCGGCTGGGCGTCTTCAAAGATCTGTTCGCGATCATAATCGGTTTCGCGGATCATCTCGTCGATGCTGTAGCCGAACTCCACCGACATACGCACGCGCCGCGCAATGATCTCGCGCGGCACATGGGGCTGCAGAGGCGCATGCAGCGCGGTGAGCCTTTCCGTAACAATGCGATGCGATTCCAGACGGATCGAGGCCAGACGCGGCACCGCCCGCAACGCGCGCAGCACCCAGAGCGTGCCCGGCTCGGCATCGCCGACCAGCGCGGTGTCGCGCAGCAGGTCGATGGTCTGGGCGGCGATTTCCTCGGCCGTTGCCGTTTGCCAGCGCTCCACCCAGGCTTCCAGCACCACATTCTGGCGGTCCATCAGCCGCTCGGCCAGCGCGGCCAGCACGCCATATTTGTCGTCGAAATAGCGGTAGAAGGCGGGCGGGGTCAGCCCGGCGCGCTCGCAGATCAGATTGCTGGAGATGCGCTCGATCCCCACCTCGCCCAGCAACACGCCTGCCGCATCGAGCAGCGCGTCAAAGGTCCGGCGCGAACGCTCCTGCTTGGGTTTACGAAATTCCGTCACGCTTGTGTCCATCCCCCGATGTGCTGCGATCATGCTTAATGATATCGATCGCTATCTTTTTTGCAACGCCGGATTTTCCTCATATCCTGCGGCATTTAGCCAGGAATCCTCCCCTCTGCCAGTGGAGCAAACAGCCTCTCGCGCCACCACTGTCACAAAAATGATATTTATGACTACCATATGGCGGCGCAGAGATTCGAAAGCAGAGGGTTGTTTCATGCGTTGCCATTTCCTGACCGGGCTTTCCGCCGCCGCCCTGATGCTTGCCCTGTCGCAACCGGCGCTGGCGGAAAGCGCTCCGGCAGACGCCCATGCTCCGGCAGACCACGTCGACACCCCCGGCGCCAGCAGCGACATCATCGTCACGGGCCGCGCGGGCAACACCGCCCGCCGCAAGGTGGAGGCCAGCTATGCAATCTCCACCCTCAGCGCCGCAGACATTCAGTTCAAGGCCCCCATCGGCGTGGGCGAGGCACTGAAAAACGTCCCCGGCTTCTGGATCGAAAGCTCCTCGGGCGAGGCGAGCGGCAATGTGCGCGTGCGCGGCATCCCCAACGACGGTTATTCGCAGCTGGCCCTGCAGGAAGACGGCCTGACCATCCAGCATGACGCAGGCCTCGGCTGGCTCAACGCCGATCAGGCCTTCCGCATGGATTCCACCATCGAGCGCATTGAGGTGGTGCGCGGCGGCCCCTCCTCGATCTTTGCCTCCAACGCGCCGGGCGCCACGGTGAACTTCATCACCCGCAAGGGCGGCGACCATTTCGAAGCCTTCGCCAAATATGAGGTGTCCAGCTACAATACGCACCGTTTCGACGGCTGGGTCAGCGGCCCCATCGGCGCGACGCCGTGGCGCTACATGGTCGGCGGTTTCTACCGCGTGTCCGATGGCCGCCGCACAAGCGGCTACGGTCAGGACAAGGGCGGGCAGATCCGCGGCACGCTGTCGGGCGATTTCAACTGGGGCTCGCTGATGCTGGGCGTCAAGCGGATCGACGACCGCATCGGCAATTCGATGGTCAGCCCCTTCGTCAATGACGGCAAGGGCAACCCCGAAGGCGTGCCCGGTTTCAACGCGCTCTATGACAACATTGCGGGCCCCGAAACGCGCTATTTCAACTTCCGTCAGGCCGATGGCAGCACCTACAAGTTCGACGATGGCGTGGGCACCACCGTCAAACTGACCCAGCTCACCGCCGAGCTGAAGGTCAATCTGGCCAAGGATTTCACCTTCAAGAACAACGCCCGTTACCGCGACAGCTGGACGCGTCGCAATGCGGTGACGCCCTATTCGGTCTACAAGGCCTCCGATCTGCTGTCGGCGCTCTCGCCCTATGCCGCGACTGTTTCGGGCGGCAAGAGCGTGGGCTATGTCTACACCGACACGCCCGGCACGGTGGTCAACATGACCAACGCCAATGGCAACGGGCTGGCGCTGGTCGATCTGATCCGCTCCTTCACCGTGCCGGAGAAGGAATTTGTCGACGACGCGCGTTTCCAGAAGACGGCCTATCTCTTCGGCCAGAAGCATGATCTGGCCTTTGGCGGCTATTATGCCCATGTTTCGGAAGCCTATCGCTCGACCTCGGCCACGGCGATCACCGATGTGCAGAACAACGCCCGCCTGCTCGACGTCTATGTGCTCGATGCCAGCGGCAAGCCGATCCAGTCGCTGACCGAGAACGGCATCCTGAGCTATGGCGCCGAATATGCCAATGGGCGCGGCCATTCGGACACGGTGGCGCTCTATGGCAGCGATGAATGGCAGATCACGCCCAAGCTGCGCCTCGATGGCGGCATCCGCTGGGAGCAGGTCTGGGTGCAGGGCCAGGCCGAGGGTTCGAAGGCCATCAACCTCAACCAGTCGGCCACCATCGCCGACAACAGCGTGCTGAGCGGCACCGGGATCTACACGCCCTTCAACCGCACCTTCAACCATGCCGGATGGACTTTGGGCGCCAATTACCAGTTCCAGCCCAGCTTCGGCGCCTTTGCCCGCTACACCTCCACCTTCCGCCTGCCCAGCGTTGGCGATTTCATCAGCAACGCCAACAACAATCCCATCGTGCAGACGATGAACTTCACCGAAGTGGGGCTGAAGTTCCAGCGCCCCACATTCAACGCCTATCTCACCGGCTTTCGCTCGATCTACAAGAGCTATGCCATCACCGATTACAAGACGGTGGGCACCTCCTTCATCGCGCAGACCGTCTATGGCGACACCAACACCTGGGGCGTGGAGGCCGAGGCCACCTGGCACCCGCGCACATGGTTCGATATCCACGGCCAGTACACCTGGCAGGATCCTAAATTCTCGCGCTTTGTCTACACCAACAGCAGCGGCGTGCTGACCGACTATTCGGGCCATCAGCTGATCCGTGTGCCCAAGAACAGCTGGCGCATTTCGCCCGCCGTCAATCTGCTGAACCGCAAGCTGCGCATCCAGACCGATGTGTCCTTCTATGGCAAGCGCTGGTCCGATGTGGCCAATCAGGTCAAGCTGCCCAGCTACACCACGCTGGATCTGGAGGCGCAGTACAGCGTCAACAAGCGCCTGATGCTCAACTTCTATGTCGACAACCTGACCAACACGGTGGGCCTGACCGAGGGCAATCCGCGCGCCGGCACCATCGACAACACCGAGGTCGGCGCCGCCACCTATCTGGCCCGCTCGATCTTCGGGCGCAGTTTCCGCGGCGCGATCAGCTACAAGTTCTGATTGCCCGGGGTGGCAGGAGCCGATGGGGGATGGTCGCCCTCCATCGGCTCCATCTGTTTGACGTAAAACGGTCAAAACCGCGCCCTATGGGCGCTCAAACACGCAATTTCCAAGGATATGCCATGCGCCTGACTGCTTCTGCCCTGCTTCTGTCCGGCGCCATGGTTTTGATGGCGGGCAGCGCGCCGGCCGCGCCTGCGAAACCCTCCTGCCATCTCGATGCGACCGACGTCGCCCATGCCGGGGCGGGTTGTGCGGAAGTCTGGATGGACGCGCATCTCAAGGTCAATGATCTGCTGACGGTGGGCACGCACAACAGCTACAAACGCGCCATCCCGCCCGCCGACTATCGCCTGATCGCCGCCGCCAATCCCAGGGGCGCTCAGGAGCTGGACTATGCCCACAAGAGCCTGACCGCCCAGCTGGACTCCGGCGCGCGCGAGATCGAGATCGATGTGGTCTATGATCCCAGGGGTGGCCGCTATGCCCGCCCGCTGATCGCCATGCAGACGCAGACCCAGCTTGATCCCACATGGGTCGCCACGATGCAGCAGCCCGGCTTCAAGGTGCTGCATATGCCCGATGTGGATTACCATTCGAGCTGCCTGACCTTCAAGGCGTGCCTGGGCATCGTGCGCGACTGGTCGAAGGCCCATACGCGCCATGCCCCGATCATGATCCTGATCAACGCCAAGGACGGCAAGACCGTGCCCGGCGGCACGCCGCTGCTCGACTATGACGAAGCGGCTTACGATGCGCTGGACGCCGAGGCGCGCGCCGTGCTGCCCCCCGCGCAACTGCTGACCCCCGATGATGTGCAGGGCCATTACCCCACCCTGCGCGAGGCCGTGCTGGCCGGCAACTGGCCCACGCTGGCCAAGGCGCGCGGGCGGATCATGTTCGCGCTGGACGAAAGCCCGGCCAAGGTGGCGGTCTATCGCGGCAAGCGCCGCTCGCTGGAGGGAAGGGTGATGTTCGTCAACACCGACGAGCAGTCGCCCGCCGCCGCCTATCTTACGCTCAATCATCCTGTCGAGCAGGCACGGCGCATCGCCGATGATGTGAAGGCCGGTTTCCTCGTGCGCACCCGCGCCGATGACAGCACATGGCAGGCGCGCAGCAATGATGTGGCGCATCGCGATCTGGCGCTGCATTCCGGCGCTCAGGCGGTATCCACGGATTATCTCTGGGCCGATCCGCGCTTTGCCGGGGGCTTTGCCGTGAGCCTGCCTGACCGTGCCGCCAGCTTGTGCAACCCCATGCGCGTGGGGGACCGTTGCAGCGGCGTCCCGGTCGAAAAGGTGAACGAGGCCGATTGGGCCAGCGCCCAGGCCGCCCCGATTGTGTGGCCCGCCGCGCGATGAAGCGCCTGATCCCCGCCCTGCTGGCGCTCTCCACCATCGCGGCTTCGGCGCCCGATCCGCTGCCTCAGGTCGATCCGCTGATCGGCGCGGACTGGTACGGCAATGTCTTTGTCGGCGCGACGACGCCTTTCGGCATGGTCAAGGCCGGGCCGGATATGGAGAGCTTCGATGGCGTGCCCTCCAAATTCGGCTATCGCAGCGCGGGGCGCATTCTGGGCTTCAGCCATCTCCACCTGAGCGGCGCGGCAGGCAAATATGGCAACATCCGCCTGATGCCATCCGACCATACCGGACTGGAGAACATCGCCAGCGCCCGCCGCGATGAGGTGACCCAGCCCGGCTATTACGCCGCCACCTTGACCGGCCCCGACGTGCGCGCCGAACTCACCGCCACGCCACGCGCGGGCCTGCACCGTTACACCTTCCGCGCCGACAGGCCCGCTTTCCTCACCCTGCGCCTCGACCGGATGCTCAACAAGCGCGGCGGCAAGGAGGATCAGCGCTTTCTGGGCGGTCAGGTGCATATCGCCTCCCGCCATGAGGTCACCGGCATGGGCCGCTATATCGGTGGCTGGAACATGGGCGCGGAGTATCGCGTCTATTTCGCCCTGATCACCGACCATGATGCCGTGAACGCCTCCAGCTGGAACGGCGCATTGCCATCCACCGCCGACACGCAGGTGGATGGCGACAGGCCCATCGGCGCTCAGCTCGATTTCGGGCGCAAGGCGGGGCAGGTGGTGAATGCCCGCGTCGGCATCTCCTTCGTCAGCATCGATCAGGCGCGGGCCAATGCCATGGCTACACCAGCTTTCGATGCCGCGCGTCAGGCGGCGCAGGCTGGGTGGCGCAAGGCGCTCTCCCCCATCGCCATCTCCGGAGGCACGTCGGCGGAGCAGCGCCAGTTCTACACCGCGCTCTACCACGTGATGATGATGCCCAGCGATCACAGCGGGGAAAACCCGCTCTGGCAGTCCAAAGAGCCCTATTACGACGATTACTACACCATCTGGGACACGTTCCGCACCTCCGGTCCGCTACTGACGCTGATCGCGCCCGACCGCCAGCGCGACCTGCTGCGCTCTCTGGTGGACATCTACCGCCACGATGGCTGGCTGCCCGATGGGCGCAGCGGCAACAGCAATGGCCGCACGCAGGGCGGCAGCAATGCCGATGTGATGTTCGCCGATGCTTATGTCAAAGGGCTGAAGGGCATCGACTATGCCACCGCTCTGGAAGGCATGGAGAAAAACGCCTCCGTCGAGCCGAAGGACGCCGAAAAGGAAGGGCGCGGCGGCCTGCCCGATTATCTGAGCAAAGGCTATATCAGCACCGCCTATCCCCGCGCCGGATCGCGCACCGTCGAATATGCCTATGACGATTTCGCCATCGGGCGGCTGGCCTGTGGGCTGAGCCATAAGGACACCGCCAAAGCGGCCTTCGCCCGCTCGGGCAATTGGGCCAATCTGTGGAACGCCGATCTGGAGCAGGAGGGCGTCAAGGGCTTCCTGCGCCCGCGCCAGCCCGATGGTTCATGGGCCCCGCCCTATCTGGTGAAGCGCGGCACATGGCCCGATTTTCTGTATGAAGGCGATATCTGGACCTATTCGCTCTATGCCCCACAGGATGTGCCGCGCCTGATCGCACTCTCGGGCGGGCGCGAGGCCTTCATACATCGCCTCGATACGCTGTTCGACCATCTCCATTTCGACATGACCAATGAGCCGGGCTTCCTGATCCCGATGCTCTATCACTGGGCGGGCCGCCCGGATCTGTCGGTGGACCGCATCGTCGATTACCGTGAAAAGGGCTTCTTCGACGGACGCGGCGGCCTGCCCGCCAATGACGATTCCGGTGCCATGTCCAGCTGGCTGATCTTCCAGATGCTGGGGCTCTTCCCGGTGGCGGGTCAGGATCTCTATCTGATCGGATCGCCGGTCTTTCCCGAGAGCAGGCTGGATCTGGGTGGCGGCCACACATTGCGCATCGTGGCGGACGGCGCCGGGACGCATGGCACCAACCGCTATGTGCAGGCCGCCACGCTCAACGGGCGCCCGCTTGATCGCGCCTGGCTGCGCCATGGCGAGATCGCGCAAGGCGGCACGCTGCACCTGACAATGGGGCCAGAGCCAACCGCATGGGGTGCCACACCGCCGCCCTCGCCCGACCAGACCTGCCGCTAAGCGGGCGCTTTCAGGGCTTGGGCCGGGGCGCAGACGCGGGAATTTTCGTCCCCAGCAACACCAGCCCCTCGCCGCGAATACCGAACCAGTGGGGCATGCCCGCCGGGATCAGGAAGACGTCGCCCGGGCCAAGATCGCGGCTGACGCCACCGGTGATCTCATCCCCCTCCAGCAGGCCGGGATGGGTTTCTTGTGCATGGGCAAACGTCCCGCCTGAAACCATCCATCCGTGGCCCTCGACCACCATCACATACTCCGCCTCGGTAATATGCGCTGCCGGTGGGCGCGGCTTGTGCCAATATTCCAGCGCGGCGGTCAAGCCATCCGCGGTGATCACCGGACGCCAGAGCAGCGATGTATCGGGCTTCAGATCGGCCTTCATCATCTCGATCTGCCGGTGCAGGTCAGGGCCCGTCACCAAGGCCCCACCCGCTTGCGCGGTGGCCGGTTGCGGAGGCGTGGCTGCCGCGACCAGGGGGGCATGGATGAGGCAGCCTCCCAAAAGCGCCAGCGATATCGCCAGATGCCTGCCCGACATGACTTTTCCCATAGATCTGCCCCCTCCCTGATCCCGGCGGTGGCTGCCCGCCACTGCTCCTGAAGGCCAGACTGTAGCGCGCAACCCTCAGGAGGCAATGGGCGGGGCCTCACGTCAGGCCTCTGGAAGGATTTCATTGAACTCCAAGACATTGCGGTCAGGGTCGCGGATAAAGCAGACGCTACGGCGGCCATGCCCCATCTCGACCGGGCCTTCGGTGATGGCGATGCCCTCCTGACCCAGCCATGCCACCAGCTCCGCCATGCTCTCGATGATGAAAGCGGCATGAGTGTAGCCCGGGCGCTTGATCGCGGCATCGAGCAACACATTGCCCTCCACCGCCGCCGTGCCGTTGAAAATCAGATGAATGCGCAGACCGGTGGGATGAACCAGTCCGCAGGCCTTGCCCGCTTCGGAGAACTCCTCGGGATCGCGGATGAAGCCCAGCTTGGCGTAGAAGGCTTCCGAGACGGCAAGATTGGTCACCCGAATGCCGACATGGTCGAGTTTGAGTGTCTGGAATTGCATGGTTCAGGCCTCCAATCCGGCGCGGCTCCGCGCGAAGGGCACAAAGCCGGGGAGTTGCTCGATCTTGCGCAGCCAGCCCAGCACATGGGGATAGGTAGAGAGGTCGACATTCCCCTCCGGCGCGCGCTCGATGTAGCTGTAGAGCGCGACATCCGCGATGGTCGGCTGGGCTGTTCCGGCGATCCAGCTGCGCGTGGCCAGCAGCTGGTCGATCACCGTCAGCGTGGCATGGGCGCGCCCGATCACCTCTTCGGCGCGGAAGGGGGCGTCGAACAAGGTCACCAGACGGGCGGCGCAGGCGCCATAGGCGATCTTGCCCGCCGCCACCGAAAGGAAGCGCTGCACCTCGGCCTCGGTGGCCGGGTCGGTCGGCAGCCAGTGCGAGGGACCGATCTTGCGCGCCACATAGACCAGAATGGCCAGAGAATCGGCGATGATGATGCCATCGTCGTCCAGCACCGGCACCTCCCCAAAGGCGTTGAGCGCCAGAAATTCGGGCTGCTTATGCGCACCGGCGGCCAGATCGACGGGGATCAGCTCATGCTCGACCCCGGCGAGCGACAGGAACAGGGCCGCGCGATGCGCATGGCCGGACAGGGGGAAGTGGTAGAGTTTCATGCGTGGAACCTCGCTGCTGCGGTAAGGTCCGATCTGTATCGCTCACAGCGGTTTCGATGATAATCTGGCATGATCGCACTTCATTCTTGCGATCTGTGATGATAATTATCACCCGCGATGGAACAGCTCAAAGCCCTGCGCACCTTTATCGCCGTGGCCGAACAAGCCAGCTTCGCTCAGGCGGCGCGACGGCTGCATATGTCGCCCACCACCGTCACCCGGACCGTGGCCGCGCTGGAGGCTGATCTGGGCGCGCCCCTGCTGATCCGGACCACGCGCAGCGTGCGCCTCACCGAGGAGGGCGCTGCTTTTCTGGAGCGCTGCCGGGCGGGCCTCGCCGAAATCGACGGCGCTGTCGAAGCCATACGCGGCACGGGCCAAGCCCCGCGCGGCACGCTGACCGTCACCGCGCCGGTGATGTTCGGGCGGCTGCATATCTTGCCCATCGCCACCGAACTGATCCGGCGCCATCCCGACCTCAATGTGCGGCTGATGCTGCTCGACCGGGTGGTGCGGCTGGTGGAGGAAGGTGTGGATGTGGCGGTGCGTATCGCCGATCTGCCCGATAGCGCCCTGCATATGCGCAAGGTGGGCGAAGTGCGGCGTGTCTACAGCGCCAGCCCCGCCTATCTGGCCGAAAAGGGCGAGCCCCGACAGTTGGAGGATCTGCGCCATCACCGCATGATCGCCATCGAAGATGAAGTCCGCGCCCACCGCCTTTGGGATGCCAGCCATGGCCGAAGCGGCGAGGCGCCGGCGCGCCTGTCCGTCAACAGTGTTCAGGCGGGGATCGAGGCGGCGATCGGTGGCCTCGGTATCGTGCGGACGCTGTCCTACCAGATTACGCAGGATCTGCAGGCGGGGCGGTTGCGACAGATTTTGGGGGATGTGCCCAGCCCGGCGCTGCCGGTCTCGCTGCTGTTCCAGAGCGGGCGGAGGAACACCCCCAACATCCGCGCCTTCACCGATCTGGTGCAGCAACGCCTGCGCGGCGGCGCGCTTTGACGTGCGTTTGAACAATGTGCCTTCCCGCATTGCTCCGCACGGCGCTAGCCTCTCCAAACACGCCGAAAGCGGGGCTGGTTGATGACAACCCGCCCCGCTTCCTGAAGCTCGCTAAAGCTGCTGGCGTCAGCTGTTGACGTCAACCGCCTTGCTGACCAGAATGTTCACCGAAACACGGCGGTTCTGGGCCTTGCCCTCGGGCGTGTCATTGCTGGCGGCCGGATCAGCCGTGGCCATGCCGCTGGGGGTCAGCATGCGATAGGGCTTCCAGTGGCAGGCCTGCTGCAGGTAGTGGATCACGCTGCTGGCACGCTTTTCGCTGAGCGCCTGATTGGTGTCGTCGCTGCCGGTCGAGTCGGTGTAGCCCACCACCAGGATCAGCGCGTTTTCAGTGCCTTCGGCCTGGGTGGCCGTCTGGCAGAGCTGGTTCTTGTCTTCATTCGACAGCACGGCCTTGCCGGTGTCGAAGTGGACATTCATCGTGCTCTTGATGTTGTACTTGTCGATATCGCCCATGCGTCCACGCAGCGCCTCGGTGGCGGCTTCATTGGCGGTGAAGCGCTGATCGGTGCCGTTGTGGATCATGTTGGCGGTCTTGAGGTCGCCATTGCGCAGGGTGATCTGCGCGGCGAGCAGACCATCGGGGGCCTGCACGGTCTTCACCGTCACCGGCAGGCCGTTCATCAGCGAGCCGGGGCTCAGCTTGTTGCTTCCGAACAGACCTTTACTGGCCTTGATGGGGGTGTTTTCATTGAAGCTGATGATCTGCTTCGAGCCATCAGCGCCGGTGACTTGCATTTTATTGCCGGTACGGGCGGAAATGAAGCCTTTCACCTCAGGTCCAGCCGGCAGTTTGGACGCGTCGGGGGCCTGCTCACCGGTGACGGTGATGTCGCTGCGGGGGGCTGGCTGCTGGTCCTGCGCGTAAAGGCTGGACGCCATCGGCAGGGTACTTACCGCCAGGAGGGCAATGATGCCTGATTTCTTGGACATAACACGCATAACGAGACTCCTTGCAAACACTGTTCTTGGCTTGCCAGTTTAATTCTGTCTCGCAGATGAAAAGTGCCCGCAGACCCCGGATTAGTTGGATGAAACGATCTTGACATGCGACAAACTGCACTTTTGGCGCCAGTGATCGGATGCAGCGCACGGCTGAACAGACGATTGCAACAGGGATTCCACCACGAATCCGGGACGCTTTCGACTCGGCTGAAAGGCCCCAAACGCTAGGCTGCATCGTGAAAAATGATGCCCAGCGTATGACGGCGGCCTTCGCGAATCGCGCTGACCCCATGGCGCAGCGCCACGCGATAATCGCCCCGCGTGCCGCGCATCGGTCGCTGGTTGACGGCGAACAGCACCGCGTCGCCCTTGCCCAGCGGCACCACGGCGGCGCGTGTCTGCATGCGCGGGCGCTGCTCGGTCAGCACGAATTCGCCGCCGGAAAAATCGCGCCCCGGCGCAGACAACAGCGCCGCCACCTGCAGGGGGAAGACATGCTCGCCATAGAGATCCTGATGCAGGCAATTGTAATCCTGCGGGCCATAGCGCAGCAGCAGCGGGGTCGGGCACTGCTGCCCCGCGGCGTGGCAGCGGCCGAGAAACGCCTCATGCGTGTCGGGAAAGCATGTCGCGATGCCCATGCGCTCATACCAGTGGTTGGCGATGGGGGCGAGGTGCGGATAAAGGCTGCTGCGCAGATGCTGGATCAACGGCGGCAGCGGATAGGCGAAATAGCGATACTCGCCGCGCCCGAAACCATGCCGCGCCATGATGACCCGGCTGCGAAAGCCTTCCTCGCGGTCATAGAGGGCGGCGGTGGCATCGCAATCGAGCTGCGCGATCAGACCGGGCAGCAAGGCCCAGCCCTGCTGATCGAGATCATCCGCGATCCGCTCCCAGTCGAGAGCCTGACCGGGGGCAATTGTCTGGCTTTGGGGCGGGGCAAGGATGCTCATGGTCGATCTCTCTTTCAGGGGGCTGTCAGGCGCTGATGGCGGATGCGCGGCAGCAGGGCACTCCGCTTCCTGCTTTCAAATTCCCATGCCGGTACCGGCAATCGCCCGGGATGACATCGGCCTCCCGGGCTGATAGCGCAGGGGCATGACGATCCTGCCCAAATCCCTCTATGGCTTGTTCACGGCGCTGGCGCTGATCCTCCCGGGCAGCGCCAATATGGCTCATGCCGCCAATGCCCCTGTCGAGCGCCGCAAGGTCATCATCGATCAGGACGCTTTCGAAGGCCCCGGCCTGCAACCGATCCTGATGCTGCTGCAAGACCCGACAGTGGAGGTGCTGGGCATCACCACCGTCAGCGGCGACGGCTGGCAGCCCGAAGAAACCGCCGCCACCCTGCGCATGCTGGAGCTGGTGGGCCGCAAGGATGTGCCGGTGGTGGCGGGGGCCACCTTCCCGCTGGTCAACAGTCAGGCGCGCACCAAACTGCGCGAGGCGCAATATGGCAAGCTGCCCTACAAGGGCGCGTGGATGGAAAGCTGGCCCAGCTACAACACCATCGCCCGCCGCCTACCGCATGAGGCTCATGTCGTGCCGCCCCTGCCCGAAGGCATGCCGACCACCAAACCTTATCCCGGCAGCGCGGCGGCGTTCCTGCTGGAGCAATCGCGCAAATTTCCGGGGCAGATCACCATCATCGCCATGGGCCCGTTGACCAATCTGGCGCTGGCGCAAAGGCTGGACGATGGCTTTGCCGCACGCATCAAGGAACTTGTCACCGAGGGCGGCAAGCTGGAAAACGGCGCCATGGCGGCGGGCCCGAAGGACGAGTTCGCCATGCAGCTGGATTATGCCCCGCGCATGTCCTTCAACCATTTCTGGGATCCGGAAGCCTCGCATATCGTCTTAACCAGCCCCTGGCCGAAGCTGTCTCTGGTGACCGATGACGCCAGCGCTGAGATTTTCGGCACTCAGGCTTTGCTCGATAAGGTGACCTCGGGATCGACCCCGGTGGCGCGCTATATGAAGCAGACCGCTCAGGCGAATTATCCGCTATGGGATGAAACGCAGGCGGCGGTCTGGCTCAAGCCGGAGATCGCGCGGCGCAAGGGCAGGCTGGCGATGGATGTCGACCTGATGCCGGGGGCCAATTACGGCGCCTTGCTGACATGGCCTGCGGGTCAGGGGCCCGGCCTTGGAGAACGCGATGTCGATGTGGTCTACGCCGTGGACAAGGCACAGGTGGAAAGCCTGTTCGTGGAGCTGCTTTCGAAACGCTGACAGGAAAGGCCCTGATGATCCCGGCGCCCGCACACCATGATCGCATGCACATTCCAGGGGGTGACCGCTTTGTCCCCCGCACCTATAGTGCGGCCGGTCTCGCCCATGATCGCGACACCTCGTTGGCGGTGATGCTGACGCATGACCTTGATGATGCACCAAAGGCTTGATCCGATGACCGATACACCCCTCTCCGCCCTGATCGCCGCCCTCCCCAAGGCCGAGCTGCATCTCCATATCGAGGGCTCGCTGGAGCCTGAACTGATGTTTGAACTGGCCCAGCGCAACCATGTCGCCATCCCTTACGCCAGCGTGGAGGAGGTGCGCGCCGCCTACTCCTTCACCCGCCTGCAGGATTTCCTCGACATCTATTACGCCGGGGCCGATGTGCTGCGCACCGCCCGCGACTTCCACGATCTGGCCGCCGCCTATTTCGCCCGCGCCGCCGCCGACAACATCCGCCACGCCGAAATCTTCTTCGACCCCCAGACCCACACCGACCGCGGCATTCCCTTCGACGTGGTGATGGAAGGCCTGACCTCGGCCATGGACGAGGCGCATGGACGTTACGGCATCACCTCCGGCTTGATCCTGTGCTTCCTGCGCCATCTGAGCGAGGAGGCGGCGCTGGACACCCTCGCCCGCGCCGAACCATGGATCGACCGGCTGCTGGGCGTGGGGCTGGATTCCTCCGAGGTCGGCCATCCGCCCGCCAAGTTCGAGCGTGTCTTCGCCCGTGCCGGACAGCTGGGCCTGAAGCGCGTCGCCCATGCCGGGGAGGAAGGCCCGCCTGCCTATGTCCATGAAGCGCTGGACCTGCTGCAGGTGGACCGGCTGGATCATGGCAACCGCGCCATGGAAGACCCCGCTCTGGTCAGCCGCCTGGCGCAGGAAGGCATGGCGCTGACAGTGTGCCCGCTCTCCAACCTCAAGCTTTGTGTGGTGGAGGATATGGCCCGGCACCCCCTTCCCGCGATGCTGGAGGCCGGGCTGACCGCCACCGTCAATTCCGACGATCCGGCCTATTTCGGCGGCTATGTGAACGATAACCTTTACGCATTGGACGCCGTTGGTGTTTTGACTCGTGAAAGCCTCATCCAGCTGGTTCGAAATTCCTTCAAAGGTTCGTTCCTGAGTGAAGACGAAAAGGACAAACATCTGGAGAGCATAGATATTGTAATCAGGAGTCTGTAATTTCAAGCCTGTCGAATTCTCTCGATTCGAATCACGCGCACGATAGGATCCCAATTCTGACCGATATAAGGCCAGACTAATCTCGACGCGTCTTGCCAGAGTTAGACAGCCGTTGTGTCCGGATTTGTGTCATGATTTTTTGTGCGCCTGAGACCGAGGAAATCGGACTGTGGCAAAGAAAACTGCACTGACTCCCGCTTACCCTTGATGCCCTGACCAGCGGTTCGCTGGCAGACCTAAAATACCCCCGAACTGGCCATCGAGTTCTGCCTAGCGGGAAAAAGCGATGGCGTTATCGTCGGATAATGTTCGGTAAGGATCTTGTCGCCAAACTCTTCGGCGGACTTTATCCCGTCACTCCTACCGCCGATGCAAGAGCATGGGCACGCAGCTTGAACGAAAAGGTAGAGGCTGGGCTTGATCCGCGAGTCACTCAAAGGGAGGGAAAAGCGCTTGCGAAGATGACCGTGGCAAAGACCCACGTGCTTTATATGCGCCGACACCTTTGCCGGAACCGGCTTGTACATGCGTGTCGGCCACCCGGGCACTCGTGTGGCGGATCGGAAATTCCTTCATACGCAAGCGAGGTTCTCACGCCTCGGCACCACCTCGAACAGCAATGCCCCCATAAACTATGACGAATTCAAGAATGTGCAAGATCCATAGAAGTGCAAATTATATCAGTCATTTGATGAATAGGGATACAGGATCTCGCGCAGATCGGCTTTGCGCGGAACCATGGATGGCACATGCGAAGCCGCTGTCATGTTCCAGGCAACGCTGCAAACCCCCAACCGCGGATCCATCCGACCTGATTTTGCTCCCGTGCGGCCTTCTTCCGTCACCTTTGAAACGACCGGACAAGCTCTCGATGGGCGGCACGGCTCAGGACAAGCCACCCCCGGGTCGTCATCCCCGCAGAGATCTTCGTCAGATCCCGCCCAACAATCCATGATGCTCTACCTGCAGGTTGACCGGGCCACGAAAGCCCAGTTCCTTCAACGCTGCCATTTGCTGCCGCAGATCGACCATCCCATCGCCGATGGGCATCCAAACCGGCTGCCACCCTTTGGGACTCGCCTGCCAGAGATAATCCTTGACGGTGATAGCCCGGATCGCAGGCGCCGCAATGGCCCAGATCGTAGTTGAACCCGACCAGCTCCGGGTCGACATCGCGCAACACCGGCCACAGATCCCACAGATTGCCGCCGATCATCCCTACGCCGGAATAGGTGTGAAGCGCCAGTGCCGTCGCATGACGGCGATTGAGCTGCGCCAGGCCGCCAATCCGGGATCGCAAGGCGTCAAGCTGAGCCTGCCGCGACTCCGCCTGCCGGGTCAGGGCCACGGCGCGCGGCAGATCGCTGGCCACCAGTCGCTCTATGTCAATCTGAAGAACACCGGGCGCGTGGTGGTCTCGGGCGGTCTCTACCACTACACCGAAGAGAAAACCTATCACGAGATGCAGGATGTGGAGAAGGTCACGCAGACACCCGCCTCCCGCAAGAAAATCGACGATTTCTTCGAAAAGACGCATTCACAGCTCCGGATCGATCACAGCACATCGTTCCATCGCGGTGCACGCAAATCGCCGGGCTTCTACGATTATTCTGATCTGGAGCATTAAGAATTGAAAGCGAGGTCGCCTACCCCGGTAGTTCCACCCTGCTTTTCTGTAAAAGGATAGATCCCGACTTGCCGCCACCATCCTTACTTATAACAAAGCTTGATGGTGGCGGCCTTCCTCATGGGTGCTATCGAAGCCATGAGGGGCGGTGTCTCTAGATCAAGAAACGGGCAGATCGACGAAACGCAAATAAGGCCGCACAATGTCAACGCCTTGAGAATATAATTTCTCTGCTTCTGATTGGGGGAGTGACGGCGGGAGCATGACGCGGCCATTCTTCAACGTCCACTCCGGTGGTGTTGCCACGCGATCCGTGGCAGTAAGCCGTGCGGCAAGAGCAATGCGCAACATCTCAGAAAAATTACGCCCGTTTGTGATCGGATAGGCTGACAAAGCTGCGATCTTTCCCTGCGGGTCAATCAGGATCGAAGCACGCTGAAGTCCAGTTCCTGAACTGTCAACCAGCCCATAGGTTGCCGCAATGGACAAATCGCTGTCGCTGATGATGGGCCAAGACGGATGGATAGCAAAATCATCGGCCAGGTCACCAAGCCAATTGGTGACAGCCTGCGCAGGATCGCAAAGTAGCGTTACCAAGCCAATATCTTCGGAAGAAAACTCCCCAGCCAACCTGGCCAATTCTGCAAATTCGACTGTGCAGGTCGGGGACAAGGCCTTGGCAGAAATGAGCAAAGTCCAGCGCCCTGCCCGCCATTCATGGAAGCTCTTCCCCTCCCCCATTGCAAAATCAGGTGCATTTTCACCTAAATTCAGCATTTTTGTTCTCCTGGCTTTGCAAAAACAGCTCTGGCTGAAAAATTTGTACGGCTCTTTGTCCCGAACCGTTGTTGCGGCGCCACCGGCAGGTGGAACGTGCTTCGGGGAGCGGCGCAGACGAAAAAGCTGACCTGGAGCGAACATCGACACAAAGCGACAATCGATCTCGCGCACGATCTCAACAAATAAAAGCGGGCGCCCCAATGATGCCGTTCAATCTCGAGCCTACACCTAAGCAGGTCGATCCCTTACAGCGCCACGCCCTGCCTGATTTTACCCAGGATTCAGTCGTCCGTCAGATTGATACCGATGCGCTGCAAAAGGCCGATCAGCGTCTCGATGTCTTCGCTCGACAGATCGACCATGGCACGGCGGAACTGCTCGGCCACCACCGGCGTCAATTTGTCGAGAACCTCATAACCTGCCTTGGTCAGCTCGACCACCGTCACGCGGTTGTCGGCTTCATCGGTCGAGGTGGAGGTCAACCCCATCTCGGTCATACGATCGACAATGCGGCTGACTGTCGATCGCTTGATCAGGGCCCGATCCGCAAGACGTGTGATCGCCGCCGGCTCATCCTCGCGCAGAACCGTCATGATACGGTACATATTCTTGTTCACGCCCTGCTTTTCAAGCACGGTGCTGACGTCCTCGTGATAGCGGAAATCAGCGTGGGCGATGAGATAGAACGGTGAATGCGCGAGGCGGAAGCCAGAATCCGTCGGGTCACAAATCTTGCGAAAATCAGTCTTCATGGCTGCCTCATTCCACCCCGGGCAGGCATCGTCAAGCCGCCTTCAGCCCGGAGAAGAAACCACGCAGCCGCTCCATTGCCTCCCCGATGCGCTCGGCCGACTGCGAACCGAAGCAGACCCGGAGATAACCTTCGCCCGCCGCGCCGTAAAAGCTGCCAGCCTCGACAACCACGCCGCATTCGTCGAGAATGCGATCAGCCAGCTCCTGCGAGGAAAGACCCGTCTCGCGCACACAGGGAAAGGCATAGATCGTACCCTGCGGCGGCATGCAGGTCACGCCGGGCATCTGGTTCATCGCGCGCACCACGATGTCGCGCTTGGCGCGATCGTCGCCCACCATGTGGGCCACGGCTTCATCGCCGCCCGTGACCGCCGCCAGGGCGCCGGCCTGGATGAAGGTGTTCACATGGGTCACCTCATTGGTGACGATCTTGCTCATTCCGCCGATCAGCTCGGCACTGGCGAAGGCATAGCCGATGCGCCATCCATCCATGGCATAGGCCTTGGTGAAGGCCGACAGGGTGATGGTGCGCTCGGCCATGCCGGGCAACGCGGCAATGGAAATATGGGCGTGACCGTCGAAGGTGATATACTCATAGACCTCGTCGGAGATCACCACCAGATTGTGGCGGATCGCCACCTCGGCCAAGGCCTCCAGTTCCTCACGCGTGTAAATCCGCCCGGTGGGGTTGCAGGGATTGACCAGCACGACGGCGCGGGTCTTTTCCGTTACTTTGGCCGCAATCCAGTCGGCACGCAGAGCGAAATCGTTCTCGGCATCGAGCGGCACCAGCACAACCTTGCCGCCACACAGCTCGATCTTGCCGACATGCTGGGGATAATAGGGATCCAGCAGGATCACCTCGTCGCCCGGATTGATTGTCGCCATGAAGGCGGCATAGGAGGCCTGGGTCAACCCATTGGTGACGAGCACCTGCCCCGCATCGACAGGCACGGCGTTGAAGCGTGTGATCTTCTCGGCCAGTGCGGCACGCAAGGCAGGCTGGCCCTGAAAGGAACTGTAGTGCACGTCGCCGGCCTTCAGAGCCGCGATGGTGGCGTCCTTGATGAAGTCCGGTGTGTCATGAACCGGCATGCCCAGCTCAAGATGGATCAGATCGCGATCCGCGATCGCGGCCGCCTTGGCGAACATGCCATAACTTTTTTTGGACGATGAGGTGATACGCGAAGACAAGAAAGACATGATGGTTTCCTGTTAAGAATTATGACTTTTCCCGATAAGGCGGCGGCGAAGCCCGGCCCCGGCCATCATCAGTCGCGGCACATGGCGAGCGAAGAAATAGCCTGGAATTGCACGCGGCGGCTGCGGGGGCATGCGCGATGGCGCCGCAGGGTCCAACGCCCAGTTCGCCGCTTCACGGCCGATGACCGAGGACATGGCGACCCCGCGCCCGTTGCAGGCCTGGATCGCGAGCACGCCTTCGTCACAGCGCACGAGCCGGGGCGTCAGGTCTGAATTGAGCCAGGCCATGCCGGTCCAGACCCGTTCGAGCGGCAGATGCCTCCAGCCCGGTATCATGGCCGTCATGCGGGCATTGGCTTCCGCTTCCAACTTCTCGTGATCCATCACATCGGGCATGGCGCGGGCTGTGATGAGCCGCCCTTCGGCATCGTAGCGGATGGTGAAGATGTCGGTCTGCACATCCGTCAACGCGTGCCCCTGTGGCAGGATAAGCGCGCGCAGATCCTCAGGAACGACGGCGGTGGCCATCTCGCAGACAGCCAGAGGCAACAGGCTGCGCGACAGGGGCCGCCACAAACCGGCATTGCCGCCGTTGGCTGCCAGAATGACGCGTCGGGCGCGGATTTCGCCCGCGCGTGTGGCCAGGCGGTAAACGCCATCGACCTTCTGGACGGCGCCCTGAACGTCGCCATTGAAGCACTGCACGCCCAAGGCTTGCGCACAGGCAAGCAGGCCGGTCCGATAGGCCAGCGGATCCAGCGCGCCGCCTGTGGGGTCAAGCACGGCGCCCGCGTAGCCGGTGCAACCGCTCAGGGCTGCAACCTCCTGCGCGTCGATGAGGCGCAGATCCTGACGGTAGGGCTGCCATTGCTCAACGGCGCGCCGGGCGGCGGCGGCCTGAGCCTCGGTAACATAAGGAGCCAGAAAGCCGCCTTGCACCGCGTCGCACGCAATGCCTTCGTTTCGGATGAGCGAAAAGGTGTAGGTGCCGCATTCGGCATAAAGGCCAAGCAACCCAGCCGCGGCTCCGGGGCCCAGGCGCTTGATGATGTCGGCAGGCTCGGCACGCACCAGTTGGGGCGCTACAATCCCCGCGCTGGCCGCCGTGGCCGAGGCCGCCCAGCGCTCGCCATCAATCAGCGCCACCGCCTTGCCGGCCTGCGCCAGATGATAGGCCGTGCTGGCGCCCAGCAAGCCGCCGCCCACGATTGCCACCTCGACATCGACCCTGCCCGTCAAGGACGCCATATCCACCCGCTTACGCGGCTTCATCGCCCATAAACTGCGCTCGGGCTGAATTTTGTCATGCATGGCCGGGTCCATGGCCGTCACTGGCCGCTGACCTGCGCGAACTGCAACTTGCAGGCGCCGCTGCGGCGGATCGCGCGGCAGGCCGCGACATAGGCGTCCATGTCCTCGGCAACGACACGTCCGCTGACCGAAGCCATGATCCAGCCCATGGGCATCAGCAGTCGGGCGCCATCGCCATAGAACAGCCCGATATCGAAGAAGTCGGCCGGAGGCTGGCCCACCCAAGTGCCCTTGGGCGCGAACACGGTCGCAATATCGCCGGCTGCCGGAAAGCTCGTCGCGTTTTCCAAGGGAATTGCAGCAAAAGCACCGGTGCCGGTCGGAAAGGCGTCACTGGTGATGGGGCACGAGATTTCCGGCCCGGTCCACATCGCATGCTGCGCAAAATGATCCGCTCCGCCGCCAGCCAATTGCCAAAGTGCCTCGGCGTTGAGCGGTGCCTGCCCATCGAGCAGTTCGATGCGACAGTTAAGACCTGAACCTGATTCGGTAACACGAATGACTCGCCCCATGGCGGACCTCCAGAAAAATGCTTGCCCTTTGGGTATGGACACTGCTCCACATTTGCAACCATTTTCACATATCATCGGAGCAACGAGGGAACTTAAAGATAACATTCTTCCAAAAAATGCTTTGTAATTCCCTGATAAAATCATATTTTCGTGGATATGGTGGTCATTTACCCCATGCGCCGCCCCCTCAATCACGAAGATGCCTCTTGAGATTGCGTCCATATGCACGCATGATCCGTCCACATTCACACAAATTGTGAAAGTTTCAGGGACGCACGTCAGTCAACAGGGTAAGGAGGGACCATGATGTCAAATTCAGCAGCCAAGCGCAGAATGACACTCAAGACAGCACTCTTGCTGTTCACAGCACTCGGATCAGCACAGCAGGCCTTTGCCGAGGATACGGCGCCGGCCCCCCATCCTTCCGAGGAAACGTCGGGTGACATCGTGGTAACCGCTCAAAGGCGCCAGGGCAGCGCGCAGAGCATTCCCATGGCAATCCAGGTGCTCAGCGGCACCGAGATCCAGAAGCGCAACATTGCCACCCTCGACCAGATCGCCGTGCTCACCCCTGGCCTGAAGGTCGATAACAATGCTGGGCGTGGTTACGTCTTCATCCGCGGCATCGGCACGGATTCGGTCGGCATCGGCGTGGACCCCAGCGTGGCGACCTATGTCGATGGCGTTTACAACTCGCGCGGCAACTCGGTGTTCGGAGCGCTGTGGGATCTCGACCACGTCGAGGTTCTCAAGGGTCCGCAAGGCACGCTCTATGGCCGCAACGCCACCGGCGGGGCGATCCTGACCGTCACCAAGCAGCCGACGCTGGGAAAATATGAGGGCTATGGCCTGGCCAGCTACGGCAACTTCAACCGCAAGCGCGTCGAAGCTGCCGTCAATGTGCCAATCGGCCAGATCGCCGCGCTGCGTGTCAGCGGCGTTTATACCGCCGACGATGGCTATATGCACAATCTCTACACCAATCAGACGGTGGGCGGCCAGAACATCAAGGGAGGCCGCGCCACTCTGCTGGTGGAACCCGCCGATGGCCTCAAGATCAGCCTGACCGGCTCGATCATCGACCAGCACGGCAGCAAAGGCACAACCTTCAAGCTGGACACCAGCCAGCCCAGTCCCACACTGGCCAAATATCCCTCGGCCACCGTGCCGTCCGGTCCCTATGACGTGAACTACAACCTGCCCAACAACGCTGAACTCAATGCGCGCAGCACCGCGCTGACGATCAGCTATGACCTTGGCCCGGTTTCGATGAAGAGTGTGACCGGCTACAATTACACTGAGACCAACCGAGTCCTCGATTTCGATGCCACGCAGGCGCAGGTCAACGAGACCTACAAGGGCCTCGAGACATCAAAGGCCTTCACCCAGAGCATCCAGTTCAACAATCAAGTGCCCGGCCGCTTCAACTGGATGGTCGGCGGTGACTATATGCATGAGGATCTGGCGGCCGACATCCGTTCACGCTTTGCTCCCGGCACGCCTGACCGTATCCTGCTCGCCAGCAATTCGGTCTCGGCGATGAGCGCCTTTGTCGATCTGAACTACGAGATCGTGCCCAAGCTGAAACTGCTGGCCGGTGTGCGTTACAGCCATGAGGTCAAGAACTTCTTCTTCAACACCCCCAGCCGCGGGTCCTGGGACCAGCCCACGCCCAAGTTCGGGCTGGAATATGCCTTCAACCGCGACGTGATGCTCTATGCCACTGCCACGCAAGGGTTCAAGAGCGGCGGCTTCAACTCGAGCGCGGTGCAGCCCCCCTTCAATCCGGAAAAGATCTGGAGCTATGAGGGCGGTATCAAGTCGAGTTGGCTGAAGAACACGGTCACGGCCAACCTGTCGGCGTTCTATTACGACTATACCAACCTGCAGGTCACCCAGCTTCCCGCCAACGGCACGGTGCCCATCACCACCAATGCCGGCTCCGCCACCATCAAAGGCCTTGATCTGGAACTGTCCTGGCATCCCACCCGTGCCTTCCATATCGGGATCAACGGCACGGCTCTGGACAGCAAATATGGCAATCTGGCGCTTCAGAACGTCAGCCTGGCCGGCTCGCCCTTCGTGAGTGTCAACGGCTTCCAGATGGCCCGCGCGCCCAAGCTGAGCGGCTCGATCGATACCGCGTACACCTGGGATCTGAAGGGCAGCACGCTGACGCTGGGCGCAGACATGCGTTACACCTCGCGCACCTACTTCTCACCCTTCATGACCAAATTCGTGTCGCAGTCGGCCTTTGCTCTGGTTAATGCTCGCCTGACCTGGGCGGTGCAGAAGGTGGAAGTCTCGGCTTTCGTCAACAATCTGACGAACAAGTTCTACGTCATCACGGCGCAGACCTATCCGACCTCGATCGGCACCAGCTATCTGCCGGCCGAGCCGCGCAGCTTCGGCGCCTCGATCAAATATTCGTTCTAAGGGAGTAACGGTTTGACCGGTCTCGATGAAATACGGCGCGGTTGGCGCATTCTGCTGGCGGCGACGGTCGGCATCGGGACCGGTCTGACGACCTTTGTCTATTACACGCTGGGGGTGTTTCTGGCACCTCTGGCCAAGGCCTTCGCCTGGCGCGATGCCGATATCATGCTGGCGGTGACCATCGTGCTGATCGGCGCCAGCGCGCTGGGACCGCCCATCGGCCTGCTGGTCGACCGCATCGGGGCTCGGCGCGTTGCCCTGTGGTCGGTGGCGGGCGCCGGTTTCGGGTGGATGGGGCTATCGCTCATCACCCCCTCGCTGCCCGTCTATTACGCAGCCTTCGCGCTGCTTACCCTGCTGGGCGCGGGCACGCTGCCGCTCACCTGGACGCGCATGGTCGTCGCCCATTTCGACAAGGCACGCGGCCTGGCGCTGGGCATCTGCATGGTGGGAACCGGACTGTTCGGCAGCGGGATCAAGCTGCTGGCCTTTCAGGTGCTCGACAGCATGGGGTGGCGTTTAGGCTTCGTCGCCATCGGCGCCTGCCTGCTCGCCATCACCTGGCCGATCGCATGGTTTTTCCTCCCCCGCGATACGCCTGCCCTGCCAAGCGCTGCGGCTGCCCCGGACGCCAAGCCGCGCCTGAGCCAGATGCTTGCCAACCGCCACGTCTGGATCATGGCGGGGGCCTTTCTGGTGCTGTCGCTGGCCATTTCAGGGGTTATCCCCAATCTCGAACGCTTCCTCACGCAGAGCGGCTTTGACCGGCGCAGCGCCGTCGAGATCGCCGCGTTTTATGGACTGGGCATCATCGCTGGTCGCCTGGTTACGGGCGCAATGCTGGACCGGTTCTGGGCGCCCGCAGTGGTGGCGGTGATGCTGCTGCCCACAGCGGCCGCATTGGTGGCGCTGGCCTATGTCCACCTTTCCGCGCCTCTCGCCAGCCTGCTGGTCTTCGTGCTGGGTACGGCGGCGGGTGTCGAATATGACGCGCTGGCCTTTCTGATCTCGCGCTATTTCGGACGCCTGGTCTATGGCGCCACCTATGGGCTGATCTACATCGGCTTTGCCATCGGCGCTGGCCTTGGGCCCTGGCTGTTCACCCGCCTGTCGCAGCAGGCCGGTGCCTATCCCACCCTCTTTGTCGGCAGCGCCGCGCTGATCGGCGTGGCCTGCGTCCTTCTCCTCACACTCGGCGCCTATCCGGCCCGTGACGCCCTCACTCAATCTGACCCGGACCTTGCATGACCCATACCATCGACACGGTTGCCCTGCCCGCCACCAGCCCCGGCACCTGCCGCCAGATCCGCTTTCACCGCTTCAAGGGTGGCAGCGGTCCGCGCGTCTATGTGCAGGCCGCGCTGCATGCCAACGAGACACCGGGCCTCGTCATCCTGCACCACCTGCTGGCCGCCGTGATCGAGGCCGACCGCAAGGGTGAGATCCAGGGTGAGATCGTGCTGGTGCCCTATGCCAATCCCATCGGCCTGTCCGACAATGTGCTGGGCAACCAGATCGGGCGCGAGGCGCTCGACGGCGGCGGCAATTACAATCGTGGCTGGCCTGACCTTGGTCAGCTGGCCGTGTCGCGCCTGGCTGGCAGGCTGGGCGACGATCAGATGGCCAATCAGGTGTTGATCCGCGCGGAAATCGCCGCCCTGCTCGCCGCCCTGCCTCGCCCGAACGAAGTGGTGGCCATGCAGCTGGCGCTGCTCAGTGAAGCCTCGCGGGCCGATATCGTGCTCGACGTTCACACCGAACTGGTCGCTGTGCCGGGCATGGTGGTAGGGCCCTGGTCGATGACGCGCATGCAGGCGCTGGTGGACCGCGTCGCGCCCGATGTTGTGCATGTCACCGATACGCCGCTGCTCTTCGATTCCGCCTCGTCGCGCATCTGGCACACGATCGCCGAGGCCTATCCCGAAGCCGCCATCGGCCAGCCCTGCGTCTCGGCGACGCTGGAGCTGCGCGGCGTCACCGATGTGTCGGACGAACTGGCCGGTGGCGATGCAGCCGCGATCATGGACTTCCTGCGCGATTCCGGGGTGATCACCTCGCCAGCTCCTGCGGCCACGCCCTGGCCGGGCACGCTCAGCCCCCACAAGGCGATCCTGATGCAGCGCACGCCGGTCGGCGGCGTGATCGTCTATCGCCAGCCTCTGGGAACCCGCGTGGCACAGGGCCAGCATATCGCCGACATCATCGACCCGGCTGCCGACGATCCGGAGCAAGGTCGCACGCCGCTGTTTGCTGCGCGCGAAGGACTGCTCTATGCCTATATCCTCAACCATCTGGTGCGCCCCAATGATATTGTGGTGAAGATCGCCGGCTCCGACGTGTGGACCCCGGAGGCCCCGGAATGAGCGTCCGCCGGATCGAGATCACCCGCCGCGACGAGCCTGCCTTCGATGGCGCCGCCTTCGGCGAACATGGCCCCTATATGCGCCTGGCAGGTTGCCTGCATATGGAGGCCGATCCCGCCGAGCCCGCTAACGCCGGGATCGCACTCATTGACCGTGCCCCGGTCAATGAAAGGGGCATGATCGAATATCGCCTGGATTTCTGCCTGTACACGCCGGTCGATGCGGCCAGGGGCAGCGGCTGGATATTCTACGACTTCCTCAATCGTGGCTCACAGCGCGCGATCATGCGGATCAACAATGCGCCCTTTTCGGTCATGCCCGAAACGGTCGAGCAGTTGGGAAATGCTTTCCTGATGCGCGAAGGCCATACTGTCCTGTGGACCGCATGGCAGGGAAATGTCGAACCCGCCGGCGGCCCGATGCTGGCCGATCTGCCCGTGGTGTCAGGCTACACCGGCATGACGCGCGAAGAAGTTGTGGTGGATGCCGTGGATTCTATCCGTGGCGCCAGCATCAGCGACGTGAGCGACAGCGGCTTTGTGCTCCATCTGTCCTACCCCGCAGCCGACCGCGACAAGGCAAGCCTCTCGGTGCGCCCTTGCGCCGATGCGCCACGCAGCCTTCCCGAGGGCGTCACTTGGGAATGGATCGATGACCGGCGCATCCGCATCGCCATCGCTCCCGGTACGGGCATCGACCGGGGGGCCATCCACGAATTTCTCTATGAAGCCCGCGATCCGGTCGTGATGGGGCTGGGTTATGCCGGCATCCGTGACGCGCTCAGCTTTTTCCGGCACGAAGCCGCCGATGCGCAAGGCCATGCCAACCCGCTGTGGCGCAGCGACACGGACACCCCAGCGATCCGCCGCATCATGGGCTTCGGCCTGTCGCAGAGCGGGCGCGTGCTGCGCGATTTCGTCTGGCAGGGCTTCAACGCCGATCTTTCGGGACGCCCGGTCTTCGATGGCATCATCCCGATCATCGGCGGCAGCCGCAAGGCCTGGGTCAACGCGCCCTTCTCGCAGCCGGGCCGCTATTCGCGCCAGCATGAGGATCACGACTTTCCCGGCGACCAGTTCCCCTTCACCTACACGCCCACTCGCGACCCGGTGAGCGGCCAGACCGACGATATCCTCGCCCGCGCCCGCGCGGAGGGTGTATCGCCCAAGGTGATGCATCTCGACACCGATTCCGAGGTCTGGTCCGCGCGCGGTTCGCTGATCGTCACCGATCCGCAGGGTCAGGACATCATACTACCGGAGGATGTCCGCGCCTATCTGGCGGCCGGCGTTGCCCACGGCGACTATCCGGTGCCCTCAGGCCATGTGCTGGCGCTACCCACCAATCTGTTGACCTATGGCTCGCTGCTGCGCGCGCTGATCGCTGCGATGCGGCAATGGGTTGATGACGGCATCGCGCCGCCTCCCAGCGCCTATCCCACCCATGGCAATGGCGGGCTGATGACGCTGGCGGCATGGCAGGCGCGCTTTCCCGCTTTGCCAGCCATGCCTGCCGCGCAGCATCTCAATGCGCTGCGCAATCGTGACCATGATCATGTGCCGCCAGTGGCGGGCCCGGACTATCCGGTCTTCGTCCCGGCCACCGATGCGGATGGCAACACCGCCCGGGGCGTGGCCCATCCGTTGCTCAGCGCCCCTCTCGGCACCCATGCGGGCTGGACGGTGCGACAGAGCGGCTATGCCCCGGGGCATCTCTACAGCGTCTATGGCGCGATGCTTCCTTTTGCGCCCGACCAGGCGGCGCGACATGCGGCGCGAGATCCGCGTGCATCTTTTGCCGAGCGATACGGCGACGAGGCCGGCTGGCACGCAGCTTTGGTCAAGGCTTGCAAGACTCTGGTTGCGGACCGCCTGCTGCTGCCTGAGGATGCCGAGCAACTCCTGAGGCATGCACGGCCAGACCTCACGTCTTTTGGTCTGATTTGAAGATCTTCCTGTCTGGGCAAGGTGGGTAGCGCAGCCATTCGGGGCCTGGCAGCGCTACATATCCGAACCGCGCCGGCACATCATCGCCGCCACGCCGACATTGCAGGAACGGGAGGTTGCCAAACAGGCCCCGCTGCTCAGGGACGTTCCGCAAGCCTTGCAGGAACGTTCCATCCCGGCCCCGCAGGCCGATCCGGTCGCGCGGACGGGGCTTGTTGCCCTGGGCCATGCGCTGGCGGCCTGGTTCGCCGAACCCGGAGCGGGCTGGCCAATTATCCTGATCGGGGCTTTCGCGACCTGCCGGACACTGACAGTCTCGAATTGAGCCATCGTGTCGGTGATCTCCCGGCTTGGCCTGAGTAGATTCTTATGAGGCACGCCAAAGACAGACCGGCCAATACCCTCGGCGGCAAGGGCAGATCCCATCTCCGACAGCCCCCAGCCAGCTGAAAGCATATGCATTGGCCTCAGCCCCTGCCGGCTTTCCGTCGCTCACGCCGGTATGCGCGAACGGCGTGATTGGGGTCGAGAGGCGCTGTTTCGACCCGGTGGAGAGAGCCGCTCATAAAGCGGACCAATACATCCCATAGCGGGCAGTCGATAGCAGCCTTCTGCTCATTTGAGATTTCGATCCTTCAGCCTCCGCTGCATTCGTCGCGTTCCACCTCGCCGATCGTGCTGCGATCCCACAAAAGGCCGCCCCGGAGAAGAATCCGGGGCGGCAGGTTGGCCGCCCCCAAAGAGGTCGGGACGGCGGGATACGGGGAAAGTCACAGGGAGAAGGTCACGCCAGCAGCACGCGCAGCGCCCGATCGCAAAGATCCGCCGTGGCCGCCGCGATGATTGGCCCACCTTCCTCGGGACGCCCTCCATCGATCCGTCGGACGACCCCACCCGCCTTCTCGATGATCGGGATCAGCGCCACGATGTCATAGGGCTGCAGAGACGGCTCGACGGCCAGGTCTATATGCCCTGCCGCCAGCATCGCCATGGCATAGCATTCGCCGCCATAACGGGTCATGCGCACCGCCCCTGCCAGCCTGTCGAAACCCCGTTTCAGGTCTTCAGGAAAATGCTCGGGCGAGGTTGTGTGCAAGATCGCGTGCGAAAGGGCGCCGACATCCCGCGTCGCCAAAGGGTGCCGGTGCCCTGCCCTTTCATAAAAGGCGCCATCGGCGTCGGCCCAGAAGCGCTCACCGGTGAAGGGCTGGGACATCATGCCCATCCGTGCGCGGCCCTCAAGCATCAAGCCGATCAGCGTGCCCCAGACCGGCAAGCCACAGATAAAGGGCCTTGTGCCATCCACCGGATCGAGCACCCAACAGTGCGAACCGCCTCCGGTCAGCCCCATTTCCTCGCCCAGAATCGCGTGGTCGGGAAAGGCGGCGGCAATGGCCGCGTGGATGGCGATCTCGGCCTCGTAGTCCGCTGCGGTCACCGGATCGAAACTGCAGCCCTCCTTGAATTTGGTCTCGATTTTCAGATCCGTTCGAAAGCGGGGCAAGGTTTCACGATCCGCGATATCAGCAAGGTGATGCAGGAAGGCGGCGGGGGGCCATGTCATCATAAAACATCCATTTATGCATGATGGTGAGGCGTCTATGCCGAATCATGCAAGTTTCATGACTATAAACACGCATGACCATGCATTTACAAGGCATGTTTTGCATGGTATTGCACGTTCATGATGAACACCCCGCCCCTTGCCCGCCGCGATGACATTGGCCGCCGCCTTGACGAAGGCCATGCCGTCAGCGCCGCCGATCTGGCCATCGAGTTTGACGTGTCGGAGGATGCCATACGGCGTGATCTGCGGACGCTGGCCGCGCAAGGGCGTTGCCGCCGCGTCTATGGCGGCGCCCTGCCGCTGTCCCCCGCATCGACGCCGATCAGCACCCGCATGCGGGAAGGCAAGGACAACAAGCGCAACCTTGCAGCCGCTGCACTGCCCCTCATTCAGCCGGGGGAACTGCTGTTCCTCGACAATGGCAGCACCAATCTGGCCCTGGCCACCATGCTGCCCACCGACATCGGCATCAGCGTGGCCACCAATGCGATTGCCATTGCCGCCGCCGTGCTGGCGCTGGGCGATATTCCCGTCATCATGATCGGGGGGCCGGTCGATCCGGACGTTGGCGGCTGCGTCGGCGCGGCTGCCACCCTTGCGGTGCAACAGCTCAACATCGACCGCACCTTTCTGGGCACATGCGCCCTCTCCATCGATGAAGGACTTGGCGCATTCGACAGCGACGATGCGATTTTCAAACGCGCCCTTGTCGATGTCAGCCGCCAGATCGTGGTCATGGCCACCACCGAAAAGCTGGAGACCCGCGCGCGGCACCGCATCGCGCCGCTCAGCCGCCTTTCGGCGCTTGTGGTCGAGCAGGATGCCATCAGCGCGGTTCCCCATCTTGCCGCTGCAGCCGCCACCCAACTTCTGATTGCGCCATCGAACCCATGATGCGCCGGCCCTGATATGCCCCGGAGATTTGACCATGCCTCACGCTGACTCGCCGTCGGCGCGCCTTGCCACGCGCCTGGCCTTCCTTGCCGCCGGTTTCGGCATTGCCTGCTGGGCGCCCCTCGTGCCCTTTGCGCAGCAGCGGCTGGCCGTCGACGCCGGCATGCTTGGCATGTTGTTGCTGTGTCTGGGCATCGGCTCCGTCGCGGCCATGATGGCCGTAGGCACGCTCAGCGCGCAATATGGCCCCCGCTTGATCATTCTGGCCAGCGGATTGGGCCTGGCGGGTTTTCTCCCTCTGCTTGCCGTGGCCGGCACGCCCGCCCTGCTGGGCACTGCGCTTCTGCTTTTCGGCGCTTGCCTGGGCTCTCTCGATGTCGCCATGAACATCCATGCCGTCGAGGTGGAGCGTGCCGGCAGCCGCCCGTTGATGTCGGGCTTCCATGCCCTGTTCAGCATCGGCGGCTTTGCCGGTTCGGCCATGATGACCTTGCTGCTCTCCCTTGGCACCGGCCCCCTGCGCAGCGCCATGCTCGGTTCCGTGCTGATCGTGGTCTCCATCACCCTTGCCACCCCCCGCCTGCTGCGCTTCAAAGCAGCCGAGGGTGAGCCGCATATCTCCATGCCGCGCGGAATCGTGCTGGTGCTGGCAACGCTTGCGGCGATCACCTTTCTGGCCGAAGGCGCGCTGCTCGACTGGAGCGCTTTGCTCATCACCGGAAAGGGCCTTGTGAGCGTGCAGCAAGGCGGGCTCGGCTATATGCTGTTCGCCATCGCCATGACCGCGGGCCGCCTGACGGGCGATGCCATGACCGCCCGCATCGGAGACCGCGCCGCTGTGCGTTGGGGCGGCATGGTGGCGGTCGGCGGGTTTCTGATGCTGCTCCTTGCGCCGATCGCAGCCGTGGCCCTGGCGGGCTTCATTCTGATCGGCCTTGGCGCGGCGAACATCGTGCCGGTGCTGTTCCGTCAAGCCGGCGCGCAAACCGTCATGCCCGCCAATCTGGCGATCGCGGCGCTGGCGACGACGGGCTATGCGGGCGTTCTCGTGGGGCCCGCGGCCATCGGCTTCGTGGCCAAGGGCATTGGCCTGACGGCGTCCTTCTGGATGCTGGCCGGGCTGCTCTGCCTTGTCCCGCTCAGCGCTGCCATCGCGACACCGCAGCAAACATGAATGCGCTGATGTGATGAATATCTGAAGCTTGGCCGTTTCGCCTCCTTCACACGAATGGCTTAGCTGGTGTGCAGATGGTCGCGGAGCGCAACAGGCTTCACCCAGCCATGCGGCAGCCTCCTGTAACCCGATTTACACAGATGACGGGCGAAGCAAATCGACGATAGAGCGGGCGGCGTTGCGTGACCGGTTTGACGATCCGCAACAGCCTGTTATGATTTCCTGGTCAGGAAGAGAAATGAGAAAAATCAGACGACTCGGCGACGGATATGAACCCTACGTCGATGAGCTTGACGGTAAACTGATCTACTCGCTTCCAGTCGATTCTGGTTTTCTCAGCTTCAGCTTCTCTTTCGAAATCTCAACGGATGACCTTTCCGTCCTTGAAACCGTCCCATATCGCCGTGCTGTATTGGAAATCGTTGCGCACACCATACTTCAGAATTCGACGCTTCCGGGCAGAGAGGAAATTACGCAGCACACGTTCGATGCGATCGTCTCCCAAGTTTTGCACGCTGCACCGGCAGCACTAAGAAACTATGTCGATACATTTGGTAAAGCTCACAATATCTGCATCGATATTTTTGTAAATCAAGCGATTGCCCGACGCGCTGGCGAAGAGAGTTAGCGCGCGAAGGCGAGGACAACACCAGTTGAACCGCACCGTATATGCCGGAGGCATCTGTGTCATAGCGCTGTGGTGGCGTGGTCCCTTATGGGCATGCCTCAAAAGGACCAAGGTGCCCCAAAGCCGGCACATTGCCATCGCCCTGGTCTGATGCTAACTATAAACGGACTAACGGAGCAAAGTGTCGTGATCCTCTAAAACAAGCGTCTGCGCATATTGACCAGCTCTGAAGCGGTTTTCGCGCAAGCCTTGATCATGCGCCTTTCGCATGATGGATCATCTACCAAGTCCGGCCTGAAGACCTTCTGGTGATAAAGGCAATGTGGGCCGGGCACAGACCTGTCAGGTTCTTTATGAAACATTCTCTCTCCACGGCTCATGACATCCATACCCATAATCAGGCCGCTTGGGACCGATTGGCCAAGCATGATTGCGAATGGTCGCGCCCTGTCTCCCCTGCGATCATCGCGGCAGCGCGATCCGGCCTGTGGTCGGTCCAGTTGACGCCAAACGATCTTCCCCGCCACTGGCTTGGCGATGTCCGAGGCAGGAAAATTCTCTGCCTTGCCTCGGCGGGAGGGCAACAGGCGCCTGTTCTGGCCGCCGCCGGTGCGCAAGTCACCGTCTTCGACACATCGCACCATCAGCTTGAACATGACAGGCAAGTGGCAGCCCGGGATGGGCTGTCGTTGGTGACGGTGCAGGGCGACATGGCTGATCTTTCGGCGTTCGATGACGCATGTTTCGACATCGTCTTTCACCCGATCTCGAACCATTATGCGCCCGATGTCCGCCCCGTCTGGCGTGAATGTTTCCGTGTCCTGCGCCCGGGAGGCCGGCTGCTGGCTAGCTTCTACAATCCTATCATCTTTGTTGGTGACCGCTCGCCGGATCTTCAGGCGCAAGGTCTCATTCGACCGCTGTATGCCATCCCCTATGCCGATACGGTAGATCTGGAACCGACAGCTCTGGCGGCCAAGGTCGAACGCGGCGAGGCACTGGTGTTTGGCCACAGCCTCACCGACCTCATCGCCGGTCAGATCGACGTCGGCTTTCAGATCGCTGGTTTTCAGGAAGATCAGGCGCTGACCCCGCGTTTCCTAATTGACCGCTACATACCAACTTTTATCGCAACACTGGCACTCAAAGCATAACCAATCGCCGGTGCGGTAAATCCACACCCCGCACCGGCTGAGACCTCCTTCAATGACAATTGACGGAACCGCGCCGTACAGTTCGTATACATTCGACGATGGTCTTTTATAAGCATACCAAAAAAAGGGCTGCGAACCGTTTCGACGAAAAAATTGCCATACCGTCTTAAATTACTTATTTTTCAATATCCGTACTGAAATCCGCAGGACTCATTGCATCAGGTAGAGCATTTCCACTGATCACACTCATCGAATGTCCACTCAGATTCGAGCGACTAAGAATTAAGCTGTGGAACCACAACGGAAATCGTTTCTCAATCCCGGTCGTCACTGGATCTCTCGTGGTTTCCACCCGGATTTTTTTGACCCCGATAGCCATCGGATCGATCATTTCCACACTGCCCGGCTCATTGATGTCCCGAAACCGCACCATCAGAGGCCACTTCTCGGGAGGAATGTCGGCCTTCCGTGATTCATGGCTCAATCTGCCGACGGCGGTGATCCAATCCTTCTGATCAATAGGAGGCCCGCCATTCAGCGCATTTACAGCCATATCGCCTAAACCGCCCCCAGCCATGGGCAACTTGAGCAATGCAAACAGAGGCCCATCCGGCAGATCAACCACAGTCGCCTGACCTTTCAGCCCTCCGACCATGCCAACCTTGGGCAAGGTTGGATCGAAGTAAGGGGCAGCAGTCACCGCGTAAACTGCAGACCCGCTTTTCACGCCATGCAAGGTTTGCACCTCGACCGTCATGCGAAATCGAAACGACCGCTGGAAACCGACCTGGCATCCGCCCAGCATTGCGGCATTCGCCACCAGAACCGCCCCACCAGCGAGACGCCGTAACATTGACCGACGGTTCATGTCATACCCTTGCGCAAGGTCATAGCTGCTATACCAATTTCCTTGCTGAATTCTGATGCTCGCGGTCGCTCATGTTATTAGAAGCCAAATGCACGCCAATCTTCTGCCTGCATGGCATCATGCACCTGCTTGCCGTGAGGAACGAGAACACCTCGACCTTCCTGAAGTCTACATATAAGGGACCGAGCCGACACTGCTCTCCGAGGCGGGTGCTATCGGGAAATCCGGGGCGGTTCAGTGCCAAACATCGCGTCCAACGGTCAGCAGGCGCTGACAAACCGGGCACTCAGGGCCCTCTGACCAGCCCCTCATAAGGTGCCATGCGTTCATAGGCCGTGGTCACCGGTTGAGGCTATTAGGTGGCTGGCCTAGCGGGCCTGCTAAAGGTTCAGGGTGTTTGCCACATCCCCTTCACTTTCAGCCATACATCCAAGCTCCTGGCAAAAGCGGTGAGGGAGAATGGCGCGCCGGCCGTGAGGGCAACATACATCACGACCATGTCATGACGGGATAGGCTGTCAGGCTGGGGCTCCGAAGCACCACCAACGCGAAAGAAGCGGCTGGAGCAACGCGATCAGATCCGTTGGGGGGATGACCCGATCGGTGCCCCAGCCGTCGCTGTCGGCCCTCCGCAGCGCAAGGTGATAGCCCGCACATATCCGGAAGGCCGGGCGATCAGAAACGGTAGACCATCGAGAGGAAGCCCGAAGGCTGCGTCTTGTGGACCACCAGCGGGCTGCGGCCATCCGCCCCCAGCACCGTGGTCACCACGCCCGAGGCGCTCAGCACGATATGGTCGGTCAGGCGATAGCTGGCAGTCAGGCTGGCACTGGCATCCTTGAAGCCCGAGCCAGGGGCATAGGTGTTCAGCCCCGAGGCCGCCGCCTGTATCGTGTCGATGCCGAAATAGCGGTTGTTGAATTTGGCATTGGCCCAGGTCGTGCCCAGAGTGGGGATGACCGTCAGGCGGCGCGTGACAGCGACCGGGTAGGACAGGCTGGCATCGGCCACCAGCCCCTTGGTGCCGCCGACAAAGCCCTGCGTGGCGCCAAGCGTGAAGATCACGCCCTGATCGTGGAACGAGACGAAACCGCGCGCGCCCGCCCCGAAATTGACCGCGCCGATCCCTGCGGGCACATCCTTGGAGCGATAGCCCTGCGTGTAGGTAATGCTCGCCCCCACGGTGACCAGATCGGTGTCCAGCAGATTGGCGCCCACGCCATCGCGCAGATTGGCGAAGAAGCGGCCCTGCTTGATGTCGACGGCAGGCAGCGGCAGGGCGCGATACTTATCGCCCCCTTCATAGGCCGGGGCATAAAGCGCGCCCAGGCCAACCACAATATGGTCGCCATTGCGCGGCGCATCGCTTTGCGCAGCGGCATCGACATCCTGCGCCCGCGCCTGAGGCACGGTGAGCAGGGCCAAGGTGGCGCAGGTGATGGTGGTGAAAATCTTCATGCGTTTTCTTTCTGGGGGTTGGGCAAGCTTCGCCCTCCACCGCAAACGTGGATGGACGTGAGCCTGCAATGAGGAGGAATGGCGGGCCGGTCAGGCCTCCGCGTGGCTGTCGGTCAGGCTGCGCGCTTCAAGGATCTGGCTGTGGTTGAAACCACAACGCAGCAAGGTGATGGCATCCTCCTCGACCGGCTGACCATGGCGCAGCAGAATGACAAAACGGCGCAGGCCTTCCAGCCGGGGATTGGCCAGTTGCAGGCGCCCGGCCTCAACCGGCCTGACGTGAAACCAGCGACGAGAATGCGGAGCCTGCGCGCTCCACAAGGGATCGCGCAGACCCAGCGCCACCACGGTCCGCTCCAGCGGTTCCAGCGATGTTGGGGCAGAGACAGGGGGGAGTTCAGGATCGTCGGGGGGCATGAATCTCGTCCTTTCATGGCTGAGACACCATGGCGGTCTGGAATCCTCACCGGAAATCGTCGCGGCTTGCGATATTTTATACAAACCACTGACAATATATGATTTTAAATCAAAAATCCGGGATACTCTCCCATGTTGACGCGGGGCAGAAGGGTTTTATCCTCATGCGTACACGCGCCTGATCCCCTTCCTCGAAACATCACAGTTGGTCCATGCCCGATAGCGGTCTGTTGCAGACCTTCCTCCCTGCCCGCCCCGAACTGCTGCGCTTCCTGCGGCTGCGCGGCGCCATGCCCGACGAAGCCGAGGACATTCTGCAAAGCATGGGCCTGAAACTGGCGGAGCAGGAAACCGGACCGGTCGATCAGCCGCGCGCCTATCTCTATCGCATGGCCACCAATGAGTTCCTGCTGCACCGCAGGGGCGATGCCAGGCGGCGGCGGCGCGACGAGAGCTGGGTCGACGCGCAAAGCGGCTTTATGCGAGAGGTCGATCCGCAGCCCTCGGCGGAAACCGTGCTGATCGCCAGCCAGCATCTGCATCTGCTGCAGGGCGTGATCACCGCCATGCCCGAACGCACCGCCACGATCTTTCGCCTGTTCCGGCTGGATGGCGTGCCGCAAAAGACCATCGCCGCCGATCTGGGCATCAGCGTCAGCGCGGTGGAGAAGCATCTGGCACGGGCCTATCTCGACATTCTGCAGGCGCGCAAAAAATTTGATGAGGAAAGCGGGCCGGCGCGGCATCCTGCTCATGAACAGGGCCATCACCATGACTGAGACCGCATCCGACCTGACCGAAACCGCGCTGCGCTGGCATATTCGCTTGCGCAATGGCGGCGATGCGGACTGGGATGCCTTCGCCGACTGGCTGGCGCAGAACCCCGACCACGCAGAGGCCTATGCCGAGGTGGAGGCGATGGATCATGCGCTCGATTCCGCCCTGCCCGATCTGCATTTTCCCGCGCCCCAGCCTGCGGAGCCTCAACCCGTCGCCGCCAATGACGATGCCCCTGCCCCCGCGCGACGCTGGCGCTGGGCGGCGGGCGCGGGCGGCGCGCTGGCGGCGGGGCTGGTTCTGGCTTTGGTTGGGGGCCCTTTTGGAGAGCATGGCTCCAGCCGCTATCAGATCACCACGGCGCCGGGGGAAAGCCGGACGATCGACCTCGACGCGGGCACGCAGATCACGCTCAATGGCGATACACAGATGGTCTTTGACCGCAAGGATGCCCGCTTCGCCCGGCTTGACCATGGCGAGGCCCTGTTCGCCGTGCAGCATGACACGCAGCATCCCTTCACACTGGAGATGGGGACCAGCCGGATTGTCGATATCGGCACGCTGTTCAATGTGGTGAGCCTGCCCGATCAGACGCGCATCGCGGTGGCCGAAGGCGCCGTCGATTACCGGCCCGATGGGCAATCGATCCCTCTGCATGCCGGGCAACAGATGCAGGCCGATACCGCGGCAGGCACGGCGCGGGTCTCACCCATCGACCATGACACGGTCGGCAGCTGGCGGCACCGGCGGCTGAGCTATGATGGCAGCCCGCTCGAACAGGTGGCGCAGGATCTGGGCCGGGTGCTGGGCGCGGCGATCAGGGTGGATGCCCGGATCGCGCACCGACCGGTCTTCGGCACGATCGATGTGCAGGATATCACACCTGTCCGCATCCCGCTGCTCGCCTCGGCGCTCAATGTCCGGGTGGTGAAGCAGGGCAAGACATGGATCCTGAAGCCCGCCCATGGTCCCACGCCCTGACGGCCCGCGGCGGGATGCACTGGGCATCCTGCTGTGCGCTCCGCTGCTTCTGGTCAGCCCGGCGGCAAGGGCCGGCACTTACGAAAGCCCCGCCGGACCGCTGGGCCAGGTGCTGGCGCGCATCGGCGCGACAGGCCATGCCACCATTCTGGTCACCGATCCGGTGCTGGGCACCCGCCCTTCGCCCGGGGTGCATGAGGCGCGCAGCCTGCATGGCGCGCTGCGTCAGGCGATCCGCGGCATCGACGCCAAGGCGCAATTTATCGATCCGCACACCATCCGCGTCTCCGCCCTGCCTCACCAGGCCCCGCCCCCTGCCTCTGTGGCCGTGCCCGTCACGCTGGCCCAGACCGACATTCTCGTCACCGCCAGCAAGCAGGCTGTGGAGCTGAACCATTATCCCGGCTCGGCCAAGGTCATCGCCACGGATCGGGGCTGGCTGGCCGAAAACGCCGCCTCGGGCACAGGGGCCATCGCGCGGCTGCTGCCCATTCTGGCCTCGACCAATCTGGGCGACGGGCGCGACAAGCTGTTCATCCGCGGCATTGCCGACAGCAGCTTCAACGGCCCCACCCAGTCCACCGTGGGCGAATATCTGGGCGACATCCGCCTGAACTACAACGCGCCCGATCCCAACCTCAACCTCTATGACATGGACCGGGTCGAGGTGCTGGTGGGCCCGCAGGGCACGCTCTATGGCGCCGGCACGCTGGGCGGCATCATCCGCTTCGTGCCCAATGCGCCCGACAGCCATGCCGTGGCCGCCACTGCCTCGGCAGGTCTGAGCACCACATGGTCGGGCGCCGTGGGCGAGGATGGCGCCGCGATGATCAACCTGCCGCTGGTGCATGGCAAGGCGGCGGTGCGGATGGTGGCCTATGCCAGCCAGTCGGGCGGCTATATCGATGATCCCTCACGCGCACTGAAGAACATCAATCGCAGCTCCAGCTATGGCCAGCGACTGGCGGTGCGGCTGGACGATCTGGGCGGCTGGCAGGTCGATCTGGGCATGGTGTTCCAGAACCTCTACAGCGCGGACGGGCAATATACGCTGCTGGGCACGCCCGAACTGACCCGCAACAGTGCCATTGCCCAGCCCTTCCACAACAATGAGCGGATGGGCTATGTCTCCGCCCGGCGCACGCTGAGCTGGGCGGATATGACCGGCAGCCTTGGCTTTGTGAAGCAGGATCTGAGTACGGTCTTCGATGCGACGGGCTATGACGGCACCGCCGCGCCCGCGCGCTATACCGAACTCAACGACATCACTCTTTTCACCGGGGAAATCCGGCTGAGCGGGCACAGCCGCCGCCATCCCTGGGTGCTGGGCGCCTCAACCCTCTACAATGCCAGCGCGCTCATGCGCAGTCTGGGGCCTTTGAACGAGGAAGCGCCGCTGGCGACGGTGGTCAACACACGCAGCGAGGGGGCGCTGTTCGGCGAAGTGTCGTTTCCACTGGGCCACCGCCTCACGGTAACAGTGGGCGAGCGGCTGACCATCGCCAACAGCGCCGGCTTTCTGGTCGATACGCAGGGGGTCTTTTCCAACCGCGCCACCCATCTTTCCGCGCGGCTGTCGCACACGCTGGCCTTCGACTGGCATCCGGGCGGTCCGGTCTCTGCCTTTTTCCATTACCAGCAGGGCTATCGTCCCGGCGGCCTGTCCGTGGCGTCATCAGGCAGCGGGGTGCAGAGCCAGCGTTTCGAGACCGACAATCTGAGCATGGACGAGCTGGGCCTGCGCTATGGGCGGCAGGATCATGACCGCCTGTGGCTGCGCGGCGCGCTGTTCTTTGCCGATTGGGCCAACATCCAGGCCGATCTGGTGGGCAGCAATGGCCTGATCACCACCGCGAACATCGGCCATGGCTTTATCTATGGGCTGGATGGCGAGCTTGGTTGGCACCCGGCTTCTGCCTGGACGCTGAGCGCGGCGGCTTTCCTCAATGACAGCCGCCTGAACGATCCAGCGCCCGCCTATGCCTCCAGCCTGTCGCAGACCCTGCCCAATGTGGCGCGCGGCGGCATTCGCGCCGAGGCGCGCTGGAACGGGCAATGGCGCAGGCAATGGCCGGTCAGCGCGGGCGCGACAATGCGCTACATCGGCCGATCGGTGCTGGGCGTGGGCGCCGATCAGGGCGTGACGCAGGGCGGTTATGTGGTGCTGGGGGCCAATGCGCGCATCCAGATCGGTCGACTGGGCCTGTCGCTGATGGCGGACAATCTGGGCAATGTGCGCGCCAACACCTTTTCCTTCGGCAATCCTTTCGGGCTTGCACAGGGCAATCAGATCACGCCGCTGAGACCACGCACGATAAGGTTCGGTATCGATATGAAATTCTGAAATCGCTGACAAAGCCGCCGTGCGAGGGTCTGATGGAGATCGTCAAAAACTGCCGGTTGTTCATGTGACCCACGCATGCGCTGACCGAACGGCTTTGGCACCAAGCGGGCATTGAGGCATGTCCTGCCTTACAACAACCGTCGCCAGATCCGGCCACTTATAGCCCGATATCCCATTTAGCCATGTAGGGGCAGGTCCGGTGGGAGGCGGCCTTACCGCTTTCGGGGAGGCGGGTAGCATGAGCAGTTGTCCCGCAAACGATGGCAAAATAGGATTCACGCTACCAATAAGCAGCCATCAGTTCGGACACCCATTCTGGCTGTCGAATCTCACCGCGAGGCAAGAACTCGCGCATCACCGGCTTGATGTCGATCACCGGCGTGCCATCGATGGCGTCCAAACCCTCGACATTCAGCCGCGAACCTTCGACACTCAAGACCCGGCACACCGTCACGCCAAGCCGATTGGGGCGGTTCTTGCCCCGTTGTGCGAAGATACCCGTCAGCGGCCAGTCCTCGCGACCTCGTGGGTAACGCGCGCCTCGTTCGATCTTCTCTTCGGGCACGCGGTCGAACAGGAAGATGATTTCGGCGTGACTGAACGCATCCAGCCCGGCCAGCGCGACGGCATCCACCTGTGTCGAATCCAGTTCGATGGTCGTTCGACTGCTTCCCCAATCGTCGTCGATCGGATCAACCCGGCCACCCCGGACATGCCCTATGGGTTCTATCGTGAATGTCATGGTCGCCTCCTATCGATGGTGTCTATTGCCACAATCGGACATCGCGGGGAACGTGCATGCACTCCCGCAAACGATGACATTTGGGAAACCGGCCATTCTTGCAGGTTGCTTCCAAGCGCCTCGCTAATATTCGTTCTCCAAAATCAAATTAACGTTGGGCCTCGTCAAAAGGGGCCTGACAATCCCGGTCGACGAAAACATATTTGCATAACTGGGTAGGCGTGGCGTCACAACCGACGCTTAACCTGAGATCAGGCGTTTGGCGCATGGGATGTCCGTCAACCCACGCTTTCTCGCAATGCCATAAGCGTTACGCTCTGCCGGATGATCAATCGTAAAAAGCCGGTGCCTGCCTGAAGGACGGCCAGGCTTCCGGATCATGCCCTGTCACGACCTGTGCGTTTGTCCGTTCCGCCAGAACGCGCAAGGCCTGCACGGAACGCACCGCATCCACTGCCGAGGCCATGAAGCCGGGCAAGGCCTTCTCGTTCCAGTGATCGAGCGTGTAGACCGCATCGGCAGCCAGCAGAAATGCGCCATGGCGCGGCAAAGTCATCAGAAACGACTGATGCCCCGGCGTATGCCCGGGCGTGGAAATCATGCGCAACACGCCGTCGCCATAGAGGTCGTAACCATCCGGCCCGGTACCATCGAGCAAGTGCCACGCCAGACCGGGCCGATCGAAATCCTTGCGGACATAGGCTCCTGCGGCAAACCAGTCGGGCGCGAAAGCATACTCATACTCACGCCGCTGCACCACATGGATGGCCTTGGGGAAACGACCGATGCCGCCGCTATGGTCCGAATGCAGATGCGAGAGCACCACGAAGCGCACCGCCTCCGGCGCGATGCCCAGGCTGGCCAGTTGTGCGACACAGCCCTGTTCAGGGCTCATGATCGGGCGATAGGCATCCACGGCGTCGCCCCAATAGGCCCTCGGGTCGGCCAGACCCTCCACCGCCAGACCGCCATCGATGACGACATGCCCCTTGGGATGGGTGAGCAGGAACCACGGCACGGGGATGGTGTAATCGGCTCCATCACCCTGATTCATCTTGATGTCATGCAGTTTGCAGCACTGGCTGCCCGACTGAAACATATAGAGTCTGATGTCGTTCATAGGGACCTCTCAACATGCTGCCTGCCGCCCCGCGCGCCAGGCCGGGCAGCTATGTGAGTGATAGGATGCCCGATCGGTAGACATCTCAAACCGCTTTCATTCATCGGAAAATACGATAGATATATGCACATGGACACTCTGGCAGCCATGCGCGTCTTCGTGCGGATCGTGGAACGCGGCAGCATCTCGGCCGCCGCGCGCGATCTGGGTCTGGGGCAGCCGGCGGTGAGCGAAAGGATCGCCCGGCTCGAAGCACATCTCGGCGCGCCCTTGCTGCGGCGGAACACCAGGGCGATGTCCGTAACCGACACCGGGGCCGCCTTTTACGAGCGCTGCAAGCTGGCCATCGAGGCGGCTGACGATGCCATGGCGGTCGCGCAAAAGGACCAGCCTCTCAGCGGCACTTTGCGGATCGCGGCACCCCATGGATTGGGCGAGGTTTTGCTGACGCCGGTGCTGCTCGACCTGCGTGACCATCATCCCGCGTTGCGGATCGATCTGGTACTCAACGATCAGGTCGTCGATCCGGTGACCGAAGGCGTCGATCTGTCTTTGCGCCTCGGCCCTGTCGGCGAGGGGCATTTCGTCGCGCGGCGGCTGGGCATGGTGCGCCGGGTGCTGGTGGCCGCGCCCTCCTATCTTGACCGGCATGGCTGGCCTGAAAACCCCGTAGACCTTGCCCGCCATGGCTTTGCCCGGGTGGCGGGGCTGTTCCACGGCAACCGCCTGCCTTTGCACGCACCCGATGGCGGCATGGTGGCTACGCCCATCGAGACCGTAATCACCGTCAGCCATTGGCGCCCCCTGCATGCGCTGCTGCTGGGCGGAGGGGCGATCGGCGTGTTGCAACAACCGGTCTGCGCGGACGATCTGAGGCAGGGCACGCTGATCCCCTTGCTGCCGGAATTTACCGTGCCGCCCTTCGATCTTCATGCGCTTTACGCCCCGGGCAGACCGATGCCGCCTCGCCTGCGCCTGCTGCTCTCGACTCTGGAAGCCAGGGCGCGGGACGTGCTGCGGTAAGCTCAGCCTGTCACCACCGGGCCGACGATGCTCCGGGCAAAACGTTGGTAGACCTGTGTAACTTCTTCCATGCGATGCGGCACGGGCAAGGCATCCATCGCCTGGAAGAAGCCGATCACGTTGGGCCGCGGTCGATACCAGCAGCATCTCCGCCGGCCTAACCGCGCGTCACGCAGCAGGCGGTGATGACAAATTCGCGCGTCACCAGATCGAGACCGGGCCGGTCCAGCACGCCGGCAAAGGCCCACTCCATGGTCATCGTCAGGAAATCGGCGTAAAGCTCCGCACCAGCTTGACTGCCTCACGCCCATCAGCCGCTGCATCAGGATTGCTCAAGCTCGGCGGCTTGGTCGGATCGGGCAGCACGGGGGTCAACGTAGGCCGGGTGACGTTGCGCACGGTATAATCCACATCGCCAGACTTCGACCAGATTTCGTTGGCTGCGCTACCCATGGTCGCCTTGCCGTAAAGCGGTATCGCATCGGGCTCCGCTGGCGCGGTAGCAGGCACCATTGCCGGCATTCCTTGCTGCGCCTCACGCTGGGCCATGGCGCGCAAAGTCCTCAACACGGTCAGAGCGAGCATATACCCGATCCGATGGCATAAGGCCTTCTAAACGTTTCTCTCCCTTTTTGGTGTTTTGCGTTTCTTACGCCATCGCAAGCCACCAAAATACAATCATCATTTTTGGGACCGGCATAGGCAGCGCTGATACGTCTGGAACAAGATCAATCTGGCGACAGTCAAGGCCTGGATTTTAAGCCTCTCCCCGCCACGAACCGGCCATTCGCGGCGGGGAGCCAACCCTCCACAACCTGCCTTTTCGTTCAGGGCAGAGCCACGGAAAAGCTGTATGGATTGCCCGAACATTGATGTTTGGCGAACGGTGCCCTCGCCCGCTGACATGGCCGACGTTCACGGCCCAAGGGTAGCATGTCGAAACCAACCGTCTATCCACACGAGCCAAGACGGAGAAGAACGCGGTTCACTCTGGCCATCTCCAGATCATGGGATCAATCGGTCGGCCCTCAGCTGTTTGAAAAGATCAAAAAAGGCTTCATCGGTCGCCTGATAGGCGGTGAAACCGAGCTTGCGGCTTTTGCTCATGTCAGTGACAACCTCGATCGGGCGACCCAGATCGGCGTCGGTGTGCCAGGGGTTCGTCAGACGGGAAAGATCGGCTTCGACCAGACCTTCGCGCGCGGCAATTCCAAGCCATAAAGGCGCATCCTGCGCCATTTGGACCTCCAGCGGGATGATCTCGCCATCGAAGGGCGCGGGCGTCACACCGAACCATTCGGCGATGCGGCCCCACATCCAGTTCCAGCGGAAAACATCGCCATTGACGACATTGAAAGCCTGGTTGCGGGCCGCGGGCGTCGTGGCAGCCCACAGCAGTTGGCGGGCAAGCAGCCGCGCATCGGTCATGTCGGTCAAACCGTTCCATTGCGCCGGCGACCCGGGGAAACGGAAAGGCCGCCCGGTTTCCCGGCACAGCGTGGCATAGACCGCCAGCGTGGTGCCCATGTTCATGGCATTGCCCACCGCCTTGCCGATGATGGTGTGCGGACGATGCACGCTCCAGCCGAAACCATCGTGTGCGGCGGCGGCAAAGACCTCATCCTCCTGCGCATAATAGAAATTGTCGACATCGAGACGTCCCTGCTCCTCGCGAAACGGGGTCTGGGGGAGAGCGCCCTTGCCATAGGCTTCAAACGGCCCGAGGTAATGCTTGAGGCCCGTCACCAGCGCGACATGCGCCACACTGCCTGCCGGGCGGAGCGCATCAAGCAGATTGCGGACCATGGCGGCATTGACGCGAATGTTCTCCGCCTCGGTGGCCTGGCGTGACCAGGTGGTGATGAACACGACATCGGGCCTGTGCCCGGCCAGCGCGGCGGTCAGGGTTGCCGGATCCTGCAGATCCGCCGCGATGGGGGTAACGCCGGGCTGCGCGGCAGAGTGGCGTGCCAGACCCAGCACCGACCATGCCTCCTGCGCCAGCAGATCCGCGGTGGCACTGCCCGCAATGCCGCTTGTTCCGACCACCAGAGCTGTCTTGCCCATGTCTTTCTCCTTGATGGGAGAATTCCTAGGCGCGGCGCCCTCACCGCGCTAGAAGGCACCATTTAGGGACATAGGCACCCAGAGGTGCCCACCCGGCACAAAGGCAACAACATGAAAGCAGGCACCCCTGATGAGGAATGGCGCGAGGATTGCGCTCCGCGCCGCACGCTCGACCTTTTCGGCACAAAATGGCTGAGTATGGTCCTCCATACGCTGCACGCGCGCCATGGTGGCAAAGCACGGACAGGCGTTCTGCTGCGCTCCCTGCCCGACATCTCGAAGAAGATGCTGACCCAGACACTGCGTGACATGGAAGAGCGCAAGCTGGTGGTTCGCCATGTCCATGGCACGATCCCCCCTGCCGTGGAGTATGAGCTGAGCCCGTTGGGCCTGCGCTTTATCGAGCCTCTCGAACTGCTCTATGACTGGGCCCGGCGCAATGCCGATGCCCTCGATGCCTTACCGCGAGGGGGCCGTTCGCGCTGGTAAAACCGCTGACAAAGCGGCCGTTTAGGGTGCTGGGCAAGCCCTTCTTGAGCTTCCCTCCGTTCATGTGAAGAGGAAGCCTGAAAAGGTTCCAAATAGCGCGCCTTCTCATGCCTCCCGAGTTTCGCATGGGCCTAATTTGGGCATGGGCAAATCAGGCCGCACCGCTAGCGAAGCCCCTGCGCCGAACGGATCCTAGCCAATCTGCCTCAACAAGGGCAATTCATGGCGGTGGCGCGCCTCGAAGATGATGGATGTTTCGATCCGGGTGACACCCGGTCGATTGGTAAAATGATCGAGCGCAAGATCCTTGAGATGCCTTGTATCGCGCACCACCACATGGACAATCAGGTCGTGACGACCGGTGACAAGATAGGCGAAACGCACTTCGGGAACCTTGACCACCTCGTCGAGGAAGCTGTCGACCGTCGAACGGCGGTGCTTTGACAATTCGATCATCAGCAGCGCCTCAAGGCCAATACCAAGCGCCTTGGGATCGACCTCGGCATGCGCGCCGCGCAGGATGTCCGCGTCACGCATGCGCCGGATACGCTCGTGAGTCGAGGAGGGAGCCAGGCCAATCTCGGCTGCAATCTCCTTGACGGAGAGCCGGGCATTGTTCTGCAAAAGCCCGAGAATGGCGGCATCCGTTCGGTCGAGGGAGGCAGGAAGCCGATTATCCCGTAATCCATTCGGTCGTTCATCGCTCATGCCGATGATATTATCGATATCTTCGATAATTTCCAGAGGATGTGACGGACGAAATGAGCGACATTCCCATTTTCATCGGCGCGCTGCTTGTCGCCTACACCGTTCCCGGTCCAGACATGATCTTTCTCCTCCAGACGGGCGCGGTGCATGGCCGCAGGCGGGCGCTAGCGGCGACGGTCGGGCTGGGCTGCGCACGGGCTTGCCACGTTGCCTTCGCGGGCATCGGTTTGGCGGCCTTGTTCCGTAATGCGCCATGGCTGTTCGCGACCGTCCGCTTCATTGGCGCAGCTTACCTGATCTGGCTGGGAATTGGCCTGTTTCGTGCGGGCTCTTTGGTTCCGAAGCGCGACCCCACCGAGCCCGTCAATGACCGCCGTGGTGCGCGCGTCGTGATGCGCGGCTTCCTCACCAACTTGCTCAATCCCAAGCCGCTTATCTTCTGCTCGGTGCTGCTGCCGCAGTTCGTTCACCCCGGCTCCGGACCGATACTGGCGCAGTTCGCAGCGCTCGGGGTGACACTCGTTGTCGTCGGCTTTCTGTTTGATGCGACGTTTGCCCTGTGGGGAGCGGCACTCGGCACTTGGCTGGAACGGCGGCCGGCGATGCAAAGCGGCCAGCGCTACGGCTTCGCCGCGGTGCTGATCGGCTTCGGTGCCGATCTGCTGGCGATGCGGGCGACCCACTGAGCAACAGAGAAGCAGCAAGCCATTCCAGGCATTCATCCTGGCTGCGAAGCTGCGATTCCGGATATCACCGATCAGCGGACATGCCGTTGGACGAAAATTCGGAAGGGAATGGTCGCGCATCGCGCCATGCCGTGCGACGTGCAGCCGCCGCCGGCATCATGAAAGCAATCTGGCGCAATCCATATCAAAGTTGGCGGAAACGACAATCACGTCGATCCTGAAAACGCTCTATTCCGCTTTGCACAGATGAAAGCGGAATGCATATGGTCAACACATCACCTATCCTGATCAGTGGCGCGACCGGCCGAGAGGCAACGCGCTTGCTCATCTCTCGCGGCCTTTCAGTCCGGGCCTTGGTCCACACTCGCGACGAGCGCTCGGAACGGCTCGCCCACCTTGGCGCCGACGTGGTCGTTGGCGATTTGCTCGATGTCCGCGCGGTGCAGCGGGCCTGGGATGGCATGAAGCGGGGATATTTCGTCTATCCGATGCGTCCCGGCCTCGTGCAGGCAGCCGCATACTTCCTGCAAGGAGCGCTCGACGCTGGCGCCGAGTTCATCGTCAACATGTCGCAGCGCACAGCGCAGGCCAACGCCCAGAGTGATGCTGCCCTTCAACACTGGCTGACAGAGCGCCTGTTCGACCGTGCGTGGATCGGCGTGGCGCACCTCCAGCCGACCATCTTTCACGATTGGCTGCTCTACATGCGCGGCCAGATCCGAGAAGGACGCTATCATGTGCCGTTCGACCCCGAGGGGCGGTTCGCTCCGGTTGCCTCGGAGGATCAGGCATGCGTCATCGCCGCCATCCTCGCCGATCCGGGCTCGCATGTCGGCCAGACCTACCAGCTCACCGGGCCCGAGGAGCTGACGGCGCCGGATATCGCGCGCATCGCAACGGAGGCGCTGGGGCACGAGGTTTCATATGCCCGCATTTCCGGCGAGCAATGGGTCGGCAACCTCCATGGCATCAAGGCCCCCTATCTCGCGCAGCATCTCGACGGGATCGCCCAGATCCAGGCGCAAGGCGGCATGGCCGGACAGAACGACACGATCGAACGGATCGCTGGCATCCGTCCCATGTCCACCGCCCAATTCATCGAAAAGCATCGGGCTGCCTTCCAATAAAGCGGCAAAGCCCGTCCCCATCAGGAGACACAGACATGGATGACCTTATCCAGAAAGCCATCGACGCCGCCGGAGGCATCGGCGCATGGAACAGCGTGAACCGCATCTCCTTCGATTTCACGCCCGAGGGCCCTTCGCTCCACACGCGCGGACCGGTGGGCGTGGCTGCAGCCGGCTCCCACATGCGCGCCACAGTTGACACAAAGCGCCAATATGTCGCCTTCGCTCCCTTCCTCGCCGCCGATCAGCGTGCCATTTATACGCCTGATCGCACCTGGGTCGAAACGGCCGGCGGGGATTTGGTTGAAAAGCAGCACGATCCCCGGGGATCGCTGACCCAGATGGCTCCGGGTGTGCCATGGAGCGCGCCCCAGCTCGTCTATTTCTTCGGCTATTCGCTCTGGTTGTATCTGACGCTGCCGTTCAATTTCCTCAAGCCCGGCATCACCGTGGAGGAGGTCGAACCCTGGACCGAGGACGGCGCGACATGGCGTGGCCTGCGCATCAGCTATCCCGCCGATTTTCCCGCCCATACCGCGCAGCAGACGCATTATTTCGACGCTGATGGGCTGATGCGTCGGCAGGACTACACGGTGGATGTCCGCCAGAACCTGAGCGCGGCGCATTACCTGCTTGATTATGCCGAATTCAACGGGCTGCGCCTGCCGACCAGGCGGCGGATTTTCGTCATGGGGGATGATCGTGTGCCTGATCGCGACCGCCTGCTCATCGCCGCCGATCTGCAGAATTACAAGATCACGAGAGACTGAGCGCGGCGCAGCCAGCCGCACCTCCTTCAGCATCATCGGAGCCGCTATGTCATCCCCACCGCTCGAAAAGCGTTTCACCGACGTGCTGGGCCATCACATGGCCTATCACGAACGCGGGCGCGGGCGCCCCATTCTGTTCCTTCACGGCAATCCCACATCCTCCTACATTTGGCGCGATGCGTTGCCTCCGCTGGAAGGTCTCGGCCGTCTCATTGTGCCCGATCTGATCGGCATGGGCGATTCCGCAAAGCTGCCCGATCCCGGCCCCGAGACCTACCGCTTCAGGACGCACCGCGCCTATCTTGCAGCTTTCATCAAGGCCGTGATCGGCGATGAGGATGAGGTGCTTCTGGTCCTGCACGACTGGGGATCGGCGCTGGGTTTCGACTGGGCGCGGCTACACCCGGAGCGCGTGCGTGGCATCGCCTATATGGAAGCCATCGTCCGACAGGTTCTGCCCTCGGACGGGCCAAGCGAGGCTGGTGCGACGCTGATGGCCTATCGTTCAGAACAGGGTGAGGCGCTGATACTGGACCAGAATGCTTTCGTGGAACAGCTGCTTCCCGCAATGGTGATGCGCCAGCTTTCGGATGCGGAGATGGCTGAATACCGCCGGCCCTTTGCCCGACGCGAAGATCGCTGGCCCACCCGACCTGGCCGCGCGAGATACCCATCGCCGGGCATCCCGCCGATGTGGTCGAGATCGCCACGCAATATGCCGATTTCATGGCGGGAAGCGACCTGCCCAAACTTTTCGTCAACGCCGAGCCCGGCGCGATCCTGACCGGCCCGCGCCGAGACTTCTGCCGCCAATGGAAAAACCAGGATGAAGTGACCGTGCCCGGTCGCCACTACATCCAGGAGGATTCAGGCACGCGCATTGGCGAGGCGATTGCTGCATGGATCGCGCGGCGCGGCCTGTCCTGAACCGAATGGATCCGCCGGAGCCCCGCTGTGCGATGCTCCGGCGGCAAGGGTTACCGGCCCTGCAACAGCATGCCGAGCGGCATCAGCGGCCCGACGGGGATGTAGTCATAGGCGGCATAGCCTTCCGCGACGATCGGCATTTGCTCGATGATCGCCTTGGCCGCCTCGACAGACTCGACGTTCATCAGGAAGATCGGGCCGGGCCGGTCCTGCCGGAACCAGAACTGTTCGATGGGGCCGTCCAGATAGAGCTTGAGGGTGTGAGGAACCTCGCTCGGCATGATCCGCGCGTGCTCTTCGTCGGACATCGGCTTCACCACGGCGCCGATTGCAAAAATCTTCATGGGGGACACTCCTGATTGGCTGCCGGATCTTGTCCGGCGTCATCTCAACTAGCCAAGGCAGGCCCCTTCGAATATCGTCGCAAATGACAACTTTAGGATCATTTACGCCATGCGCATCGCCATCCTCGCCCTCGACGGCGTCTTCGACACCGGCTTCACCGTCACGCTCGACGCGCTGCAGACCGCGAACAATCTGTCCAAGGCGTCGCTGGGCGGCGATGTCCGCTTCGACGTCACCGTGGTCGGGCTGCGCCGCAAGGTGACGACCCGGCTGGACCTGACCATCCCGACCCAGCCCATCACACCGGATCTCAAGCCGGATTGGGTGATCGTGCCAGCGCTGGCGACCGTACAACCCGGCACGCTGCTGGAAGCGCTTGCCCGCCCGGATGTGCGCAAGGCCATCACGCAGGTTCGCCAATGGCACGACGACGGGGCGCGGATCGCCGCATCCTGCATCGGCACCTTCGTCATCGCGGAGGCCGGTCTGCTCGACGGCAGGGATGCCACCACGACCTGGTCGCTGGCACCGCTCTTCCGGCAGCGCTATCCCAAAGTGAAACTGAACGAGACACGCATGCTCGTGCCGACCGAGGCGGGCATCACCGCCGGATCGGCGCTGGGTCATCTCGATCTGGCGCTGTGGCTCATCCGGCATCGCAGTCCGGAACTGGCCAGTCTTGTCTCGCGCTATCTGCTGGCGGATATCCGCTCCTCGCAGGCAGCCTATATCATCCCCAACCATCTCGCCCAGTCCGACGAGTTGATCCAGCGCTTCGAACTCTGGGCGCGCGATCACCTGCAGGAAGGCTTCTCGCTGCAAGACGCTGCCAAGGCGCTGGCGGCGAGCCCGCGATCGTTGCAGCGCCGCTGTCAGGCCGTGCTGGGCAAATCACCACTGGCCTATTTTCAGGATCTTCGGGTCGAGCGTGCCAAGACCTTGATCCACAGCAGTGGGTTGGCACTGGAACGGATCGCGGCGGAGGTCGGCTATGAGGATGGCGCCACGCTGCGCACGCTTTTGCGCTCCCGACTTGGCCGGGGCGTGCGCGAGATACGGGCCGACCTGCTGTGACAGTCTCCAGGATTCTCAATAAGGAAACAGCCATGCAGACCACCGGATATGCAGCCCAAAGCGCTGGCAGCAGGCTTGCCCCCTGGACCTTCGAGCGGCGCGCGCTGCGCGACAATGACGTGGCGATCGAGATCCTCTATTGCGGTGTCTGCCACTCCGATCTTCATCAAACGCGCGACGATTGGGGGCGTAGCCGCTTTCCGAACGCTGGCATCACGGTCTACTCGCCGCTGAAGCAGTGGAAGGTCGGCCCGGGAAGCCGCGTCGGCGTCATTGGCATTGGCGGGCTTGGCCATCTTGCCGTGCGACTCGCGGCAGGGCTCGGTGCTGCGGTCACCGTCATCACTCGGAGTACGGACAAAGCGGGGGAGGCCAAAGCGCTGGGCGCCGAACAGATGCTGATCTCGACCGATGACGCTGCCATGGCCGGGGCGGCTTCATCCTTCGACATGATCATCGATACGATACCGGTCCGACATGACATTGCCCCCTATCTCCATCTGCTCGACGTGGAGGGCGTGCTGGTCATCGTCGGCCTGATCGGAGATCTCCCGGCGATCAGCACAGTGCCGTTGATTTTGGGGCGCCGCCGGATCACGGGCTCGCCATCCGGCGGCATTCCCGAGACGCAGGCACTCCTCGATTTCTGTGCAGGGCGAGGCATTCTCCCGAACACCGAGACCATCGGCATCGAGGATATCCATAAGGCCTTCGCGCGGATGGAGCGCGGCGACGTGCGCTATCGTTTCGTGATCGACATGGCCTCGATGCCGGCGACCTGCGTCCAGAATGAGGGGGCGTCCGGCGCCATCGGGTAACCTGCCCGGAGCGCGAGGCGAGGAAGCGGCAGGGCCACGCGGGCATTCTGGTGAAGCGCAACGGCCTTGACATAAATGTTGATTCAGTCAACACTATCAATGTTGACTGAATCAACAAAGGAATGGGCCATGACAGACTCCGATGTCGCGACACTGCGCGCTTTCAACCGCGCTTACACGCTTGAGCTCGGCCTGCTGGACACGCATCTCGACGGCAGCCCGTTCACCCTGAGCGAGGCACGGGTGCTCTATGAACTAGCCCATCGGGAGAGCCCCACAGCGGCCGATATCGCCCGTGCGCTGCATCTCGACCGCGCCCAAATGAGCCGGACGCTCAAGCGTTTCGCCGCCCGTGGCCTGACCGAAGCACGCGACAACCCTGCCCATGGGCGCCAGCAGCTTCTCTCCCTTACGGCGGAAGGCCGCTCCGTTTTTGCCGGGCTGAATGCCTCCACGCAGCAGCGGATCGCAATGATGCTCGAAGATCTGGGGCCGATCCGCCGTCAAAAGCTGATCGATGCTGCGCGGGCCATCACCGAGGTCTTCCATCCCGAGCCATCCGGCGCGGTGATCTTGCGCGGCATGCAGTCCGGCGACCTCGGGATGATCGTTCACCGCCAGATGCTGCTCTATGGCGCCGAATTCGGTTATGATGATAGCTACGAGACGCTGATCGCCCGCATACTCGCGGAATTTCTGGAAGCATTCGATCCGCAGCGCGATGACGCCTGGATCGCAGATCTCAACGGACGTATCGCCGGATCTGTGTTCTTGACCGCTGACGATCAGCCCGACACCGCTCGTCTTCGCCTGCTTTACGTCGAGCCGGAGGCGCGGGGAACCGGCCTTGGGAGGCGGCTCGTCGAAACCTGTGTCGGGAAGGCGCGCGCGCTCGGTTATCGTAGGATCGTTTTGTGGACCGATGGCCAGCTCAAAGCGGCACGCAAGCTCTATGAACGCGCGGGATTTACGCGGCTCGAAGCCAAGCCGGCCAGGTACTTCGGGCAGGAGATCGTAAGCGAGACTTGGGCGATGGACATATAGATTTCATCACGTCCCCATGACCTCCAAAGCCTGGAAAGGCGCCTCCAGGTCAACCATTACGCCGATTGAACCCGCGCACTTCCCTTGGAGCCAACTGATTGGCAGGCGGCGATGTGACTCAGAGTTCCGCAAAGAAACTGGGCATGAGCGACCTGTATTGGCTGACGGACGAGCAGATGGCACGCCTGTCACCGTATTTTCCCAAGAGCCGCAGCCAGTCTCGGGTCGATGACCGACAGGTTCTGAGTGGGATCATCCTTGTCAATCGGAACGGGCTGCGCTGGCGGGATACGCCGAGGGAATACGGTCCGCACAAGACATTATATAACCGCTGGAAACGGTGGCGTGAGATGGGCGTGTTCACCCGGATGATGGAAGGCCTGTCTGCCCAGAAGGCGGAGTCGGTCGATGCGACCTATCTCAAAATGCACCGCACGGCTTCCAGCCTTGGGGTGAAAAAAGGGATCTCGGGCGCCTGAAGGACTGGCGCCGCGTGGCAACGCGGTATGATCGCTGCCCCACAGTCTTCTTTTCCGCCCTGGCGCTCGCCCCGACCGTGCTCTTCTGGCTTTGATCAACGAGTACTGCAACAACAGCATAGCCTGCGCCGGTTCGTCGCCATCAGTGCAACGAACCGGCCAGTCAGGCGGGGCGCTCGACCCAGACGGGGCGCTCCATCTGCAGCAGATCGTTGCAGCGCGTGTACCAGCCGCCGCCATGCATGCGGGCGATAAGCCGCATGGCCAGCGTATCGACATGCAGCTTCTGCGCATCGACGAAGCGGTCTTGGATGTGGAAGCGCAGCACCTCGCCCAGCGCGATGGTGGCATGGCCTGCCTCGATATGGGTGTAGAGGCGGCACTCCATGCTGACCGGCGCCGAGGCGATGCGCGGCGCTGCCACCAGGCTGGAGGGAGCGATCTGCAGTCCTGCCAGCGCGATTTCGTCCTCGCCGGGGGGCGCATCGATGCAGGTCAGATTCATGGCGGCGGCATCGTCCTCGCTCACCAGATTGACGACGAATTCGCCCGTGGCGAGGATGTTGGCGGCGCTGTCCTTATGCGTGCCGTCCGGGCGGCGCATCATGCCGATGGACACCAGCGGCGGCTCGGCCCCCATCATGCCGAAGAAGCTGTAGGGCGCGGCATTGCGCGCGCCCTCCCGCGACTGGCTGGTGATCCAGGCGATGGGCCGCGGCGTGATCGAGGCCGCCATCAGCTTGTAGCGGTCGGCCGTGGCGATCTGCGAGAAGTCGAACTCCATCAGCCTGCCTCGCCGATGCGTGCCACGGGCTTTTTGGCCGAAACATCGACGCTGAGGCGAAACACGTCGGGCCGGGCATAGTGGCCCGCCACGTCGAAATCATACTTGCCACGGATCACCTCGGCTGGGTCGATCTGGGCATAGAGGATTGTCTCGCCGCTGTAATCGGGGCCGGCCAGCACCTTGCCCAGCGGATCGACGATCATCGAGCCGCCGCGCATCAGCACGGTTTCCGGGTCGTCCCCCAATGCGCAGTCATAATCGGCCGGATAGGCGCCGCGCGTGATGTGCTGGCACGAGGAGAGCACGAAGCAGCGCCCCTCCAGCGCGACATGCTGCATCGTGCTGGCCCAGCCGTCGCGGTCGTCGGCGGTGGGAGCGCAATAGAGCGTAACGCCCTGATCGTACATCGCCATGCGCAGCATCGGCATGTAGTTTTCCCAGCAGATGACCGCGCCGATCTTGCCCAGCGGCGTGTCGATCACCGGCATGGTCGAACCATCGCCAAAGCCCCAGATCAGGCGTTCCGCGCCCGTCGGCATCAGCTTGCGATGCTTGGCGATCAGGCCCTTCTCGCCATCGAAGAACAGCGCGGTGCAATAGACCGTGCCGCCGTCGCGCTCGATCACGCCGATCACCACGAAGGCGCCGGTGGCCGCCGTCGCCTCGGCGATGGTGGCGACTTCGGGGCCGTCGAGGCTGATCGCGCCTTCGTGATAGGCGCGGAAATCTTCACGCCCCTGCGGTTTGCGCATGCCGACCGGCGTGCCGAAGGACGCGCCCTTGGGATAGCCGCCCAAAAAGGCTTCGGGGAAAACGATGATCCTGGCGCCCTGCCCGGCCGCCTTGGCGATCATTTCGGCGGCCTTGTCAGCCGAGGCCTGCGAGTCGGTGGGGACGGAAGCGGCTTGCACAACTGCGGCGGTGAAAGGTTGCGTCATGATTTTCCTCAACTTTCCGGGACAGGCCGGGGAATGATGACAGGCAATTTACTTGCATTTGACACTTTCGCCAAGTTATTTTAAGCCTATAACATCTTCAGCGTTCCACCCATCCGGAGACCGCCATGGCCAACACCTACGACCAGTATCGCGAAGAGATGATCGGCCGCGCCAATGTGACCGACACGCCCGAACTGATCGCCTATTACCGGCGGCTCGAAACGCTGGGCACCGGCGCGCTGTGGACCGTGGCCAACAAGATCGAGCCGTGGGAACCGGCCTCCACCTCGGTGCCCTATCTATGGCGCTACAAGGATCTGCGCGAGGATGTGCTGCGCTCGCTCGAGCTGGTGACGCCCGAACAGGCCGGGCGCCGCGTGGTCTATCTGGAAAATCCGGGCCGCAAGGATGTGGTGGCCGCCGTGGGCTGGCTCTATTCCGGGCTGCAGACCATGGCGCCAGGCGAATGCGCCTCCAGCCACCGCCATTCGGCCTCGGCGCTGCGTTTCATCATGGAGGGCAGCGGGGCCTTCACCAATGTCGACGGGCACAAGATGACGCTGGGGCGCAATGATTTCGTGCTGACCCCCAACGGCACCTGGCACGAGCATGGCGTGGCCGAGGACGGCACCAACTGCATCTGGCAGGACGGGCTCGACATTCCGCTGATGAATGCGCTCGACGCCAATTTCTATGAGGTTCACCCCGATCTGCAGCAGGTCGTCTCCTTCCCGGTGAATGACTCGCTGGGCATGTGGGCGGGCACCGCGCTGCGCCCCGCCGGAGAGATGTGGCGCAAGCCCTATTCGCCGCTGCTGAAGTATGAATGGGGCCCCACCTATGAGTCGCTGCTGCGCTATGCCGCCGTCAGCGAAGGCTCGCCCTATGACGGGCTGCTGATGGAATATGTCAACCCGCATACGGGCGGGCCGGTGATGCCGACGCTGGGCGCATCCATGCAATTGCTGCGCGCAGGGTTTCACACCAAGGCGCATCGCCACACCGGCAGCTTCGTCTATCAATGCGCCAAGGGCCATGGCTATTCCATCATCAACGGCCAGCGCTTCGACTGGCAGGAACGCGACATTTTCGTGGTCCCCAGTTGGGCCTGGCACGAGCATGTCAACCTGTCGGACAGCGAAGACGCCTGCCTCTTCACCTTCAACGATCTGCCCGTGATGCGCTCACTTGGGCTCTGGCGTGAAGAGGCCTTCGGCGATTGCGGCGGCCATCAACCCATTCTTGCCTGATCCTTTTCAACCCTTTCACTTCGGGGGATTTTCCATGCGTCTTGTCACTTACCGTTCCCATGTCGAGGCGCCGGCGCGTCTTGGCGCGCTGGTCGACACTCTGGTCGTCGATCTGGCGGATTTCGGCGCCAGCCGTAACGTGCCGCTGCCCTCCACCATGCTGGAGTTTATCGATCTGGGGCCGCAAGCAGTTGCCGCGACAGCCGCACTGCTCGATGCCGCCAAGGGCATCTTCCCGCTGGGCACCGCTTTCCCGGCGGCCAATGTCAAGCTGCTGGCGCCCATCCCGCGCCCGCGCAAGAACATCTTCGGCATTGGCCTGAACTACACCGAGCATGTCGCGGAAAGCGCCAAGTCGCTCGACACCTCGGCGGAGCTGCCGCGCCAGCCGGTGATCTTCTCCAAGCCGCCGACCTCGGTGATCGGCCCGGACGATGCCATCGTGCATAACGCCAAAATCACGCAGCAACTCGACTGGGAAGTCGAACTCGCCGCGATCATCGGCACCCGCGCCAAGGGCGTGGCGCGCGAGGATGCGCTGAACTATGTCTTCGGCTACACCGTCTGCATCGACATGAGCGCGCGTGATTGCCGCCGCGCGGGCCAGTGGATCTACTCCAAGGGCCAGGACACCTTCGCGCCCATGGGCCCCTGCATCGTCACCGCCGACGAGATCCCCGATCCCCAGACGCTCGACCTGTGGTTGACCGTCAATGGCGTGGAAAAGCAGCGCAGCAACACCGCCTATATGCTCTTCAAGGTCGACGAGCTGGTCGCCGACATCAGCCAGGGCATCACGCTTGAGCCCGGCGACATCATCGCCACCGGCACCCCCGCGGGCGTGGGCGCCGGTATGGACCCGCAGGAATGGGTGTGGCCCGGCGATGTGATCGTCGCCCATGTCGAAAAGCTTGGCACGCTGCGCCACAATGTGGTGGCCGCGGCCTGAAGACCTCTCGCAAGAGAGCCCTACCGCCTCAAAGGGGCCCCTCACGGGGCCCCTTCTTTTATGCCCTGTCGATCCGGGGCGGGGGAAACGCGAACAGCCTCCCCAACACAGGCTGGGGAGGCTGCTGTAACGGGCGCGCAGTTTCGCGTTATTTCGTCAGCGGGATAATCGCCTTGAGCCAGAATTTATCGCCCGCCGGGCGGTACTCGGCATGGAATTCATGCTGCCAGGTGCCAATCAGTTGCACCTTGCCAAGGCGATAGGCCACCGAAGGGCCAGCCGCGAAGACCTCGCCCTTGAAGCCGCGCAGGGCATCGATCGTCGCCTGCGCCGCCGCATTGTCGACCTTGTCCCTGGTCGTCTGCGCGTAATAATAGCCAGCAACGCCCAGCTTCCATGTGCCGATCTGCTGACCGGCGGCATAGTCGATATGAAACTCATTGCCCGAACGGTAAGCGGCGCCGGTTGGATTGAACGGCGTCACCATGGCATTATTGTTGGTGAAGTTTACATCATACATCAGCTTGGCATCGAGCGAAAAACCCTGCTTGCCATAATAGGCGACCGCCGCGACGGGCTCGATGCTCCAGTAATTGCGCCCGATGTTCGAGAGTTTGGTGGGCTTGTAGCTGCCGGTGGGCATGGTGATGTCCAGCCCCGTCGTCACATGCACCCCATTGCGGAAATGCCAGCCCAGCATCACCGGATCGAGGATCACATCGCCCGCCCCGGTGGTCTCGTCCGCCATGCCCGCAGCGCCGACACGCAAATTCACGAAAGGCACGATGGCCTGCATGCCCCAGCTGGCGCCCAGCACCTGTTGCCCGGTCACATGGACGAGACGCACAATGGCCGCGTCGGCGCGGGCATGAAAGGCGGGCAGCAGCCCTGCCTGCCCCTGCCCATCGTTGAAGCGGTCCGCGCTGTAATGTTCGTAATAGCCCAGCAGATAGGTGCCAGGCGGCGGCAGCGCAGCACCGGTGTAGCCTTCCGCGCCATTGGGATAGACACCCCCGCCCACCTCGCCCGCCGATACCGGCTGCGCGCTGGCCACGCCAAGCAGCACCGCCGCGCCGAACAGCTGCTGGATCACTCTGTCCTTCTTCCTCATGCTCATTCCCCCTTCGCTGTTATCGAGACACGCCCGGTGCCTTGCGGAAGGGCGCATGGCTCCCCCGCCCGCATGCCGGACGTCTGGATGATGTTGGCTGCGGCCCCGGCCCATCAGCCGATGGCGCGGCTCGCCAGATAACCCGACATGCCGCCCAGCCCCGGTCCGGGGTGGGTAGAGGCGCCGATATGCCAGAGCCGCTTCACCGGCGTGTTGTGTCCGCCCATCGCGCCTGCCGGGCGCCAGAGCAGAAACTGGTCGAGCGCACAGGAACCGGCATAGGGGTCGCCATCGACCAGATTGATGTTGAGCCCGGGCAGATCGCCCGGCCCGATCACATGGCGCCCGATGATGCTTTCACGCAGGCCAGCGATATGCTGGCAGAGCCCGTCGATGATCCTTTCGGCATAGGCATCGCGGATCTGCGGCGTCCAGCGCCCGTCGGCGGGCACGGCAATGCGCCCCGCAGCATCGCCGCGCAGCTGGCCGTCACGCGGCAACTCCTGAAGCTGAATCCACAGGATCGCCTTGCCTTGCGGCGCCCGCGAAGGGTCCAGCGCGGTGGGTTGCGCGACCACGATGGTCGGCTGCGCGGGTAACAGCCCCCGCTCGGCCTCGTTGACGGCCTGAGACACGGCATCGAGGCCCGGCGTCAGATGCAGCATCGCCACCTTGCCCAGCGCCGGATCGTGCCAGGCCGGGGGCGCATCGAGCGCCAGATGGATCTGCATCTCGCCCCGACCATAGCGATAGGCCGCCCCATCCTGCCGCGCCTGCGACAGTGCGGGCAGATCGGGCAGCAACCCGCCATAGAGCTGGGTGGGCGTGACATTGGCGACGACCGCGCGGCGCGCACGGATCACCTCGCCCGATGCCAGCCGCACCCCGCTGGCACGGCCCTTCTCGATCAGAATGTCGCTGACCGGCGCATCGGTGCGGATCTCGCCGCCATGCTCTTCGATGATGGCGCGAAAACCCGCGACGATGCGGTCGCTGCCTCCCTCCACCATCGGGCTGCCGAACTGTTCGAGCGTCAGCAGGATCAGCTTGGCCATATGGCCCGACAAGGGCGCCTCGGGCGACAGGCCGACATGCAGGATCCATGGCGCGCACAAGGCCCGCAGCAGATCGGATTTGACTTTGCCTTCGAGCCAGTCACGGCAACTGCCCATCGCTTGGCCGATGGTACGGGTCAGCCCTCTGGGGCCACGCCTCAGCCCTTCGCCCAGCAGGATACGCAGCGATTTTCGGCCCCACAAGGCATTGCCCAGCATGCCGAACGTCAGCGCCGCACTGCTCTCGATGTCGGCCATGGCGCGCTGGAAGGCCGCACCCTCTCCCGGCCCCAGGGCCTCGAAAGCGGCGATATTGGCCTGACGATCCCGCCGCAGCAGCACGGCGCGGCCATCGGGCAGGACCGTGGCGGTGGGTGTCTCGCTGTTGACGAAACGCACGCCCTTTTCCGCTAGCGCCGGGCCCAGTTCCGCGAAATGCGGCGCCGAGACGAACAGCGGATAGAGCGTGGAAAGCGTATCGTGGCGAAAGCCCGGCAGCGTCAGCTCCTCGGTGCGGATGCAGCCGCCCGCCACGCTGTTGCGCTCCAGCACGCAGACCTTGCGCCCGCGCCGCGCCAGCAGCGCCGCGCAGACCAGCGCGTTGATGCCGCTGCCGATCAGCACCACGTCGTGGCGCGGCGGAGCGCTCATGCGAAGGCCTGATCGAGATGGCGATAGGCTCCGCCATAGAACAGCAGGGGAGCTGCTCCCGCGTCATCCTGCGCGTGGTGGAGCACCTCGCCCACGAACAGGCTGTGATCGCCCGCCGGCCAGACATCGCGCAGCCGGCACACCAGATGGGCCAGCGCTCCGGCGATCATCGGCACGCCCATGATGGGGGTGAAGACGATGCGATCCTCTCCGGGGCGGCCTGCGAAATGGTTCGACAGGCCCTGTTGCGCGGCGGAGAGGATGTTGAGCCCGAAATCGCCTCCATCGCGCAGCATCTCGGCCATGCGCGTGCGGTTACCTAGACTGACCAGCACCAGCGCCGGGTCAAGCGAGACCGAGGTGAAGCTGTTGGCCGTCATGCCATGCACGTCACCCCCGCTTTCACAGCTGACGATGGTGACCCCGGTGGCGAAACGGCCGAAGGTCGATCGAAGCGCGTTGCGATCCATGGCTCAGGCCGCCTCGGTCAGGAAATGGGCGGTCAGCGCGGGATCGCCGATGGTCGGGAAAAAGCGCCGCGGATCGTCGAAATTGTTGGCGAACCAATGGGCGACGCGGGGCTGCACGCAGGCCGCGCCCAGCAGTTCGACCATATGCGGCGGCGGCGGCATCAGCATGCCATTGGTCCAGGCCACGACATCGCGGGCATAGTCCCAATAACGGTCGAACGTCTGCTGCATCCAGGCCGCATCGAACGACTGACCCTCATTGGCCAGGATCGAGACGAGATAGGAGGCCGCGCATTTGGCGGCATTGTTCGCCCCCTGCCCGGTGATGGGATCGTTGAGGCAGACTGCATCCCCCACGCCCAGCGCCTTCGCGCCCGAGGGCAAGGTCAGCACCGGCTTGCGCACCGTGGGCGGGAAACGGCCACACAACACCCCCAGATCGTCGGTCAGGCGGCAATCGCGGCTGCGCTCATACTCCCACGGCACATGGCGCTTGAGGATATGCAGGCTGATTTCCAGATGCTCCTCGGGGCTCGCGGTGGGGTTCCACAAATCCATCGGACCGCCGGGGATCGCCTCGAAGACCATGATCTCGCAAGGGCCGTTCAGCGTGAGCGCGGGGAAGACGAAATATTCGCCTACGCCGGGGATCAGGTTGAAATTGACCGCGCTATACGCCTCGCGCGGGTGCATGCCCTGCACATAGGTCAGCGCCAGACTGCGCATCGGTTTGTCGAAGGGCGATTTCTCCGCATCGCGCTCGAAGAGGCGGCCGATCTCGCCCTTGCCCGAGGCGACCAGCACCAGATCGCATTCGCGCGCCAGTTCCTCCAGCTCGGCGATCCCCGCATCGACGATCCGCAACTCGCCGCCGCGCTTTTCGAATTCGTCGAGCCAGCGCGGCATCTTCAGCCGCTGGTCCACCGATTGCGCGGGCGCATCGAGGCGCGCGGCCCAGTCCATCAGTTTCTGCTGCTCGGGCCCCGCCAGGCTGAAGCCGATGCCCTCGACCGGCGGGCAGGCCGCATCCCAGAAATTGAGCCCCAGCGCCCGTTCATGCGTCCGTGCCGTGTTGAACATGCACTGGCTGGACGTGACCCGCCCCGCCGCGATCTGCTCGCCGGTAAGGTTGGAGAGCATGACCACCTCATAGCCCATGGCCAGCAGCCCCATCCCCAGTTGCAGCCCGGCCTGCCCCGCGCCCACGATACCGATCCTTGTGCCGATCCCCGTCATCTTCCCCGCACCTTTCCTCGCTGATTCCATGAAAGGCAGCATAAGCGCGGCGCCGCTCGGCCCTCTATGCAGCCAGTGCAGGCGCCGGGCGCTGAGCGCATGGATTTGCGCCTCAACGCGGCAGCACCGAACTCGAACCGCCGGTCAGCTTGGCGATCGCGGGCCCGGCCTGCTCGGGCCCCATGGCGAGATAGCCGCCCTCGACTCGCAATTCGGACCCGGTGGTGAAGCTGGCATGGTCGGAACAGAGGAACAGCGCGCCATCGGCGACCTCTTCGGCCCGGCCCAGACGGCCCAGCAGGTGAAATTCGCCCGCCACCGCATCAGCCTTTGCACGGTCGTCGCCCGACAGGCCCGCGATCGGGTCGGACCAGGTCCAGCCCGCCACCAGCGCGTTCACGCGAATGCCCTGAGGCGCATAATCCAGCGCCTGCTGCCGGGTGAGATGCAGGATGGCTGCCTTGGAGACCGGATAGGTCCAGCGCCCGGCCTGAGCGACCAGCCCGCTGATGCTGGCGATGTTGACCACGCTGCCCGGCCCTTTGGCCAGATGGGGCCGGGCCATCTCGACCAGAAGGGCGCCGCTCACCACATTGGTGTCGAGCGTTTCGAGCCATTGGACGCGGGTCGAAGCCGCGCCCTCATCCACATAGGAACAGGCATTGTTGACGATGACGTCAAGGCCCCCGAAACGCTCCAGCGTGCGGTTGACCAGCCGCTCCAGCGCGGCATCGTCGCGAATGTCGGTCTCGACCGCCAGAGCGCGCTGGCCCAACCGTTCGGCCAGCTCCTGCGCCGCGGCATGGGTGCGTGCGGCGATCACGACATTGGCCCCCTCGGCATGGAACCTTTCGGTCAGAACCTTGCCGATGCTGGCCGCCCCGCCCGTGACGATCACGGTCTCTCCCGCAATGCCTTTCATGTGTTTCATCCTTTCTGCGTTGTGCATGCAGGCGTGATGAGCGGGCGCGGCCTCCGCGAAAAGCCATCCCCGGTGCCGGGGCGATCTTTGCCGCAGCCAGCGCACAGGCGCTGCAGTTTGCGCATGGTCCTGCGCATTTCACCCCAGCAGGAGCCGGGGCCGAATGGTTGCACATGACAGAATTTCATGATCTACCTCTGGCAAGAGTGACGATTTGAAGACTCATTCGCGTCGGGGAGCATCTATGGCGCAGGGCACCATCCGCCCTCTGGGCGGTCACCAGTTTTTTGCTTCAAGCGATGTCGATGCCGTGCGCGACACGGTGGCGCGCATCTATTGCGATCACCGGCTGACGCCCTGCGAAAGGGGCCGCAAGGTCGATGCCTGGCAGAATGCCGTGCGGCTGAAGAACACCACGCTCAGCGCGATGAGCTATGGCGGCGCGGTGCGCGTCGAGCCGGGGCGGCTGGAGAATTTCTATCTGCTGATGCTGCCCTATGCCGGAACCGCTCAGGTCGAGGCCGGGGGCCGGTCGGTGGTGGCCAGCGAAGGGGTCGGCACGATGCTGAGCCCCACCGATCCCGTCAGCATGGAATGGTCGCCCGATTGCGCCAAGCTGATGGTGCGCATCGAGCGCGAGGCGATGGAGCAGCAGCTGGCGACCATGCTGGGCCGCCCTCTGCGCGCGCCGCTCACCTTCCGTCTGGCGATGCCCAAGGCGGGGCATGGCGGCAATTGGTGGCAATTCGTCCAGCTGCTGGCCGGGCAGGTCGAGCAATTCGCCGGGCCCGGCGGCCATGCCACCAGCCTCAACCTGCTGGAAACCGCGCTGATCGCCAGCCTGCTGGAAGGCCAGTGGCACAATTATTCGGAGAGCCTGTCCAGCCGGGGCTGCAGCATCGCCCCGCGCCATGTCCGCATGGTCGAGAATTATATCGAGGCCCATGCCGCCGAAGCGATCAGCATGGAGGATCTGGTGCGGGTCAGCGGCGTGAGCGGACGGGCGCTCTATGACGGTTTTCGGCGGTTCCGTGAAACATCGCCGATGGCCCATCTGCGCAGCGTGCGGCTGCAGCGCGTGCGCGAGGAATTGCTCCAAGCCGCCGACAAGACGACCGTGTCCGAGATCGCGGGGCGCTGGGGCTTTTTCGAATTCGGCCGCTTTGCCGGGCAATATCGCGCCATGTTCGGGGAAGCGCCGTCCCAGACCCTGAGGCGGCGCTGAACGCGCTTCAGATCGCCGGAACGATCTGATCCTGCAGCTTTGCCCGCACGACGTCCGGCCATGGCATGGATTTTCGCGCTTCCAGATCCATGCAGACCAGCACCACATCGACGCTCAGCCGGTCGCGATCGTCACCGCGGAACAGCACGGTGATCGCACAGCTGCTGCGCCCCACCTCACGCGCAGTGATGGTGATGGTCAGCACATCGCCCAACTCGCTGGGGGCCATGAACTGCGCCTCCAGCCTCACCGTGGGCGTGCCCATCCGCCGCCCCAGATGCATGTCCTTGAAGCTGAGGCCCAGATCCTGCTCGAACCAGTCCTCCACCGCCCCATTGAGCATCTCGAAATAGCGCGGGTAGAAAACGATGCCCGCCGGATCGACATCGGCGAAACGCACGCGGGTGGTGGTCGTGAAACTCATGGCCGGATCGGTCCTAGGAAAGAGTGGTTTTCAGTTCGCCCAGCAAATGCGCCAGCTGCGCCTGATGCTCGGGCGGCATATTGGCCAGCGCCGCGCGCACCCAGCCGCGATGCGCAACCGCCAATTGCGCGAAATGGCTGCGCCCCTCCGCCGTCAGCGAGACGATGGCTGAACGCCCGTCCGAAGGGTCGGCGCGGGTGGCGATCAACGCGCGGTCCTGCAACTGGCGCACGATAGCGGTGACATTGCCGTTGGACACCAGCAGCGCGCGCGACAGATCGCTCATCGACAGGCCGTCTTCTCCGGCGCGGTCCAGCGCCGCCATCACGTCGAAACGCGGCAAAGTGGTGTCGAACTGCTCCTGAAAATTGCGGCGCAGCCCCTTTTCGATGATCTTGGCACAGGCAAGCAGACGGACCCACAGACGTAGATCCGTGGTGCCCTCCTGCACGGCTCTCCCCTCTTGCTCCATTGCCTGCCTCCCGGTCACCGATCCACCTGGTGTCCTATGCATGAGGGCGAAATGAGCGCAAGCCCCCCGGCTCGCTCACCCCGCCCCCATGCGCCGCCGCCCTCATGCGCGGCCCAGCTCCGCGGCCTTGGCGGCCTGATGCAGAGCCTGCTGCTGCCCCAGCCGATAGGGCGCGGGAACGGGCTGTTCACGATAACCGGCCTGCGCCGCCGCGCGCATCACCCAGATGGGGTCGATCAGCTGCGGGCGCCCCAGCGCCACCAGATCGGCGCGCCCGGCGGTCAGGATCGAATTGACCTGATCGGCATCGGTGATGTTGCCCACCGCGATGGTGGGCACATGGGCCTCATTGCGGATCTGGTCGGCAAAGGGCGTCTGGAACATGCGGCCATAGACGGGGCGGGCTTCGGGAGCGGTCTCGCCCGCCGAGACGTCGATGATGTCGACACCCAGCGCCTTGATCGCGCGGGCCACCTCAACGGCCTCGGCGGGAGTGATCCCCGCCTCGCCGACCCAGTCGTTGGCCGAGAGGCGCACGGCCATCGGGCGGTCGGCGGGCCAGGCCTTGCGCATCGCGGCGATCACCGAGAGCGGGAAGGCCAGACGCGCCGCCAGCGATCCGCCAAATTCATCCTCGCGCCGGTTCATGACGGGGGTGATAAAGCTGGAGAGCAGGAAGCCATGGCCCGCCTGCACCTCGATCATGTCGAAACCGGCCTGTACCGCGCGCAAGGTGGCGCTGACAAAATCGCCGCGGATGCGCTCCATATCGGCCCGGATCATCGCGGCGGGGATGGTGCCGCCCTCACGCCAGGGCCGGGCGCTGGCGGATAGGATCGGCCAGGGCTGATCGAGCGGCACGTCATAGCCCTTGGCCGGCGTCTGGCAGGCGCCGCGCGCGCCAGCATGGCCCAACTGCGCGCAAAGCTTCGCCGCGCTATGCTGATGGGCGAATTCGACAATCGCGCGCCAGCGGTCGATCTGGCCATCCTCCCACAGGCCGGGGCAGCCGGGCGTGGCGCGCCCCTCGGGCGAGACGGCCAGCATCTCGGTCATCACCAGACCCGCCCCGCCCAGCGCGCGGGCGCCATAATGCACACCGTGGAAATCGTTAGCCCGGCCATCGGCATCGGCGCTGTAGGTCAGCATCGGCGGCACGACGATGCGGTTGGCCAGTTCGACGTCGCGCAGCCTGAAGGGCGTGAACATGGGCTGGACGGGCTGGTTGCGGGTTTCATTGCCGCTCCAGAACCAGCGCTCCAGCCCTTCCAGCCAGGCCGGATCGCGCAGGCGCAGGTTTTCATGGCTGACGCGCTGCGAGCGGGTCATCAGCGAATAGGCGAATTGCGGCAGGTCGAAGCCGAGATAGCGATCGAGCGTCTCGAACCAGTCGGTGGAGTTGCGGGCGCTGTTCTGGATCTTCAGCACCTCGACATGGCGCTCGGCCTCATATTCGGCGAGGCCCTCGGCCAGCTTGAGGCCGGGGCGGCTCAAGACCTGCGCCAGCTTGATGGCGTCCTCGATGGCCAGCTTGGTGCCTGAACCGATCGAGAAATGCGCCGTATGCGCGGCATCGCCCAGCAGCACCACATTGTCGAAGGACCAGCGCTTGCACAGGATGCGGCGAAAGTTGATCCACGCCGCCGAGCCGCGCAAATGGGTGGCGTTGGAGATCAGCGGATGGCCGTCGAGATGGCGGGCGAACAGCTTTTCGCAGAAAGCGATGCTGTCGGCCTGCTCCATCGTGTCGAGGCCCAAAGCCTCCCACGTCTCGGGCGCGCATTCGACGATGAAGGTCGAGTGCGTGGCGTCGAAGCGATAGGCATGCGCCCAAACCCAGCCATGCTCGGTCTGTTCAAAGAAGAAGCCGAAGGCGTCGAACAGCTTCGTCGTGCCCAGCCAGCTGAACTTGTTGCGGCGGGTCTGGATATCGACCTCGAAGCGCGCCTCATTCTGCGTGCGGATCTGGCTGTTGATGCCGTCCGCCGCCACGATCAGATCGTAATCGGCGTAGGTCGCCAGATCAGCGGAGAATTCGGTCTCGAAGTGCAGATTGACGCCCAGCTCCTGCGCGCGCGCCGTCAAAATCTGCAGCAGCCGCTTGCGCCCGATGCCGATAAAACCGTGCCCGCCCGAGACCACCGAGCGGTCGCCCACGCCGACCTCGATCTTGTCCCAATGCGCGAAATTCTCGGCGATGATCGCCGCGCTGACCGGATCGTTGGCGGTCAGATTCTCCACCGTCTGGTCGGAAAACACCACGCCCCAGCCGAAGGTGTCGCCCGAGCGGTTGCGCTCGAACACATCGATCTGATGGCTCGAATCGCGCAATTTCATCGAGATGGCGAAATACAGACCGGCAGGACCCCCGCCCAGACAGGCAACACGCATGGCAATCTCCTATTTGCTTTAGGCTTAAAACATATTGATTGCATATGCAAGTTATCTTGGCGCGAATGCCCGCTGCTCAGTCCAGATTGTCGTGCAGCCGCCCCAGCAGATCGAGCAATTGCGCGAAATCCTCCGCGGAAAATCCGGTGATAATCTGCTGATAGACCGGCGAGGTGGCCGCGCGCGCCGCCACCAGCTTCTCCTGCCCCAGATCGGTCATCGCCAGTTCGGTGACGCGCCCGTCGGTCTCGCTGGGCTGGGTCACGATCAGCCCGGCCTTCACCATGCGCTCGACGATCCGCATCATGGTCGAAATGTTGATCACCGCCGATTTGGCGACATGGGCGATGGGCAGAGGCTCGCGCTCGCCCAGAATCATCAGCACGCGCCAGGTGGGGATGTCGATGCCGATGGGGCGCAGCTGCGACTCGATCACCACATTGTAGCGGCTGGCTGCACGGTTCAGCAGATAGAAGGGATAAGCGTCCACGCGAAACCGGTTCGATCCCGGATCACCAAAAGGCCGTAAATCCTCACTCATGCGCCAGCTCCATACCTGTCATACCGCCGAAACATTTTTTACTTGCACATGCAAGTTTATCCGATAGGTTTTCCAGCGAGACATCCATCGGGGGAACCGCCATGTCCACTGCCAGCACACTTGTCCAGCTTGCCGCATCGCTCACCAGCGGCGCGGTCCGTGTCATCGACCTGACCCAGACGCTGTCGGAAGACACGCCGCTGCTGGTCCTGCCCGAGCCTTTCGGCCAGACCGCCGCCTTCTCGCGCCAGGAAATCTCGCGCTATGACGAGCGGGGGGTCGCCTGGCACTGGAACAACTTCACCGTGGGCGAGCATACCGGCACCCATTTCGACGCGCCGGTGCATTGGGTGACAGGCAAGGATCTGCCTGCCAACACCGTGGATGCCCTGCCCGTGCAGCCGCTGATCGCGCCTGCCGTGGTGCTGGATTTCTCGGCGGAATGCGCCGCCGATGCCGATTTCCTGCTGACGGCAGGGCATATCGTGGAATGGGAAGCACAGCATGGCGCAATTCCCGCAGGGAGCTGGGTGCTGTTCCGCACCGATTGGTCGAAACGCGACGTGGAGGCCTACACCAACCGCGCACCCGATGGCCCGCACACCCCCGGCCCCGATGCCAGCGCGATTCTGCTGCTGATCGACCGTGATGTGATCGGTTTCGGCGTGGAGACCATCGGCACCGATGCTGGACAGGCCCATGGCCTGACGCCACCCTATCCGGCGCATACGCTGTTGCATGGCGCGGGCAAATACGGGCTGCAGTGTCTGGAAAACCTCGATGCTCTGCCCACCACGGGGGCCATCGTCATCGCCGCGCCGCTCAAGATCCGTGACGGTTCGGGCAGTCCCTTGCGCGTTCTCGCGCTGGTCGAGGGTTGATCCGTGGCTGAACGTTCCTTCAAATCCGAAGTCAGGAAGCTGACCGCCGGCGCCGGTGAGACCTTCACGGGCGAGGGCATTCTGGCGGTCACCAAGGGGCTGCTGCAATCGGGCGTGGCCTATGTCGGCGGCTATCAGGGTTCGCCGATCAGCCATCTGATGGATGTGTTCGCCGATGCCAACGATCTGCTGGCCAGCCTGGACGTCCATTTCGAGGCCAGCGCCAGCGAGGCGACGGCAGCGGCCATGCTCGCGGCCAGCGTCAATTATCCCCTGCGCGGCGCAGTGGCGTGGAAATCGGTGGTGGGCACCAATGTCGCCTCCGATGCTTTGTCGAACGTGGCCAGCGGTGGCGTGACAGGCGGCGCGCTGATCATCGTGGGCGAAGATTACGGCGAGGGCTCCTCGATCATGCAGGAGCGCACGCACGCCTTCGCGATGAAATCGCAGATGTGGCTGCTCGATCCGCGCCCCAATCTCACCAGCATTGTGGAAGCGGTGGAGCAAGGCTTCCGCCTGTCGGAAGCCTCGAACACGCCCGTCATGCTGCAGATGCGCGTACGCTCCTGCCATATGACCGGCAGCTTCGTGGCCAAGGACAACATCCGCCCCGCGCTGACCGTGGCCGATGCCGCCGCCAATCCGGTGCGCGACACGCAGCGCATCGTGCTGCCGCCCGCCAACTTCAGCCATGAGATCGAGAAGATCGAGCAACGCTGGCCCGCTGGCATCGCCTATGTGCAGGACAACAAGCTGAACGAATGGTTCGGCGATTGCCTCGAAACGCCCGAGATCGGCATCATCGTGCAGGGCGGGCTCTACAACAACCTCAACCGCGCGATGGAGCTGATCGGTCTGGCCGATGCCTATGGCGCCAGCCGCATCGCCATTTACTGCCTCAACGTCACCTATCCGCTGATTCCGGACGAGGTGCGCGATTTCTGCGCGGGCAAGCAGGCGGTGCTGGTGCTGGAAGAAGGCCAGCCCGAGTTCATCGAACATGAACTCAACACGCTGGTGCGCCGCGCCGATCTACAGACCCGCATCATCGGCAAGGATATGCTGCCGCGCGCGGGCGAATATTCCGCCGCCGTGATCCGCGCCGGGCTCGCGCGCTTCCTTCGCGCCTATGCCCCGCATCTGGCTCCCGCCGAGGAGCAGGCCAATCCGCTGCCCGCCCCCGTCGCCAAGGAAATCCCCCAGCGCCCCGCCGGTTTCTGCACCGGCTGCCCGGAACGCCCGGTGTTTTCGGCAGTGAAGCTGGTCGAGCGCGAGTTGGGCCCCACCCATGTCTCCGCCGATATCGGTTGCCACCTCTTCTCGATCCTGCCGCCCTTCGACATCGGCAACACCACCATGGGCTATGGTCTTGGCACGGCGGGCGCCTCCGCCTTCAAGCCCAAGGACAAGCGCGCCATCGCGGTGATGGGCGACGGCGGCTTCTGGCACAACGGGTTGACCAGCGGCATCGGCAATGCGGTGTTCAACAAGGATGACACCGTCACCCTGATCATCGACAATGGCTATTCGGCGGCCACCGGCGGTCAGGACATCCTCTCCAGCCGCGCCGACAATCCCGAGCGGGTCACGAAAAACCCCATCGCCAAGGCGGTGCAGGGCGTGGGCGGGAAATGGGTCCGCCTGATCGAGCGCACCTACAATGTCGCCCAAATGCGCGACACACTGCGCGAGGCGATGACAAGCCCCGAAAAAGGCCCGAAGGTGATCGTGGCGCAGTCGGAATGCATGCTCAACAAGCAGCGCCGGGTGAAGCGCGAGCAGACCAAGGTGTTGGCCGGTGGCGGGCGCGTGGTGACGGAACGCTTTGGCGTGGATGCCGATACCTGCACCGGCGACCATGCCTGCATCCGCCTGTCGGGCTGCCCTTCGCTGACGATCAAGAGCAACCCCGATCCGCTGAGGCAAGACCCGGTCACGGCGGTGGAAAGCAGCTGCGTGGGCTGCGGCCTCTGCGGCGAGAACGCCCATGCCGCCGTGCTCTGCCCCAGCTTCTACCGCGCCAGCATCGTGGCCAACCCCACCGGCTGGGAGCGTTTTTCCGCGAAGCTCAACCGCGCCATCATCGGCTGGTTCCAGGCGCGCGACAGCCGCGCCCGCCTCGCCCGTGCTTTCTGAGGATCCTGCGATGACCACCGAGAAGAACCGCATCGCCATCGCCATTCTGGCCCTTGGCGGCCAGGGCGGCGGCGTGCTGGCCGAATGGATCCAGCATGTCGCGCGTGAAGATGGCTGGATCGCGCAGGGCACATCGGTGCCCGGCGTGGCGCAGCGCACCGGCTCCACCGTCTATTACGTCGAACTGGCCCGGCCCGGCGCCGATGGCCGCGTGCCGGTGATGGCGCAGATGCCGATGCCCGGCGATGTCGATGTGGTGGTGGCCTCCGAACTGATGGAAACCGGGCGCGCGGTGCTGCGCGGCTTCGCCACCAAGGAGCGCACCACGCTGATCGGCTCCACCCACCGTGTCTATGCCATCTCCGAAAAGCAGGTGGCGGGAGACGGGCGCGGCAATGGCGACAAGATCATCGCCGCCGCTCAGGAGCGCTCGGCGCGCTTTATAGGCTTCGACATGGAAGCGGCGACCGAGGCGACGCATAGCGTCATCAGCGCGATCATGTTCGGCGCTCTGGCGGGCAGCGGTGCCCTGCCCTTCCCGCGCGAAGCCTTTGAGCAGGCGATCCACCACAGCGGCAAAGCGGTAAAAAGCAATCTGGCCGGTTTCGCGGAAGGCTTCGCCCGCGCACAAGGGCCCGTGGCGATGCCCGCGAAGGCCGAGGCCGATCTGCCGATCCCCACCACGCCTGCCGGGCAACAGCTGGCGGCCCGCATCTATGAACTGCCAGAAGCGGCGCGCACGCTGGCGATACACGGCGCAGCGCGACTGATGGACTATCAGGATGCCGCCTATGCCGGGCTCTATCTCGACCGGTTGGAACAGGTGGCGCGGCTCGACGCCGCTCCCTTCACCCTTACCGCCGAAGTCGCGCGCCATCTGGCGCTCTGGATGGCCTATGAGGACACCATCCGTGTGGCCGATCTGAAGGTGCGCGCCAGCCGCTTCGAACGCATTGCGCAGGAGATGAAGCTGAAGGACGATCAGGTGCTGGCCCTGACCGAATTCATGCATCCGCGCCTGCAGGAACTGGCCGAGGTGCTGCCCACGGGGCTGGCGCGCCGACTGCTGAATGGCGGCGCCTTGTCGCGCTGGCTGGAAGGGCGCTTCACCAAGGGGCGGCATGCGCGCACCACCGGGCTGCGCTGGTTCCTGCTCCTGCGCATGGTGGCTGCCTTGCGCGGCTGGCGCCCGCGTTCACTGCGTTATGCGCAGGAGCAGGCGCGGATCGGCGAGTGGCTCGATGCCATCGCCACCGTTACCGCGCGCGATAATACCAAAGCCATCGAGATCGCGCGATGCCAGCGCCTGATCAAGGGTTATGGAGACACATTCGAGCGCGGGCTCGACAATTTTCGCTGGATCATGGAGCGGCATGCCGATGTCGACTGTGAGCAGATAAGGGAATGGCGGGAAAAGGCCCTCGCCGATGACCAAGCAAAGCATTTGTCGCGAGTGATGGCAGCCTGATATCTGATGCTTTGATTAAGCTAGGGTCAGGACTCGTTGATCACAGCCAGAAGAGCACGTTGGCGGCCAGCGCGAGGGTGGAGAAGAAGACCGTCGGGCAGCGATCGTAGCGGGGCGCGACGCGGCGCCAGTCCTTGAAGCGCCCCCTTTTCTACGCCAAGCCTGGAAGCCGTGCGGTGGGCCTTGGGAAAATACGCAAAAGCTGAAAGAGCATTTGTGGGAAAAGCTCGAGAACGGGCCCTTCACCATGGTCGGCCTTCGTGATGGCTCAAGCCATTCCGAGCCTGTGACGGCGCAGTTGGACAAGGATCAGGTCGACACGCTCTGGTTCTTTATCGGCAAGGACAACCGCCTGGCCAAAGGCGGCGATGCCACGGTCAACTTCGTGGCCAAGGGCCAGAACTTTTTCGCGAGCCTGTCCGGCTCTGCAACCGTCGATAACAATCCGGCCATGATCGACAAGCTTTGGTCGCGGCAGGTCGAGGCCTTGCACCGCAGAACGACGAGGCGTCGCCTTGCCACATTCGTGCCCAGGTCAACCGCTGAACTGGTCCGGTGTGATCTCGGGCGGCGCGGTGTCGGGAATATCGACATCGGGCGGGGGCGGCTCGACGCTGGGCAAATCGATATCGGGCGCCTCGGTGGGCTCGGGCGCGACCGGCACTTCCGAGGGCGATTGCGGATCGATGCGATCGGGCACAGGATCGGGTTGGCTGGCCATGGCTTTTCTCCTTACAGGAAGGGAAGATCTCCCGCCGCGACAGGTTCCGGCAAGGTCGCAACCATCCCGTACGGCTTTCACAGGAAGGCCGCTCTGAGCGAGAGCAAACAGCCACATCCGATCACGCCCGACGGCCGCTATCTGGGGGTGCGCGGCAGGCTGTGGCGCCGCACCAATCCGAACCTGCCCGAGGATCTGCGCGATCGCCTCATCCACGCGCTCATGGAGGCGCTAGGTGAGCGGGGCCCCGTCTGGTGGCAGGACGGCGCGCCGGATTACAATCGCCATCTGGCCAAAAACACCCCTTATGCCGATTGGTTCGCCGCGCTGATGCACTGATCCGGGCCATCCCGCACGGATCACGGCCTATCGCGGTCGTGACGAGGCCATGGAACGTCATATCCCGGCGCCGGCTTTCCTCGGGGTCGGAGATCACGATCGGAAAGCAGCCATGACCAAAACTCTGAACAAAGGCCAACAAGTCAGTTGGAACAGCCATGGCGGCAAGGCGCATGGCAAGGTGATCAAGACATTGACCAGCCCCACGCGGATCAAGAGCCACAAGGTTGCCGCCTCGCCCGACAATCCCGAGGTGATCGTCGAAACGCGGGAAGGCAAGCGCGCGGCGCACAAGCCCTCCGCCCTGACGCCCACCCGTGACTGAGGAGGCAAGCCCATGATCGAACCTCATTTCAAGCCGACCCTGCGCATGGCCTCGGCGGCCCGTCGCGGCCTGCGACTGCCAGAAAAATTCACCGGGGCGGTACGCAAGTTGGCGTCCAACGCGCAGAGCAGCTGTCCCAGCGGCATCTTGCTCGACGCCAGGGATGTCAAATCGATGCATAGCTTCTGTGCCCGCCATGAGGTGGACAAGGATGCCACCGGGCCGGGGAAAGCACATCGCTGGAATTCGGACCGCGATCCGTCGGCGAGCGTTATTGCCTGGCTGCTGCGGGGCGGCACGGCGGGCAAGGTCTGGGCCGCGCAGAAAATCCGCGCGCTCGGCTAAGGATTGCGGTCTGGCGCCAGGGCGCACCTTGGTCCATGACAGCGGCATGAGCCCTGCCCCCATCATCGTTTCCGCCCTGTTCGGCCCGGACGATTTTGCATGGCTGAACGCTCTGCGCCGCGCGCATTTTCCTGCCGAACGAAACCAGCTCGACGCCCATCTCACGCTCTTTCATCACCTGCCGCCCTCGATCGAGCCCGAGCTGAAACAGCGCCTTGGCGCCCTGACCCGCCGACGCGCTCCGCCCGCCATGGCCGATGGTCTGCTCAATCTCGGCAGGGGGACGGCCATCCGCATCCAGTCCCGTGAATTGGCCTTGCAGCGGGAAGAGTTGGCGCAGGCCTTCGCCGATTTGCTGATTCCGCAGGATGCTGCGCCGTGGCGCCCCCATGTGACGATCCAGAACAAGGTAAGCCCGGCCGAGGCCCGCGCGCTTCAGGAGCAACTCGGCCATGATTTTCGCCCCAGGCCGGTGCAGATCGCGGGTCTAGCCATGTGGTGGTATCGCGGTGGCCCGTGGGAACTGCTGGCACGATACCAGTTCCGCTGAATATATTCTCGACGGGGCAGCGCCACCCCGGCTCAGCCTACAGGCAGTCACGGATTTTGCGCCTCGCGGGCGGTCACGCCGCCGTGGCATCGATGAGAAATGCGCCCCCACCCGAGCGAACACCGACACAGCAATGGCCGCATTCCCAGAACCCACCGGTCAACCCAAACACGTTATAGGCGATTTGAGTTGGCAAACCGGCCATACAAAGCATCTGAATTGAGCGTCAAAAACAATCCCCCATTCATCCGGCGCTCAAGGACTGGCCACCCCAGCAAAAATCGGCGCGGCTTATGATCGTTCATGGGCCTGCACGACGCCCAAGGCATCCGTCCGGTGCTGTCTGCTGCTCACCCAAGGCGTACATCTCGCGCATATGCGTCGTGTCGAACAGAGGTGCTCCGTCATGGGCGGTCTTCTTCTCAATCGCGCAGACGATCACCGTCCCCAATCCCTCCCGCGCAAAACCCTTGAGGTCATCCAAACTGGTACGATCGTTTTCGCCAAGTACGGTTGCAAGGGCTCGCCCCACGACATCAAAGGTTTTGGGCTTGACCAGTTCGAACTCGGGTTCGAGCCGTCCGTTATAAAACACATAAATCGTTCCATTCACGCGCGGGGACTGGGCGGCGGCGCTCAGCATTGCGCGCGGGAGCACGAAAAAGCCGCTCACCGTGCCCCCATCGACATGCATTTCCGCAAAGCGATGACCATGCGCTTCGGAATGGATGAGCACCGGGGGGAAAACACCAGGGATGCTGGCGGAGGCGAGCAGCACTTGCCGGAACAACGAAAGCCGATCGGGTGCACCGCTGGCAGCAATCGCTCCCATATCCCAGATAACGCCGCGTTCGGCGTCCAGATTGGTGGTCATCACCAGCAACCTGCGGCCACGTCGATGCTGCACTGCAATGCGGTCGAGCAAAGCCGGTGTGATGTGGCGTGCGATCAGCGCCTGCAACGGCCGGGTCGACATAAGGCTGGGGCCGCCAAACAGGCCGCTGAGGATACGTTGATGATAAATGTCCTTGCGGCTGACCCCGGTGTAGATTGCTTTGAGTTCGCCATCTTCCTGCTCGCCCAGAAAGGCAAAGGGCGCGATCAGGCTGCCGGTCGATACGCCTGTAACGATGTCAAAGCTGGGCCGCCCACCCTGCCTGCTCCAGGCGTTGAGCACCCCTGCAGAATAAGCCCCCTTGTCCGATCCGCCCGACAAAGCCAGGACCGTGCTGGGCAAAGGCATCGAGGCGGCCTGACGCTGTGCCAGCACCTTGGATCTCCACGCACCATAAGCCTGATCGTCGCCCTTGGCCCAAAAGCGTACCGGGTCTCCGTCAATCACTTGGCCTGCAGCCAGGTCAGCCAGCGTATAAGGCACGCGCGGTGGCGCGATGGCACATCCGGCAAGCGCCAGAGCAGAAAGCAGCCCAAAGCTATAACGGATCATGACATTCTCCGATCAGCGCCGCGCTGGCGGAGCCACTCAATAGCAGTCGTAACATCGTGGCTTTGATGATTGAATGCAAACGGCTTTTGTGCCCTCCCAGATTGAACTCGGGCCAGACGCCGACCCGAAACGTGTTAAACCAGCGTTGGTTATCGGGCGCGGTGCTGCGCCCACGGCGCGGTTGATTGATCAGATAGCCGCTGTGCTTGCGGCGCAGAAAGATGTTCTGGAAGCCATCCCCTCCATCGGGGGTGGTTTCCCACGTCTTGGAGAATTGGCCGATGCCATGCCAGAAGACCAGCGGGAGGGGCTTGGCGTCCGCAGGGATCTGATAGCTGATATAGGCATGGTCGCCGTGGAAAGTCTGACCGGCGACCGCTTGCGCATATTGGTCGACCTTGCCCGGTGCTTGCACAACAGCCCCCCGACGGAAAAACGCCCCTGATCCTCGATGACAAGCGGCGCCCGCTTTTGCGGAACGCGCGTGCGATGCCCCAGTTGCGCTTTCCAGCCCCAAAGCCGCAGCCGTTGCAGCCGTTCCGGTCGGAACCGAGCGCCGTGGAAAAGCCAATTCATCCATTTGGCTAGAGCCAGCCGCCAGCTTTTTGCCCGGGCTCAACTTGCTGTGTGGTGAGGCTACGGTCTTTCAGTGCGCCAGATTAGCGTTGCATGTCCGCATGTTCTGATAATCCGGGCTAATAAATGGACTGAAGGATCGCGAACGTTCCCGAGGAGGGTTCAATGGCTCACTCAAGCATATCGAGGGTTTTAATGACTGCATTGTCTTGCGCAACGGCGAGCGCGAGTGGCGGAATTGGCAAGGCACCCCGCCAGCGCCTGGCAAGAGGGCGAGGCGATTGCAAATGCGCGGTGAGGGTCCGGCCCATCATCTGACTTGATCAATTGACCAATGTTTCCATCAAGTCCGCCTCTGGCAAGAGAGGCTGGCTGCGCTGCCAAGCAGAGCCGTAGCGTGTATATTGGCCTGGAACGGGAAGCGGCGTCCGCAGATCATCGGCAGCGGTGCTTGTCTAGGGTCAGGTGTTACCGCGTCCTGCGGTCGACAAACCGGTTGGTAAAAGAGGCGCGAATATCCTCATCGCCCCTCACGATACCCAGCGCGATGTTAGCCCGCCCAGCGGCTGCCATCACGCCAGGATTGAAGCGGCCCGCCCCCGCCACGGGGCCATAGACCTTGTCACCCAGCAGCGCGAAAATCCGCGCGATCTCGGCATACGAATAGCCGGAATCCGGTCTGGCCGCCGCGTAATCCCGGGCGGCCTGGGCAGGGTCGGCTCCGATACGCCGCATGGCCTCCAGCGTGGCGCGGATAAACCGCCGCAGGGCATGAGGGCGCTTCCGGATCGTCGCGTCCGACGCCAAGATGGCCTGAGCCAGCGCCGGGTAATAGGCATCAAGCGAGCGGTAGTCGCAGGTGGCACCCATGCGCTCGGCCCGCACGCCCCAGTCCACCGTGCCGACAAAGCCATCGATGCGCCCATGGCCCAACGCATCGACCAGAGCATCGACCGGCCTCGCCTCGGTCCTGACGGCGCCAGCCTCCAGCCCCACGCCCTGCAGCAGGCCGGTCAGCCCGTAATAGGACGTGTCCTTGAGCGAAGGCACATCGATCTCGCGCCCTTTCAGGCTGGCGTCGATCGCCAGGCCTTGGCGCGTCACCAGCGTCAGAAAGGCGTGATGGCCCAGCAGCGCGACACCGCGCACCGCCATGCCTTTTGACCGCAACTGCATCGCCGTATCGCCCGTGGCCCCGCCCAGATCGCCCTCGCCCCGCGCCAGCGCCGCGCCGACATTCATGCCGCCCGGCACGGTAACGAAGCTGACTTCCAGCCCCTGCCGCGCGTAAAGCCCCAGTCTGCTGGCCAGCACGAAGGGAGCGAAGACGATAGCGCTTTCCGGTGCAGGCAGCAGATAGGTGACATGCTCAGCAGGGCGGGCCTGAGCGCTTTGCCCGCCGCCCAAAGCAGCGGCCAGCGCCAGACCCAAGATCAGCCTACAGGCGCGAACCTTCACTGCCCCTCGCCCTGCGGCCTGCCGGTCTGAGCGGAAAGCGCCAGCATCAGCACCACCGCCAGCGCCATCACGCCCGTCGCCACATAAAGCGCCACGCCATAGGAATGGAAACGGTCATGCCCGAAGCCGAAGAGCGGCGCGCCGATCGAGGCCCCCACCAGAAAGGCGCTCAGCAGCCAGCCATAGATGGCGCCAAAGGCGCGGCGTCCGAAATAGCGTATGATGAGCAGGGCGATCACATCGCTCTCCGCGCCAAAACCCAGACCGATCATCAGCGAGAGGAAGATCAGCAGCGGCAGGCTGGCCGCCGCGCCAAGGGCCCCGGCCAGCGCGAAGCCCGCCATCGACAGGCCGAAAAACAGCGCCGCCACGCGCGGCACGGAAAAACGGTCGGCCAGCCAGCCCACGATCACGCGGCCCACGATGGTCGAAAGGCCATAGACCGAGGCGGTGATCGCCGCATCACCTTTGGAAAAGCCGCGATCCAGCGCCAGCAGCGCCATATGCGGCACCACGCCGGTCAGAGCGGCGGAGGCCAGCAGGATGGAAAGCGCCATCAGCGCAAAGGCCGGGCTGCGCAGCGCCTGCCCCAGCGGCACGCCCTCGGCCTCGCCCTGAGCGTCCGGCGCCAGCGGATTGGGATGAGCCACGCGCCAGTTGACCAGCAGCGGCACCGCCAGAACCAGCAGGCCCAGCAGCGCATAGGCCCCCTGCCAGCCCATGCCCGCCAGCAGGCGCGCCATCAACAAGGGCACGATGCTGTAGCCCGCGCCAAGCCCCGCCGCCGCAATGCCGATGGCAAGGCCACGATGCGCCACGAACCAACCGCTGATCAACTTGGTGTAGCTGATGCTCTGCGTGCCGATCGTCAACGCCCCCCAGACGAAGGCGACAGCATAAAAACCGGTCAGGCTGGAAGAGAGAAAGGCCAGAGCCGCGAAGCCCGCCGCCAACAGCACCAGGCTGGGCAGCAGCACCGCGCGCACGCCATACCGGTCAATCAGACGCCCGGTATAGGGCGCCACAAGCAAGCCCGCCACATTGAACAAAGTCAGGCTGAGCATGATCTGCCCTCGGCTCCAGCCATGAGCCGCAGCCAGAAAGGGTGCGATCATGCCCATAGAGCCAAAGATCATCGGCCCGGGGCTGAAGGCCAGTCCCAGCGTCGCGCCCAGCAGCACCCGCCAACCGGGGAACGCCAGCGAAGCCTCGTTACCGATGGGGGCCGATATGGCGGCGCGCCCGTCGGCAGGGAAAGCATCCATGCTCATGCTTGTCTCCATCATGCGCGCGGCGCGCGCCGGAACAGAATTACGCGGAAATGAAACCACCGTTGATCGGCAGCACCTGCCCCGAGATGAAGCCCGACAGGTCGCTGAGCAGAAACAGCGCGGCGCCCACCGTATCCTGCGGCACCTGCGGGCGCTGGATCGCGGCATTGTTGACGTAAAAGTCCTTGCGCTCCTGCGGCACGTAATCGGTGGCCTCCACCCGCACCAGACCGGGGGCCAGCGCGTTGACGGTGATGCCATCCACCCCCAGCTCGCGCGAGAGCGAACGGGTCATGCTGATGACCGCACCCTTGCTGGCGACATAATGCAGCAGGCGCGGCGCGCCCCACAGCGCGGTGTCCGATGCCAGATTGACCACACGGCCGCCCGCTGACGAGTTGCGCAGCAACGGGGCCAGCGCGCGCGTCACCAGCCAGGGGCCGCGCACATTGACCGCCATCACGCGATCCCATGTCTCAATGTCGATCTCTTCGAACGTCTTGCCGCCGATGCCCGTGGCGATGGCAGCGTTGTTGAGCAGGCCATCAATGGCGGTATGGCGCGCGGTGATCGCCAGCGCCATCGCCTCCACGCTGCAAGGATCGCTGACATCGACCGGCACAAATTCGGCCGAACCGCCCTCCTGCTTGATGGACTCGGCGGTGGCCGCGCCTGTCGTCTCATCAAGCTCGGCGACGATGACATGGGCGCCATTGGCCGCCGCGGCTCTGGCGAATGCTTCGCCAAGCCCACGACCGGCCCCGGTGATGACGATGGTGCGACCCGAAAGGTTGATCTGTTGCATCATGATAATTTGCCCTGGAAATCGATGCGCGGCAGTCTCGTCGCGCGATCGGCCCGTCCTTTGCATCTGCCTGCCTTTTGACGACATCGCAGAGGCACAACCTCACCCTCGCCCCCGGCCGACATGCGCGCCGCCTCCGAAAGGTGTGGCAGGCATGCCCCCGGCGCGTTCGGGCGAAGCACTTGACGCATTGTAGAATAGACATCGCTTCGCATGTCAATCAATTTAGCAGCAGTTTTCGATCCTGCCACCCCAAAAACAGGCACTCGCTTATACGCCATTTCCCCCATGCCGATCCGGCACCCGCACGCACCTCGACAGGATCGCACGCATTTGAAGATTGACGAGAGATCCAATTTTTTCCTTTCTTATAAGTCATATAAATAATGATATGCATGTGTTTTCTGCTTCACTGAAGCCAGAAGATGCCTTCCGATCAATGATCGTCAGATGGAAAACAGCCTGCGCAGAAACCCGATTAACCTCCGGTCGACAGGTCCATGACAAAAGATGATTGACATACGAACCATTAATTCACATTACAAACGCAAGAGCCAATTCGGGCCCAATCGAGGTCATCATGCAACCAGAGGTCATCACCATGCCCACCGCCCCCGCCCAGACCACACTCACCGTCGGCGCGGCGATCTGCAAGGCGCTGGCCAGCTGGGGCGTGACGACCAGCTTTGGCGTGATCTCGATCCACAACATGCCGATCCTCGATCCCATGGGCGTGGATGGCGACATCCGCTTCGTGGCCGCGCGCGGCGAGGCGGGCGCGCTCAACATGGCGGACGCCTATGCCCGCGTGAAAAACCATCTGGGCGTGGCCTTCACCAGCACCGGCACGGCGGCGGGCAATGCCGCAGGCGCCATGGTCGAGGCGCTGACGGCGGGCTCACCCGTGCTGCACATTACCGGTCAGGTCCCTGTCGAACATCTCGACGCGAATCGCGCCTATATCCATGAAGCGCCCGACCAGCTGACCATGCTCAAGGCCGTCAGCAAGCGCGCCTTCCGCATCGATGACGCTGCCTCCGCACTGGACGTGCTGGCGCAGGCCGCCTCCTGCGCGCTGTCGGCGCCGCGCGGCCCGGTCAGCATCGAAATAGCCATCGATGTGCAGGCCGCGCAAATCCCCCTGCCCGAAAGCTTTCCCGAGCTGGAGATCACCACGCTCCAGCCCGAACCCACCAAGGTCGCCGCACTGGTCGAGCGCCTGCGTACTGCCAAGCGCCCGATGATCCTGCTGGGCGGCGGCGCGCGCGGCGCGGGTGCCGCGGCCACCGCTCTGGCCGATGCGGGCGTGGGCATCGTTTCTTCCACCTGTGGGCGCGGCATCGTGGCCGAGGATCATCCCATGTCGCTGGGCGCCTTCAACTGCACCGATCAGGTGCAGGCACTCTATGCCGCCTGCGACCTGCTGATCGTGGCGGGCTCACGCCTGCGCGGCAACGAGACCTGGACCTACAAGCTGGGCCTGCCCGCCGATCTGGTGCAGATCGATGTGGACGCCACATCGGATGGCCGCTGCTACCCCAACGCCCAGTTCATCCAGGGCGATGCCCCTGCCGTGCTGGCCGCTCTGGCGCAAGTGGCGGGCGAGCTCTCACTCGATCCCGCGCTGGCCGGTGACATCGCCGCCGCGCGCGAGACGATGGTCGCCGCGCTGCGCAGCGATGTCGGCCCCTACACCGCGCTGGTCGATGCGCTGCAGGCGCGTATGCCCGAAGGGGCGGCATGGGTGCGCGACGTGACGATCTCGAACAGCATGTGGGGCAACCGCTATCTGCGCGTGGGCGATCAGCATGCCGGTGTCCACGCCGTGGGCGGCGGCATCGGCCAGGGCCTGCCGATGGGCGTGGGCGCGGCGCTGGGCCGCGAGGCGGGCGCGGTGGTGCTCTCGGGCGATGGTGGGCTGTCGCTGTGCCTGGGCGAATTGCTGACGGCGGTGGATGAAAAGGCCCCGCTCACCCTCGTGCTGATGAACGACAATGGCTATGGCGTGATCCGCAACATTCAGGACACGACCTATGGCGGTCGACATTATTATTCGAACATCCTGATCCCCGATTTCGCTTTGCTGGCGCAATCCATCGGCCTGCCGCACCGCCAGGTGAGCGACCTTGCCGACATCGGCGCCGCGCTGGACGAGGCGCTGGCCATCGAAGGCCCCGCCGTGGTCGAGGTCGATATGGTTTCGATCGGCGGCTTCGCCAAGAGCTTCGCGGGTCCGCCCACGGTGGAGCGCAAGTAAGGAGCCAAACCCATGCTGCGCATCGGATTTATCGGCAATGGTTCCATCGCCCGCGCGGCCTGCGCAGCGCTGGGCCCGGATGTGACGCTCTGCGGCCATCTGGCCCGTCCGGGGCGTAGCGATGGCGATCTGGCGGTCGAGCGGCTGGCCGATCTGCTGGACCGTCAGCCCGATGTGGTGGTGGAATGCGCCGGCCATGAGGCCGTGCGCGAGCATGGCGCGGCGGTGCTGGAGGCGGGCGTGGCACTGATGGTGGTGTCCATCGGCGCGCTGGCCGATCCGGCATTGGAAAGCGCCTTGAACGATGCCGCGACCCGCAGCGGCGCGCGCCTGATCCTTCCCGCAGGCGCGGTGGGCGGCATCGATGCTCTGACGGCGGCCAAGCTGGGCGGCCTGTCCAGCGTGACCTATCGCGCGCGCAAACCGGCCATGGCCTGGGCGGGCAGCCCGGCCGAGAAGGTCGTGGATCTCGCTTCCCTTGGCGAGGCCACGACCTTCTTTCGCGGCACCGCGCGCGAGGCCGCCATCGCTTTTCCCAAGAACTCCAATGTCGCGGCCACGGTAGCGCTGGCTGGCGTCGGTTTCGATGCCACGCAGGTCGAGCTGGTCGCCGATCCACATTCCTCGCGCAACCTGCACGAGATCTGCTTCGAGGGGGCCGATGGCGCCTTCCGCTTCGAGATCGAGGGCCGTCCCTCGCCCGACAATCCCAAGACCTCGCTGCTGACCGCGCATAGCGTGGCGCGCGAATTGCTCACCTTCGCCGCCCAGAGAAAGGCCCGCTGATGATCGCATCTGCTGCCCCGATGGCCACCATCGAAACCCGCGCCTTCATCGCCGGAACCTTCCGCCATGGCGCGGGCGCGGCGGTGGACAGCATCAACCCCGCAGACGGCAGCGTGGTCGCCACCCTGCACCATTGCACCGCCGAGGACGCGCAGGAGGCCATCGCCGCCGGCAAGGCCGCTGCCGAAGCCCCCGCATGGCGCGACATGCTGCCGCACAACCGCGCCCGCATCCTGCACCACATCGCCGACGGCATCGAGGCCCAGATCGCCGAGATCGCCGCCCTGCAGACCGCCGACACCGGCAAGACCCTGGCCGAAACCGGCGCGCTGGCGCAATCGGCTTCGGGCACTTTCCGCTATGTCGCCGCCGCGCTGGAAACGATGGATGAGGCGCTGACCACGCCGCGCGGGCCTTACCTCACCATGTCGATCCATGAGCCGATTGGCGTGGTGGCGGCGATCAACCCGTGGAACTCGCCAATTGCCAGCGACGCGCAGAAGATCGCCCCCGCGCTGGCGGGCGGCAATGCGGTGGTGCTGAAGCCGGCGGAATGGACGCCGCTGGTGTCCTTGAAGCTGGCGCAGATCTGCGCCGATGCCGGGCTGCCCGCCGGGCTGCTTTCGGTGCTGCCGGGGCGTGGTTCGGTGATCGGCGATGTGCTGGTCAGGCATCCCGATGTAGGCCGCATCGCCTTCACCGGCGGCACGGTGACGGGCCGCCGCGTGGCCGCCGCCGCAGCCGTCAAATTCATGCCCGCCAGTCTGGAGCTGGGCGGCAAATCCCCCACCATCGTCTTTGAGGATGCCGATATCGAGCAGGCCGTCGCGGGCGTGATGTATGGCGTGTTCAGCTCGACCGGCCAGTCCTGCATCGCGGGATCGCGGCTCTTCGTGGCGCGCGCGATCTATGATCGCTTTATGGCCCGTCTGGTCGAATGCACGCAGGCGCTGCGCGTCGGCCCCGGCACCGATGCGGCCACGCAGGTCGCGCCGATGGTTCATCACAGCCACCGCGACAGCGTGGCCGCCCATGTCGCGGGCGCGCTGGCCGATGGCGCCACGCTGCTGTGCGGCGGCAGGGCGCCCGAGGGCCCGCTCTATGACAAGGGCGCCTATTACCTGCCGACCATTCTGGAAGGCCTGCCCAACAGCGCCACCATCTGTCAGGAAGAGGTCTTCGGACCCGTGCTGGTGGCCCTGCCCTTCGAGGATGAAGCCGATCTGATCGCTCAGGCCAATGACAGCGTCTTCGGCCTGGCCTGCGGGCTCTGGACCGCCGATTATCGCCGCGCCTGGCGCTTTGCCCGCGCCATCAAGGCCGGCACGGTCTGGATCAACACCTACAAGCAGTTCTCCTCCTCCACGCCCTTTGGCGGGGTGAAGGACAGCGGCATGGGGCGCGAAAAGGGCCGCGACTGGATCCGCTCCTACATGCACCAGAAGGCGCTCTATTGGGGCATGGATGAAGCGCCGCTCGCCTGGGCTAAAACGCAAGCCTGACTTTTGAACAAAACGGTGTTTTGTTGGCATGCGAAGCATGTTACGCGAAGCACCGTTTCGTTCAACCGCGCGAGTGTCAATGTCCTCCAAGCCCGCCACCCAGACTGCCAACGCCCTCGCCGCCACCAGCGAGGAAGAGGTCGATGAACGCTATGTCGTCCCCGGCCTGGTGCGCGGGCTGCAGATGCTGCTGACCTTCAAGCAGGACCGGCAGGAGCAGACCGTGGCCGATATGGCCAAGAATGTCGGCGTGACGCGCTCCACCGCCTTCCGCATCGTCTACACGCTGGAGCTGGCCGGTTTCCTGCGCCGCCTGCCCGGCACGCATCGCTATGAGCTGGGCAGCCGTGTGCTCGAGCTGGGCTACAGCTTTCTGGCGGGCAAGGATCTGATCGAGGTCGCCAGCCCGATCCTGCGCCAGCTGCGCGACGAAACCCAGACCTCCACGCATCTGGCGGTGCGCGAGGGGCATGAGGTGGTCTATGTCGCCCGCTTCCAGGGCAACACCAGCCTCATCAGCGCCATGACGGTGGGCTCGCGCCTGCCCGCGCATGCCACCGCGCCGGGGCGCGTGTTGCTGGCCGGGCTGCCGCTGTCCGAAGTGGTGGGCCTCTACGAGCATTTCGCCTTCGAGCGCTTCACCGCCGATACGCCCGAGAGCATGGGCGCCCTGGTCAGCCTCGTCGAGCGCGACCGCGCGCAGACCAGCGTCATCAGCTGGGGCTTCTACGATCCCGACGTGGCCAGCGTGGCCGCGCCGGTCTACAATGCGGCGGGCAAGCTGGAAGCGGCGATCTCCGTCAGCTGCCCGATCACCACCTATGACAAGGACACCTTCAGCACACAGGTGCGCGGTCAGGTGGAAGCCGCTGCGGCGCGGATTTCGGCGGGATTGGGGTATCATGCCGGGGCGGCGGGTTAAGGGTTTTCAGAGGGTAAGAAGGAAAGAGAAGATGCTAGGGCCATCGCCCTCGCGCTCCCATTCCGTCTTCCGGCGATAGGGTGTTGGCGCCCGATCCTTGGTGCCCAGCCTCTCCACCTGCGCTACCTTACCGCGAAATTCCGATAGGCCTGTTGCCTGCGGCGCGGCAAACTTGGCGCCTTGGCTGAACCCGATACGCAAGGCGGACAGTAAAGGGAGCGCGAGGGCGATGGCCCTCGCATCTACTTTTCCAACCTTCAAACCTCCTCAACCGCCCGATAAAGCTTATCGAGAAAGTTGAGCATTGAGGTCGCCGGGTGATCGGCCTTTTCGTGCATCACGGTGATGCCCCAGTTTTCCAGCACGGCGTCCTGCACGGGGTCGGCCTTCGCCGTAAACACAAAGGAGGCGGGCCGATCACGCTCGCGCCCCGATTCCCGCCATGTGGTCCACAGGCGATAGAGCATCAGGCGGATGTTGAGGTCCGACATGGAATAGCCCACGAAAAGCAGCGTGCGCCCCAGCGCATCGGCCTTGAACTTCGTATCCAGCGGGCCTTCGAAGGAGAGCCTTTTGAAATAGTCGGTTTCGGCCAGCACCAGCGTTTCGTCATCGTCGAAATCGCCGTGGAATTTGACGATCTGCGGCAGGCCGTCCTCGCAGCCCACGATATCGCAGGTGTTGGCGATTTTGACGTAGGGCTTGTCGTGGAACTGATAGGCCAGTTCCAGATTGTTGTCGTAATTGGTGGTGTAGAGCAGCGGGAAATCCAGCTTCACGATCAGTTCGTGGATGCGCGATTCCTTGACGCGCTCCGCCGAAACGCTCCAGGTGCGGTCCATCCAGCTACGCAGGGGGCCGATGCTGCCATGCTTGAGGCGGTAATATTCGGCCAGCGTCTGATAGCCCCAGTGGCGCACCGTATCGTCCTCATCAAGCCCGAGGTCGCGACGCATATGGGAAATCAGCTCGGCCCAGGAGGGCAGGCCGACGCTCATTGAAACTCCCGCTCCAGCAAAGAGGATGGCGCGACGCTGCCGGACGGCCACGGCGAGGCGTTCGAGCGGTGTCACGCGCCGCCACCCGCCAGAACGAATCGGCGCGCCCACTGCGGGATGGCGAAAGACATGGGGAAAGGCATTCGGACACTCCCGCTTGGTCGGCTGCTGCGCCATCTGGTGCCATATACAAGACAATGATTGACATATGAATGACAAAATCGGGCTTTGTGCCATTTTACGCCGTTCGCCCCACTTGACGAAGGCCCAAGAACGCGATTGTATGTCTTCAATACCAGACAGTGTTTGATATGCAAAACAGGTGACCCATGTATCAGCATAATCCGTGGCTGGCGCCAGACCGCCACCGCGACAACAAGGGTGACACGCGCACCATCGAGTCCGCCACCGGCTCCCCCAACATCGTCTTCCAGACACGCGGCGCTCCGCTTTCTCCCTTTGAGGACGGTCTGGCCGATGCGCTGATGGCCGTGTTCGACGACGGCGCGGTGGAGCTGGACGAGGTGGTCGCCGGCCTCAACGCACGTGGCATCACCGACGCCGAGGGCCAGTCCTGGACCCCCGAAAGCCTGGCCGCCTGCCTCAAAACGCTGGGCGACGCCCTCTTCGCCAAGGAGGCCTGAAGTGGACGAGACTGCACTCAAGGATCAGGCCCGCACCCGCCTCAATACAGGCCTGCGCGATCTGTGGTATCCGGTGGTCGCCAGCTGGGAGGTGGCCGAAGCCCCCACTGGCGTAACGCGTCTGGGTGAGAAGATCGTGCTATGGCGCGACGGCCAAGGCAAGGTGAATGCCGTGGAAGACCGCTGCCCGCATCGCGGCGCGCGCCTCTCCATGGGCTGGAATCTGGGCGATCGTGTCGCCTGCTGGTATCACGGCGTGGAAGTGGACGCAGCTGGCCGCATGGCCGCCGTCCCCGCCATCGGCCGCTGCGAGGCTGAAAAGCGCGCCCGCAACCGCACCTATCATGTGATCGAGCGCGCTGGCGCCATCTGGCTGTGGTTCGGCAATGACGGCTCCGAGCCCGCCGAACTGACCCTGCCCGAGGAAGTGAACGGCGGCGAATGGGAAGCCATTCTTTGCACCGCGCATTGGTCCTGCAACTATCGCTATGCCGCCGAAAATGTGATGGACCCGATGCACGGCGCCTATCTCCATTCGGTCTCGCACTCCATGGCCGAAGGCGACAAGACCGCCACGATGCGCGCCCGCGCCACCGATCATGGCTTCGTCTTCGAAAAGACCAACCAGAGCGGCATCAACTTCGACTGGACCGAATTCGGCGCAACCGGCGCCTATTGGCAGCGCCTCTCGATCCCCTATCGCCGGGCGGCGGGGCCGGGCGGCTCCTTCGGCATCGTCGGGCTGGTGACGCCGGTGGATAGCACCAACTGCCGCGTGTTCTTCTGGCGCTGCCGCAAGGTGCAGGGCTGGCAGCGCGACGCCTGGAAATTCCTCTACCGCGCGCGCCTCGAAACGCTGCATTGGGACGTGCTGGAGCAGGACCGCCTGATCCTCGAAGGCATGGACGACGATGCCCGCGAGCATGAAGCGCTCTATGCCCATGACGCCGGCCTGGTGAAGCTGCGCCGCCTGATGGAGGCCGAGGCCTTGAAGCAGGTCACGCCCAAGGTCGAGGCATAACCCGATGAGCGCCCCTGCCCTCCACCGCGCCGTGGCGATCCTGCGCCTGTTCCGGCGCGACCGGGCCCAGATGTCCGCGCCCGAGGTGGTGGCGGCATCGGGCCTGCCGCGCAGCACGGTGCACAGCCTGCTGGGCGATCTGGTCGCGCTCGGCCTGCTGCGGCGCGACGGCGCGGGGCGCTTCGAACTCGACGCGGGCGTGCTGACGCTGGGCTATGAGTATCTCGCCTCCTCGGGCCTCACCAATCTGGCCGCGCCCGTGCTGGAGGCTCTGCGTAACGAGACCAACTGGTCCACCCACCTTGGCGTGCGGCAGGGGCGCAGCATCGTCTATCTCAGCCGCTTTGCCAGCCGGGCAGCGGTGACGCGCAATGTCGCGGTGGGTACCAGCCTGCCCGCGCACAGCACGGTGATGGGCCGGGTGCTGCTCAGCGATCTCGAGCCGCTGGCGCTGCGCGATCTCTATGCCGATCACGCCTTCGGCCCCAATGGCATCGCCAGCCTCGCCGATCTGGAGCAGATGCTGCGCGAGGACCATGCGCGCGGCCATGTCGCCAGCACCGGCTTTCACGAGGCGGGCGTGGCGGTGGTGGCCGCGCCCGTGCGCGACGCCTCGCTGCAGATCGTCGCGGCGATCAATGCCACGGCTACAGGTCCGGCCAGCACCGATCTTTCCGCCATCACACAGGCGGTTGCCCGCGCCGCTCACGCCATTTCGCGCCTGATGGGCGCGCCCGAAACGCTGCCCCTACCCGCCGAGCCACTGGTTCAGGCCGGGGCACACCATGAAAAGGATGCATGATGATCACCGGTGTTGACGCCGTCACCTTCGGCGTGACCGACCTGGCCGAGGCCCGCGCCTATCTGGCCGACTGGGGCCTGGCCGAAACCCCCGGCCCCAAGGACAAGCTGCTCTTTTCCACCCGCGACGGCAGCGAGGTGGTGGTGCGCCACAATGACGACCCCGCCCTGCCCTCCGCCATGCAGGCGGGCCCCACGCTGCGCATGGTGGTCTGGGGCGTGGACGACGAAACGACCATCCCCGCCATCGCCGCCCGCCTTGGCGAAGAGGCCCGCTGGGAAGACGGCCTGCTGCTCGCCACCGACCCCAACGGGTTGACCCATGGCTTCCGCCCCACCCGCCGCGTGGCCGTGGAGGCCGATGCGCAGGATGTGAACGGGCCGGGCGTTCATCGCCGGGTGGACCAGCGCTCGCCGGTCTATGAGCGCGCGGTGCCGATCTCGATCGGCCATGTTGTGCTGTTCGTCGACAATCTGGAGAAGACGCTGGATTTCTTCCTCAAGACCCTCGGTTTCGTGGTGTCTGACAGCTATCCGGGCCATGCCGCGTTTCTGCGCGCTTCCACGCCCGGCCCGCATCACAGCGCCTTTGTGCTGCAGCGCCCCGGCAAGCCCGGCCTCAACCATGTCGCCTTCACCGTCAGCAACATCCATGAGGTGTTCGGCGGCGGCCTGGCCATGAGCGCCAAGGGCTGGGAGAGCGATCTGGGCCCGGGCCGCCACCCGATTTCCTCGGCCTATTTCTGGTATTTCAAGAGCCCCTTCGGCGGCTCGCTGGAATATTACGCCGACGATGACTGGTGCACCGAAAACTGGGTGGCCGGCGAATTCGAGCGCACCCCCAACAACTTCACCGAATGGGCCATCGCGGGTGGCATCGACGGGAAGACCCGTCGCCAGTCGCGCGCCGCCTGATCCCTTTTTCGACACGGAGAACGAACCCATGTCCGAGACCCTTTCCGACACCAACATCGACGCCCTGCCCAATGTCATCCCCGAGGGCGAGACGCTGGAAAGCTGGATCACCAAGCGCACCGCGCGTTACGAGACCCGCAACCTCGACTGGAACGCGTTGAAATTCCAGGCCGATTTCGATCCAAAATACAAGCGCGCGCAAATGCGCTATGCCGGCACCGGCGCCACGGGCGTAGCCGCTGACGGCAACACGGTGGCCGCCGAGCATTTCACCTTCTCCACCATGGTGCTGCCCGCCGGCTGCGAAGGCCCGCTCCACCTGCATGACGATGTGGAAGAGATCTTCTTCATCCTCAAAGGCAACAAGGTGAAGCTGATGTTCGAGATCAACGGCGAATACACCGAGACCTATGTGCGTGAGCGCGATCTGGTTTCCGTGCCCGCCGGCATCTATCGCGGTCTGGTCAATGAGGGCATCGAGGAAGCGCTGATGATCGTCTGCCTTGGCACCAATGTGCCCGAAACGCCGACCTATCCGCCCTCGCATCCGCTGTCCAAGGTGAAGCGCCCCAAGCCCGGTCAGGCTTGAGCGAGGAGACATGAACCAGGATCTGCCGCCGCTGATCTGGGCCCCTGTCGCCGGTCGCCGCCAAAGCTGGCGTGAGGCTGGCGAGGATGGCGCGGCGCTGCCGCTGGTGCTGCTCCATGGCATCGGCTCGAACAGCCGGGCCTGGGGTGGGCAGTTCGCCGGTTTCGCCGGTGAGCGCCGCGTGCTGGCCTGGAACGCGCCGGGCTATGCGGGCAGCGCGCCCCTGCCCATGGCCGCCCCGGTGGCGGCGGATTATGGCGCGGCGGCGCTGGAATGGCTCGACCATCTGGGGATCGGGCGCTGCGTGATCGTCGGCCAGTCGCTGGGCGCGATCATGGGCACGGCGCTGGCGCGTCTGGCGCCGGATCGCGTCGCGGCGCTGGCGCTGGCCAGCCCGGCAGCGGGCTATGGCGTGGCGCCGGGCGCGCCGCTGCCCGAAAAGGTGGAGTCCCGCATCCGCGATCTGCGCGATCTGGGCCCGGCCGGTCTGGCCGAGGCCCGCGCCCATCGCCTCTGCACCGGCACCGCCAGCGAGGAGGCGCGCGCCACCGTCCACGCCGCCATGGCCGAGGTGGTGCCGCAAGGCTATGAGCAGGCCGTTCGCCTGCTGGGCGGTGCTGATCTGGCGCGCGATGTTCAGGGCCTGCCCGTGCCGGTGCTGGTGCTGTGGGGGTCGGCGGATGTCGTCACCCCGCCCGAAAGCTGCGCGCGCATCGCTTCGGCTGCGGCGCGCTGCAATCCGCGCGCCAGCCGTATGGAGGTGCCCAATGGCGGCCATGCCTTCGCCACCACCCTGCCCCACGCCTTCAACGCCGCGATCCGCCCGCTGATCGACGCGGCGGATGCCGCTGACCTTAAGGAATAATCCCATGGATCTGAAACTGAAGGACCGCGTGGCGGTCGTCACCGGCGGCTCATCTGGCATTGGCCTGGCCACCGTGCGCCTGCTGCTGGCCGAGGGCGCCAAGGTCGTCAGCTGCGCTCGCAAACCCGAGGGGCTGCAGCAGGCCGCGCGCCAACTGGCTAGCGAAGGTGTGGCCATCGACAATCTGGTCTCACAGCCTTGCGATGTGCTCGATCAGGGCGCAGTCGATGCGCTGGTGGCGCGCACGCGAGAGGCTTTCGGCAAGGCAGACATCCTTATCAACAATGCGGGGCAAGCCCGTCTTTCAACCTTCGCCAGCACCAGCGACGAGGATTGGGAGGCCGAACTGCGCCTCAAATTCTTCAGCGTCATCCGCCCGACGCGGGCCTTTCTGCCGTTGCTGAAAGAGAGCGACGCTGGCGCCATCGTCATCGTCAACTCGCTGCTGGCGCGCCAGCCCGAGCCGCATATGGTCTGCACCTCTGCGGCGCGCGCGGGGGTGCAAAACCTTGCCAAATCGCTGAGCGTGGAGTTTGCGCCCGAGGTGCGCGTCAACGCCATTCTGCTGGGCACCGTCAACAGCGGGCAATGGGCGCGCCGCTATGCCGAGCGCGCCGCTCCTGGCCAGTCGATGGAGGATTGGCTCGCCGAGCAAGCCCGCAACCGCCATATCCCGTTGGCCCGCTTCGGCGAGGCGGAGGAGCCTGCCGCCGCCATCACCTTCCTTGCCTCGCCCATGGCCAGCTTCATCACCGGGGCGGCGCTGGAGGTGGCGGGGGGCGTTTCGCGCTTCGCCTAAACCCAAAGGCCTGCCGCGCCAGGACGAGAGTCTCCGGCGCGGCAGGCTTGCCGCATGTCCGCCCCCCGACGGCCATGCGGCAGATCCCGTCAGGGATAGGTCAGCCCAAAGCCATGCGAGAACAGCTTGCGGGCGAAATCATAGGGCACATCTTCCTTCTGCCCTTCCACCGAGGCCTCATCGGCGGGCAGGTCGAAGGGCAGATGGCCCGTCGGCTTGGCCTGCCCGGTCAGGATCGCGGTGAGCGCCGTATCGTCCGACCCGAAGGTCGCCACCACGCCATCAACCTTGCCGATGAACTCCGACAGCACGGCGGGGCGCTCCATGCTGACCACCACCACCACCTTCTTGCCCGAGGCGATGGCAGCCCTGATCTGCGTCAGTTCGCCCTCATTGTCGGCGCCGGTCCAGACCAGCGGACCCTCATGGGTGTTGGTGAAGAAGCTCTGGCCGGTCTTGTTGCTGATGTAGGGCGCGTTGACCTTGACGATCACCGTGTCCGCCTCGCCCATGCTGGCCACCGGCGTGCCGAGCCCGGCAGGCGCGGCCGCAAAGCCCGAGAGGAACACGCGCGCGCCCGGCTTGAGCGGCAGCACCGCGCCCTGATTGCGCAGCAGCACGATCGAGCGGCGCTGCGCATCCTGCCCGGCAGCGGCAAAGGCTGGCGAATTGACGATGCGCGCCGCCGCCTCGGGATCGACATAGGGGTTCTCGAACAAGCCGATGGCGAACATCGGCGTCAGCAGCCGCTGGGCCGAGGCATCGATGCGTGCCTCGCTCACCTGCCCGGCTTTCACCAGCGCGATGATATGCGAGGGATCATGCTCGCCGCCGAACTGGTCGACACCCGCCGCGATCATGCGATATTCGCGCTGCTCCTTGGTGAGCGTCTCGACGCCCCAAGGCATGGCATGCAGCCAGTCGCTCATCACGATGCCCTTGAAGCCCAGATCGCCGCGCAGCATGCCCGTCACGATCTTGCGCGAGAAATTCATCGCCACCGTATCGGTGCCAACAGCAATGCCATAGCCGGGCATCACCGCAGCCGTACCGGCGGCAATCCCCGCGCGGAAAGGCTTGAGATGCTGCGCCATCTGCCCGCCGGGATAGACCTGCCATTTGCCATAGGGATTGTGCGGATCGAGCCCGTTCTTCACCGGCCCGTCGCCGGGGAAATGCTTCACCACCGTCAGCACGCTGTCGGGGCCCAGATGCGTGCCCTGGAAGCCCCGCACATAGGCGGCGACCAGCTTCGCATTCAGATCGGCATCCTCGCCAAAGGTGCCGGGAATACGGTTCCAGCGCGGCTCGGTGGTGGTGTCGGCCATGGGGTTGACGATCATGCGGAAGCCGATGGCGCGGTACTCCGCCGCCGCGATCCTGCCGAAGCGCTCCACCTCGGCGGGGTCGCCGATGGCGCCCAGGCCGATCTGGTCGGGCCAGCTGGAGGTGATCTTCTTGCGATCCGGCGGGGGCAGCGCGCCCCCCGGCAGGCGGTTGGTGGTCTGCACCGGATCGGAGGTGAGCATCACCGGCACGCCCAGACGGGTTTTTTCGGCAATGTCCTGAATGGCGTTGGACCAGCGGGCGGCTTCCGTGGGCGTACCGCCCGCCGAGGTCATCATCCAGCGCACATTGAGCGTCTGGATCAGCGTGTAGGGCGAAGGCTTGTCGGCGCGGTCGAAGCCGGGGACGCCGGTGACATTGACCGGAGGCTTGAGCGCGCCGGGCGGCGGCGGGGCCAGTTCGCGCAGCACGGTGCCGCCGGGGCCGAAGAAGCCGGAGTTGGCGGCATGCACCATCAGCCCGGCCTTTTCGGGCAGGGTCATGCGCTTGATAAGGTCTGCGGCGCGCACGGCAGGCGCCAGCCGCCAGTCTTCGTAGGGATCGAGGTGGCCGTTGCGGTCGAGATCGCGGAAACGCAAGCCTTCGACGGTGATCACCGGAACGTCATGGCTGCCCAGCACCGGCTGGATCTTCGCAGGCGCGGGCGCGGCGGCATGACCGCCCGTGGAGACGACAAGCGCGGCGCTCGCCAGAAGGAAGGAAATGGCGTGCGGGCGCGTCATGGCGGGTCTCCTGTCAATCTTGGATCATGGCGGCCATGGGGAAGAAACCCCATGGCCGCCACAAGGATGTTACCAGTTGTAGGTGAGGCGCGCGCCATAGGTTCGCGGCGCATCGAACTGATAGAGCACGCCGCCATAGGTGGCGCTGGCGGCGGCATTGGTGATCACCACAGAGTTTTCGAGGTTATGCACATAGGCCTGCGCCGTCCAGCGCCCGCCCTCCGGCTTGTAGGTCAGCGAGAGGTCGGTGCGGGTGAAGGCATCCTGACGGTCATTGGCGCGGTTGTAGATCGTCAGGAAGTACTTGGTGCGGTACTGCGTCTGCACACGGGGCACCAGCGTGCCGCCCAGCAGATGGAAGGTGTGCTGGTAACCGGCGCCCAGCGTCCACTTGGGGCTCTGGATCACGTCATTGCCGGCCAGCGACTGGTTGACCGTGCCATTGGCCACCGCCAGATCGACATATTTGGCATGCAGATAGGCCGCCGTGGCGTCGAACTGGTCGTCATCCGACAGCTTGGCAATGAACTCGGCCTCGCCGCCATACATATGCGAGACGCCCGCATTCACGGTGATGGTGGTGCCCACCGCCGCGACATACTGGTTCACCTGCTGGTTCTTGTAATTGTAGTAGAAGCCAGAGAGGTTCACCTGCAGCTTGTTGTCGAGGAAGCGGTTCTTGGAGCCGCCCTCGAAGGCCGTCAGCGTTTCGGGGGCATAGTTGCCATAGCCGAACTGGTTGAAGCCGCCCGCCTTATAGCCGGTGTCGGCCTTGGCGTAGAGCAGGTGGGCGCTGTCGATCTGGTAATCCAGACCGGCGTGCCATGTAACCTTGCTCGATGCGACATGCGAATTGTCGTAGGAGTAGGTGCGGGTCGCGCCATTGTCGACGTTCTGCGTGAGCGAGCCGATGTAATCGGGGCCGACGCGGCTCTTGCTGTCATGCGTGTAGCGGACGCCGCCTGTGACGCGCAGCTTGCTTGTCAGATCGTAAGAGGCCTGTCCGAAGAAGGCATAGGATTCCGAAGGCACCGAGTTGTGATATTCGCGGATGGCGACCGGCGTGCCATTGGTGGCGTTTTTGTAAAAGAAGTTGTTGAGCGGGAAGGCTTCATGGAAATAGAAGCCGCCGATCTGCCACACGAAACCATGCTTGTTGTTCGATGACAGGCGCAGCTCCTGGCTTGCATCGGCGGTCAGCTCGTTGCGCGAGTAGTTGAAGCCCTTGCTGTCGCTGCCGTCGGCATCCCAGTTGTTGATGTAGCGCTGACGGTGATAGCCGGTGATCGAGGTGATCGTGGCCGGGCCCAGATCATAGTCGATCTGGCCGTGCAGCATCACATCCTGAATGTTCAGATGGCCGGGCGTGTTGAGCGAGAAATGCGTGGCGCCATAGGCCGTGCTGGGCGGACGGGTCACATCCACGCCATTCACGGTTTGGGTCGGCATCTGAAGGTAAGCGGTGCCCTCGCCGCCGATATGCATGTAGCTGGCGCCGAAGGTGGCGGTCAGACGGCTGCCCGGGTGGTACTTGAACTGGATGCGGCCGCCCTGGTTGACGTTCTGCTCGGCGCGGGTGCCGTTGCCCGTCTGGCGGTAGCCGTCATTGTTGTGGACCACGCCTGAGACGCGCATGTCCAGATCGTCCGACAGGCGGCGGTTGATGGCGATCTCGCCATTGGTGGTGCCGTAGTTCCCGCCCTCGAACATGGCATAGCCTTCGTTCTTGCTGGTGGGGGCCTGGCTGATGATGTTGATCGCGCCGCCCGTGGCGTTGCGACCGTAGAGCGTGCCCTGCGGACCGCGCAGCACTTCCACGCGCGCGATGTCGTAGAAGGCGGCGTTCATGCCGGTGGGGCGCTGCAGATAGATGCCGTCGATGTTCACGGCCACCGCCGGATCGCCGATCTCGGTGGTGTCGCGGCTGGAGATGCCGCGGATGGTGATGATCGAGGCGCCCGCGCTCTGGCCGATGTTCACCGTGGGGGCGAAGGCGCCCAGTTCGTTGATGTTGCTCACGCCGTTCTGCTTGAGCTGCTCGGCCCCGAAGACGTTGAGCGCGATCGGCGTGCTCTGCGAGTTGGTCTCGCGTTTGGTGGCGGTCACCACGATGTCATGGATGCCACTGGTGGGCTCGGCTGCAGCCTCGGGCGCCGTCTGTGCGACAGCCAGTTGCGGCAGGAGTGCCAAGGCGCCGGCACCGGCCAGCAAGATGTTGCGCGTTGAGGTCTGCATGCTAACTCCCCGATCCTTCGTGTTTGATATGCGGATCATTGCTTGATATGTTGAATTGAAAACCTGCATAGTGTCAATATGGCCTATGCGAAAATTTTATGACGCTTCGCATGTAAGGCGCCCGTTTGCCGGTTGGGCAGACGGTTGCGATCCGCATCGAGAGACCTGAAGAGGACACCAGCCTACCATGCCAAACCATGCCGATGTCTTGATCGTGGGTGCGGGCCATGCCGGGGCCCAATGCGCAATTGCCTTAAGACAAAGCGGATTTTCCGGTTCGATCATGCTGATCGGGCGCGAACCGGATCTGCCTTATGACCGCCCCTCGCTCTCCAAGGACTATTTCGCACGGGACAAAAGCTTCGAGCGGTTGCTGATCCGCCCGGCGCAATTCTGGGCGGACAAACAGATCGCGCTGCGTCTGGGCGAAGCGGTGGAGGCTGTTCATCCCGATTTGAAACAGGTGGTGTTGGCTGATGAGAGCACTGTAACCTATGGCACGCTGATCTGGGCCACGGGTGGAGACCCGCGTCCGCTGGCTGTCCCCGGCGCAAATCTGTCGGGAATTCATACCATTCGCTCACGCGCGGATTGCGACGGGCTGATGGCGGCCATCGACTCGGGCGCGCGGCGAATCGCCATCGTGGGCGGCGGCTATATCGGGTTGGAAGCCGCCGCCGTGCTGGCCAGGCGCGAATGCCAGGTCACCGTGCTGGAAGCTGCGCCGCGCCTGCTGGCCCGCGTCGCCGGGGCCGAGATCGCCGCTTTCTACGCCGCAGAACATACTGCCCATGGCGTGGAGATCCGCCTCAACGCCAGCATCACCGCGCTGACCGGACAGGACAGCGTAGACGGCGTGGCGCTGGCTGACGGGGAGGTGATCCCCGCCGATGCGGTGATCGTGGGAATCGGCATCGCCCCCAGCATTGCCCCGCTGGTTGCGGCAGGGGCCGCGCACGGCAGTGGCGTGTCCATCGATGCGTTCTGCCGCACCTCGCTTCCCGACGTCTACGCCATCGGCGATTGCACCGCCTTTGCCTGTGATCACGCCGATGGCACGGTGATGCGCGTCGAATCGGTGCAGAACGCGAACGATCAGGCCACATGCGTGGCCAGGGCGCTGTGCGGAGAGGCCCGGCCCTATCGCGCTTTCCCGTGGTTCTGGTCGAACCAGTATGATCTGAAGCTCCAGACGGCAGGCATCTCGCTGGGCCATGACGCCACCGTGCTGCGCGGCGATCCGGCGACGCGCAGCTTTTCGGTCCTTTACCTCAAGGCGGGGCGGGCTGTCGCCATCGACTGCGTCAATATGGTCAAGGATTATGTGCAGGGCCGCAAGCTGATCGAGGCCCGGGCCCGCATCGATCCCGCCAGCCTTGCCGACACATCACGCCAACTAAAGGAAATGGTCTCCACGATATAGTCGCCGAATGGTGAAGACCGTCAGTTTGGCGACCGCCCGAAAAACTTGATGAACCAGTGTTAGCAGCAGCGGCGTTGGGAGATAACACCACGGCGGGACGGTATGGCATCGCGTCGAGAGCAAACTTACAGTCCATTCGGATGCAATCGCGAGATGGGCGAGCGTCGCCAAGGGCTGGCTCAGGTTCGAGGAATGATGGGCAGGTATTGCCCCGCCCATGGCCCAAAGGCGACATTCCGTTTCCCACAACACAGCCACCTAACTGAGAGAAAGAGCGGGTCGTTGAAAGCTGTCGCATTGTAATGGAGACCGCAGCCGATCAAGAACCACAGGGACTGTATCGATACCGTCGTTGGGCCAGGTTGAGGGATTTTGAATCAATTTCAAAGAGACGAAACGCGCCGTATCCAAAGAGCTGAGTGGCGAACATGACCCTCGATGAGCAGGTCCAGCAGCTCATCAAGGCCGCCCCCGCCATTCCGCACCTGAATGTGCCGGAATACAGTGGGTGGACGGCATCACAACTGAATTGAGATTATCCGCGGCCCCCATAAAGATCGCCACCTCCCCTCGAGGGCATCAGCCCCCTCGCCCATCGTCCAGATGCTCCTGCCGTTCAACATGGGCGGCGATTTCGCCTGCGGTCAGCCAATCTGGCTTGCAGGCAAATCCCGTAAATAGCGGTAGCTGATCCGCATAATGGCGGTCGGGCTTCCCATCCTGCGCGATAAAACCGCTTTGCCCGGGCGCCGCCGCTGAACACATCGATGCCCCCTGCCGATCGAGCGTGACGCGCAGGCTGACACTGCCCCGATTGCGATAGGGAGCGACCACCTTGTCCTCATCCTCGCCCGCCCATGGCACGCCCACCACACTGCGCGCGGCAAACTGCATCGGCACAGCCCGCGTGCGCCACCGATCCATGTCAGGGCCTTGCGCCCTTGAGAGGTCGCTCACCGCATCGCGCAAAGCGTCACGCACCAGAGCCTGCGCATCGCGGCCATGCAGGAAATCATAGGCGAAGGGCGCGCCATCCTGTCCCCGGCGCAGCGCATACCACAGCAGCTTGGCCCCGCTGCCCGGCTTGGCGCTGAGCGGGCTGAGCGCGGGGAGATAACCGGTGGCGGCATATTTGGCGTAGACATCGGCGGGCAGGTCGGCTTTCAGCAGCCGCTCCAGCGCATGGGCGAGCCAGGCACGGAACAGGGGAACGCCGGGGGCATCATAGAAGCCCGAGACGGCGCTTTCAGTCAGCCGTCCATCCCAGCCAGCGATCCGCGCGGCAGCCTGACGCAAGGGATCTCCTTCCCCAAGACCGGCCACCGCCTGCGTGATATAGGGCACGAAATAGCGATGGTTGAGATCGGCCAATGCCCCATAGCGATCGACATCCCAGATCTCCTTGTCGCTCAGCAACGGCTTGTGGTTCAGGGCTGCTGCCAGCTCGTTGACCCGGTCGATATGTGAGTAATCAGCCCCGTCGCCCTTCAGCCCGGGCATGGTCTTGTTGTTCCAGCTCACCAGATAGCCCTGCGACGGATTGAGCTGCTTGGGATTGGCTGAAAAGGGCAAGGTTCCGCGCCATTCCATGCCGCCATCACCCCTGGCAGGGAACTGAACCGGCTGATTGGCGGGCCGGTCAGGCAAACGGCCAAGGCCAGCATAGCCGATGTTGCCACGCCCATCGGCATAGAACCAGGTGATGGAGGCCGAGACACGCGCGGCCTGTTTGAGAAAACCGTCCCAGTCGCGCGCCTGCCCCACATGAGCCCAGCCCATCAGCGTCTCGATCTCATGCCCCACCCAGCTTCGTTTGAGCGCATAGGCGGTATGGTTCGCCTCGTCCCAGCCGGTGACAGGTCCATGCACCGTGGCCCAGGCGGTGAAGGGCACATCCACCTGCCCCTTGACCCGGATCACCTCATGCCGCGCGATCATCGGGCGCCAGACGCCCTTATAGCGGTAGCGATGCATGTCTTCGGGCGCGAGTGTCTCCTGATAGAGATCGTTGGTGTCCAGCGCGCCCACGGTCGATCCCCAGGCGATGGTGCCATTGGTGCCAAAGAACACCGCAGGCAAGCCGACCGGCGTGGTCCCCGTCAGATCGAAGCCCGCGCCATGCAGGCCGATGCCATAGATGATCGAAGGGTTGAACCATCCCTGCTGCGGCCCGTTATACAGCACGGTGTGATGCTGATCCGAACGCTTGGGAGCGATCACCCAGGCATTGCTCGCCGTGGGCATGCCGGCGGCGGCAACCGGGCCCAGACGTGCCTCCTGCCCGGCCTGATAGGCCAGCGCTGCCCCGCGTGACACGCCGCGCAGACCGGCTGCGCCAGGATCGGCCTTCGCCTCGGTGGGCGATGCGGCGCTCTCAGGCGCGGCAATGGTCGGGGCGGTGGGGTCTTCCAGCCAGCGCAGCTGATGATAAATCTTCTCGCCTTCCTCCGCCCCCTTGGCCGCCTGCAATTCACTGAGCAGATTGAGATTGGCCAGCTCCATATTGCCGGAGAAGAAGCGGTTGAGGATCAATCCAACCCATACCGCCGCAACATCGTCGGCACTCCAGCTGGAAGGCTGGAAACCGGCCGTGACGAACTGGCGGGGCAGAAGCTTATCAGGCTGGGCCATGACCGCATGGATGCGGGCATTGAAACCGGCGGCATAGCCTTCGAACATCGCGCGATCATTGGCCGGAAGCGCGGTGAGCTGGCGGTGAAGCGAGGCGGGGTCGAACATGCCTCGCGTCGCCTTGTCCGTCGCCAGATAGGCCCCTCCCAACACCTGCGCCACCGTGCCTTCCGCCGAACGCTTCACCATTTCCATCTGATAGAGCCGGTCTTCGGCCACGGCATAGCCATAGCCATAGAACAGGCCATAGGTCGTATCGGCATAGACATGCGGCACGCCATAGGTGTCGCGCTTGATCGTCACCGGACGGGCCTGCAGGCCACCGGCGGTCAAAGCGAGTGTGAGGGCAGCCAGCGAGGCGAGGCGTTTGAAAGGCAGGAAGATCATGACAGCCTCAATCGGCAAAGAGTTGGCAGGAAAGGAGATTGCAGCGCGAAATCATGGCCGCCCTCCACGGTAATGCGGCTGCCCCGCATCGCGCCGGGCAGCCGCAACAGGAATGACGCCCTTATTGTCCCCTGCCGGCTTCATGCGATCAGCGCCTTGAGCGGCGTGTCGGCATCGGCCAGCCTTGCCGGATCGACAGAAGCACCGGCCTCGACAAGCTTGCGCCCCTGCACATAGTCCTTGGTCCGGTTGACGCAGTCGAGCGCGATCACCCGGCCCTGCTTGAGATAGATCACCGAGAAACTGCGCGCGGCCCTGTCCCCGCGCAGCACGGTGGCGTCATACCCAAGCGATATGCCGGCAGTCTGCAGCTTGAGATCATACTGATTGGACCAGAACCAGGGAAAGGCGCGATAGGGCTGCGCGTCACCACAGATCGCCTTGGCCACGCAAACCGCCTGATCATTGGCGTTCTGCACCGATTCCACGCGCATCGCCTGCCCGCCCGCATAGGCGCAGGCAAAGCTGGCGCAGTCGCCGATGGCATAGATGTCAGGCAGCGAACTGCGGCAATGCGCATCGACCTCCACCCCCTGCGTTCCAGCGGCACCGGCAGCGATCAGCGGCGTGATCGCGGGCACGATGCCGATCCCCACGATCACCGCATCGGCGGCCACCAGCGAGCCATCGCCCAAGCTGACACCGGAGACCCGCCCCTCACCTTCCAGTGCGGTGACAGTCACGCTGGTGCGCAGATCGACCCCATGAGTGCGATGTTCGGCCTCATAAAAGGCGGAAAGCTCGGGGCCAGCCACGCGGGCCAACACGCGGGGTGCGGCTTCCAGCAGCGTGACATGACAGCCCATTTTGGTCAGCACGGCGGCTGCTTCCAGCCCGATGTAGCCGCCGCCGATCACCGCGATCTTGTTCACGCCGCCATCGATCTCGCCCATCAGCAGGTCACAATCTTCACGGGTGCGCACGGCATGCACACCCGCCAGATTGGCGCCCGGACAGGACAGGCCGCGCGGATCCCCGCCGGTCGCCCAGACCAGCCTGTCATAGGCCATCTGCGCGCCATCCCCCAGCGTCAGCAGCTTTGCCTGCGGATCGACAGCGACCACCTCGCAGCCCAGATGCAGCGCAATGTCCTTGTCCTGCCAGAACTGCGCCGGGCGGATGTAGAGCCGCTCGAAGCTCTTTTCCCGCGCGAAATACTCCTTGGAGAGCGGCGGCCGCTCATAGGGCAGTTCGCTTTCGCGACCGATCAGCACGATGCTGCCTTCAAAGCCCTGCTGACGCAGCGCGATGGCGCATTGTGCCCCGGCATGGCCACCGCCCACGATCACCACATCGGCCATGCTCAATCCTCGGGCGCGATGGTGACGCGCAGGCCGGCCAGCGCCTCGGTCAGGCGGATCTGGCACGACAGTCGGCTGGCCGCGCTGCGATGGTCGCTGCTGTCGAGCAGATCGTCCTCATCGCCGCTCATTGCATCGAGGTCAAAGCTTTCGACAAAGACATGACAGGTGGCGCAGGAACAGCTGCCACCACACAGCGCCTCCAGATCGCCGACATCGGCCTGACGGATCGCTTCCATCAGCGAAAGTCCCGAGGGAGCCTGTGCCTGCGTCTCGCGCCCCTGGCGGTCGACAATCGTGAAACTGATCATGTCTTTCCTTTTCAATCCATTGCGCCATGCGGAGCCTGCGCCACCGCATGGCAGCGCACCACGCCCAGCGCGCCGAAATCCGCCTCGGCCCTTTGCCCCGCGGCGATGGGATGCATGCCAGTCAGCGCGCCGGTGCAGACGATCTGTCCTTCACGCAAAGGCTGGCCCAGCGCCGCGCCCTGCGTGGCGGCAAAGGCCAGCGCCGCCCAGATGCCGCCCGGCAGGCGCGACGTGTCGCCCTGGCCCACCACCGCGCCGTCGATCCGCGCGATGCAGCCCAGCGCGGAAAGGTCCAGAGCGCGCCAGTCGGCAATCGCCGGGCCCAGCAGCGCGCCATTGTTGTTGCCGAAGCAGGCGATCGAGGCCAGCGGCCCCAAAGCGTTGATATCGGCCATGGGGCTGCCCGCCACCTCGATGCCGACATGCAGACCGGCCACGAGATCGCGCGCCTGTTCGGGCGAGATCGCACCATCGGGTGCATCCTGCCCCAGCACCGCGACGATTTCGCATTCCAGCAAAGCCGTGCCGCCCGCGATCACCGGGAAGATGGCCTCCTCGTCCGCCTGCCGGATGGCATCGGCATCGATGGGGCCGGAGAAACGGTTGACGCCAAAACGCTCGGCCCATTCGCCCAGCACGCGGCCCACCTTCACCCCGCCTGATGGACGCCCCCAGGCCGAGGCGACAGCCTGCTGCTGGGCATAGGCGTCCTCCAGCGTCTCGGGAAAGTCACCGGGCCATGCCGCCAACCCGGCAGCTGTGCGGCGGGCACGTGCGAAGGCTTCCGCCGTCGCGGCGCTCATGCCGCCTGCTCCCGCTGGGTCAGATGGTGATAGTCGCGCCCGTAATAGGCCAGCGCGCCCTGCCCCCGCCCCGGCACCACCTGCTCGACATGGCCGATGAAGATGGTGTGCGTGCCTGCCTCGATCACCTGCTCCACCCGGCAGGGCAGCGCCACCTGCGCTTCGGCCAGAGCGGGCATGTCGCCCTCCAGCAGCACGATATCCCCGGCCTGTGCAAGGCGCTCGTCGATGGTCAGCCCCCGCGCGGAAAAGGCGCCCGAAACGCCATCCTGCCCGGCGGCCAGCACATTGACGCAAAAGCGCCCGTTCTCCACCAGAACATCATGCATCCGCGCGCTGCGGTTGATGCAGATCAGCAGCGAGGCCGGATCGTCGCTGACCGAACAGACCGCCGTGGCCGTCATGCCGTGGCAGCCCGAGGGGCCATGGGTGGTGATGACATTCACCGCCGCGGGCAGCGCCGCCATGGCCTGCCGAAATTCCTGTTGCGAAACCATATCTATGCTCCTTGCGGCGGCCACAATGGGCCACCCGCGATCAAGCCCTGCGCCAGAGCGTATTCCTCGGCCAGAATGGACAGGGCGCGCCCCACCCCCGCCTCACCCGCCGCCGCCAGCCCATAAAGCGTGGCACGGCCCGTCATCACCGCATCCGCGCCGCGCGCGCGGGCGATGGCAAGATCCACCCCGCGCCGCACTCCGCCATCGACCAAAACCGTGGGGCTATCGCCCAGCCGGTCGCGCACCGCCGCCACCAGATCGAGCGCGGGCAGCGCGCCATCAAGCTGCCGCCCGCCATGGTTCGACAGCACGATGCCGTCGGCGCCTTTGGCCAGGGCGCGCGCGGCATCCTCGGGATGACCGATGCCCTTGACGATCAGCGGCCCGCTCCAGTGCTGGCGCGCCCAGCCCAGGATCGACCAATCGAGCGCGGGGTCGATGGCCTCGCGCACCCAGCGCGCCGAGGGCAGCAATCCGCTCTGCCCCTGCGGCAGGAAGGGATAGAGATTGGCGAAACCGGGCATGCCTTTCGCCCAGACCTGCGCCATCCAGCGCGGATGACGCGCGGCGTCCAGCATCGCGGGCCAGCGCAGCGCATGCTCGCCGCGATAGAGCCGGGTGTTCCAGGCGCGCTTGCCGTAAAGCTGCGCGTCGACGGTGATGACCAGCGCCCCCGCCCCAGCCTGACGCGCGCGCTCCACCAGAGCGGCGCTCGCCCCGCGATCGCGAAAGGCATAGAGCTGGAACCAGTGGCTGGCGCCAGTTGCGGCCACCTGCTCGATGGTGGCGTTGGAGACGGTGCTTTGCGTGAAAGGCACGCCGGCGCGCGCCGCCGCGCGCGCCAGCGCCAGATCGCCCTCGTGCCAGTGCAGTGCATTGAAGCCGGTCGGCGCGATCACCAGCGGCAGGGGCAGGTCTTGCCCGAGCAACCGAATGCCCGATGGCGGCGGTGGCCCGGTCAGCACGCGCGGGGCGAAACGCGCCTGCGCGAAGCTGGCCAGATTGGCCGCCAGCGTGTTCTCATCCTCGGCGCCGCCTTCGAGAAATTCCGCGACGAAGCCCGGCAGGCGGCGCAGCGCCATCGCGCGCAGATCGGCGATGGCAAGCGCGCGCGCGGGGTCTCGCCCGGCATAGAGGCAGCGCAGATGCGTCACATCCAGGCGACCGGCTTGACCGCGCGCATGGCGCGCACCTGGCTGTCGAAGACCATTTGCGCGGCGCGCCCGCTCTCGGTCAGCTTCTGGGCCGAGGCGCGCGATCTCTCGGCGATCTCCGCGCCGATCTGGCGGTCGGGGCCGGGGATCTGGCCGGCGGCGCATTGCACCTCGGCGGCGCGCTGGACGATCCACAGCAGGAAGAAGGTGGAGGGAATGTCGCGTTCGCACACGGCGATGCCGTGGTTGCGCAGCACCAGCACATGCCTGTCGCCCAGGCTGGCGAGCATGCGCGGACGCTCGTCGGCGAAGAGGGTGATGCCCTCGAAATCGTGATAGCCGATGCGGCCGATCAGCTGCGCGCCATAGAAATTATTATGGTCGAAGCCCGCCTCCTTCATCGCCACGGCGGAGATGGGGATCGAATGGGTATGCGCCACGCAATGCACATCGTGGCGATGGCTGTGGATCGCGCCATGCAGCGCGAAACCGGCGGGATTGGCGCTGTAATCGGACTCGCTCACCTTCTCGCCATCCACATTGACGACCAGCAGATTGTCCGGCGTGATCTCGGTGTAATTGAGGCCGAAGGGGTTGACGAGATAGGCATCCCGCCCCGGCAGACGCACCGAGATGTGGTTGAAGATCAGCTCGCTCCAGCCGAAGTGATCGATCAGATGGTAGAAATTGGCGAGGTCGATGCGCAGTTTGCGCTCGATATCGTGGTCGCTCATGCGCTCTCTCCCTGATGGTGCGCGGAAGGAATATGCAGGCGCAGCATCAGCAGGAACAGCCCCACCGCCGCCATCAGCACCGCGAGAAACCCGAAGAAACCGGCGTAACCCTGCCCGACCAGCACTGCGCCGACGGCGGAACTCGCCAGTCCTCCCAGGCGCCCCACACCCAACGCGACGCCCACGCCTGTCGCGCGCAGATGGTCGGGATAGGCATGCGAGGCCAACGCGAAGAGCATGGTCTGCACGCCCACCAGGCAGAAGCCGGTAACCGCCATGGCCGCCTCGACGACATGCGCCTCCTGCGTTGCGCCGACCACCGCGATGGAAGCTGCCGCTGCCGCCATGCCCGCCAGCGCGAAGCCGGTGATCGTCGCCTTCGAACCCAGACGCCCGATCAGCAGCGCGCCCAGCGCTGTGCCCAGAATGCCGCCGAAGTTGAAGGCCGCGAGCGCGAGACTGCCGGTGGCGATGCTCTGCCCGCCACGCGTCAGCAGCGTGGGCAGCCAGTTGAAGCAGGTGTAGGCCGCCAGCAACCCGGCCAGAAACAGGCCCCAGATCAGCAGCGTTGTGGTGCCCAGCCCATCGGCGAACAGGGCGGAGAACTGGCCTTTGCTTTCAATGGTTCCAGCCTCGACAGCGGCGGGCACCACGCGCGCGCCCAGCCTTTCGGCCAGCTTTCCCAGCTCGGCGACCCGGCCCTTAGCGCGCAGGTAATGCGCCGATTCCGGCAGGCCAAACAACAGGATCACGGCAAAAGCCAAAGGCGCCGCGCCCCCCACCACAAACAGCGAGGGCCAGCCAAACAGCGGCACCAGCTGCGCGGCAACCACGCCCGCCAGCATCCCGCCCAGCGGCATGCAGACCATGCTGGCCGTCACCGTCAGCCCGCGATGGCGGCGTGGTGTGTATTCGGCCAGAATGGCGATGGCCACCGGCATCGCCCCGCCCATCCCCAGCGAAGCCACCAACCGCACGGCCAAGAACAGCGGCAGGCTTGTGGCAAAAGTGGCGCCCAAAGTGCCAAGCCCGAAGATCACCAGCGCACCGATCAGGCAGGGCCGCCGCCCGATCCTGTCACCCAGCCAGCCCGAGACGGTGGTGGCAAGGCTCATCGCCAGCAACCCGCCCGCGATGACCGGCACAAATGCCGCCTTGTCCACGCCCCAGGCCTTCATCAGCGAGGGCATCGCCACGCCCAGCAGCTGGATATCGAAACCATCGAGCACCACCGCCAGCACAGCGATCAGCGCGCAGCGGATCTGGAACGCCGTAAAGGGGCCTTCCTCCAGCGCCTCGCGCAGGGTCGGGCGCAGCTTCACCGTATCATGCATGTCGTTTCCCCACCTCGCGCGCGCCGTTT
>NZ_BCZE01000027.1 GCF_001598555.1 Novosphingobium rosa NBRC 15208
TGAATGTCTGCGTGGTGCATCGGGTTCGGCGATGGCTGATCGGCGCAGCATTGAACATTTAAAAGCCTGCGGCGCCAAAGAAGAAGGCGCCGCAGGCTTTTTATAATCAAGGCGCGGAACCGGTTGTCCGCCGCGTTTTCACGACACCATCGCCGCGAGAGATAAAGGGATTGCAAAGGGCGATGGCCCTTTGCCCGCCGGAGGCGAAACTTCCCTTTCTTATAACCGCTCCACGATCGTCACATTGGCCATCCCGCCCGCCTCGCACATGGTCAGCAGCCCATAACGCGCCTGCCGGTCATGCAGAGCGCTGACCAGCGTCGCCATCAGCTTGGCGCCCGACCCACCGAGCGGATGCCCCAGAGCAATCGCCCCGCCATGCACATTCAGGCGCTCCGGATCGCCGCCAAGAGCCTGCAGCCAGGCCAGAGGCACCGGGGCGAAGGCCTCATTCACCTCGTACAGATCGATGTCGGAAATCTTCAGCCCCGCCTTGCCCAGCGCCAGTTCGGTGGCGGGAATGGGCGCTTCCAGCATGATGATGGGATCGTGGCCCAGCACCGTCATCTGGTGCAGGCGGGCCAGTGGCTTGAGGCCCAGAGCTTTAAGCGCCTTCTCGCTCACCACCAGCACGGCGGCGGCGCCATCGCAGATCTGGCTGGCGTTGGCGGCGGAGATCACCCCGCCCTCGGTCAAAAGCTTGACGCTGGAAATCTTCTCGAGGCTGGCGTCGAAGCGGATACCTTCATCCACCTTGTGGATCACGGTCTCGCCCTCGGCGGTGACCACCTCCAGCGGCACGATCTCGGCATCGAATTTTCCGCCTTCAGCCGCAGCGGCGGCGCGGCGATGGCTTTCCAGCGCATAGGCATCGAGCACCTCGCGTGAGAGGCCATATTTGCGCGCCATCATCTCGGCCCCGCCGAACTGGCTGAAGGGGGTTGCGCCATAGCGCTCATCGATGCCGGGGCTGCGATAGGTGCCGAAACCGTGCTTGGCGGCCAGCGTCCAGGGCAGGCCCATCGGCACGCGGGTCATGCTTTCCACGCCCGCCGCGATCACCACATCCATCATGCCCGCCATCACCGTGGCCGCCGCGAAATGCACCGCCTGCTGCGAGGAGCCGCATTGCCGGTCAACATGCGTGCCGGGCACGGATTCAGGCAGGCCGCCCGCCAGCACGGCGTTGCGGGCGATGTTGGCGCCCTGCTCGCCGCCAGGGCAGGCGCAGCCCATGATGACATCCTCGACCAGCAGCGGGTCGATCCCGGATCGCTCGATCAGCGCGGACAGCACCTTGCCCGCCAGATCGGCCGGATGCACCCCGGCCAGACGCCCGCCCCGCTTGCCGCCCGCCGAGCGCGCCACGGCCACGATATAGGCTTCAGCCATCCGTTCTTCCCTTCAAGATTCTATACCAAGATGCATTTTTATAGAATCGAACCGCTTTGCCATCAAATCAATTATGCATGCAGGAGCAAAATCTTCGGGCCGTCAGCTATGTCGATATGGCTGGCGAGGCCGGGGCGCCTGTCCACGGCATCATTGGCCGGATCTGGATCGTCGGTGGCCACGCCATTGCTGCGGCTGAACCGCCCGCCATGGCGGAGACGGAGCGCGACTATCGAGCGTGCATGCCCAGCGCCATCCGCGTGGCCTCCAAGGCCTTCTCAAACGGATCATGCGTGCGCAGGATCTTGACCATCACGCTGGCGCCAAGCCACTGATAATAGAGCGTCGCGGCCAGATCCGCCGCTTGGCCCGGCACGCGCAGCGAACCATCTGCCGCGCCAGCCTCGATCATGATCTGCATCCGGCCAATGATGCCGTTGGTGCCCGCTTTCAGCGCCAGCCGCATCGGCTCCGACAGATCAGCAACCTCGGCGCCCAGCTTGACCGCGAGGCAGCGCCCCTGACAGTCGGAGGTGCTCTGATTCTCGCGCCAATTGGCGAAATAGAGCATCAGCCGCTCGGCGCCGGTCAGGCCCGGCTTGGCCAGAATGGCGTCGATCGCGGCGAGATAGTCCGCGAAATAGGCGTCCAGCAAGGCCTCGCCAAAGGCATCCTTGGATTTGAAATAATGATAGAAGGAGCCCTTGGGAACACCCGCCTCGGCCAGGATTTCCATCAGGCCGACGCCGGAAAAGCCTTTACGGCCCATGATCGCCTGCCCTGTCGCCAGAATGACGCTGCGTGTATCCTTTTCCATCACCGACATGTACGCAACCTTTCCTTCCTCACTCATAGACCAGTCGGTTCAAAAATGGAAGCCTGAGGATAGCAATCACCCCACTCAGAAATCATGGGATATTGATGCCCATCTCTCACGATATCAGGTCAATTCGCACCGCAAGAAATTTTACTAGACGACCGGTCTATATATGGCTATCTGAGTCGCTGTCGGCAGCGACACCGCGTTTCGTTTGATAACAGCATCGGCGCCAACCGGTCCAAATCGCAAGACGACCGGTCTAATTTAACCACCCCCGCCGCCTCATGCGGCGCAGACGGCAAGGAGTTCCGACATGAAAATCCTGATGGTTCTCACCTCGCATGACACGCTCGGCAACACGGGCCACAAAACCGGCTTCTGGATCGAGGAGCTGGCCGCCCCCTATTACGCCTTCCAGCAGGCTGGCGCGCAGATCACGCTAGCTTCGCCCAAGGGCGGCCAGCCCCCGCTCGACCCCAAGAGCAACGAAGCCGCCTTCCAGACCGACGACACCCGCCGCTTCGAGGCCGATGCCGCCGCCATGGCCCAATTGGCCAGCACGCTGCGCCTTGCGGATGTCGACCAGCGCGATTTCGACGCGGTCTTCTATCCCGGCGGCCATGGCCCGCTATGGGATCTGGCCGAGGACGCAACGTCCATCGCGCTGATCGAAGCTTTTCTGGCCTCCGGCAAGCCCACCGCGCTGGTCTGCCATGCCCCCGGCGTGCTGCGCCATGGGCAAACCCCGGAAGGCCGTTCGCTGGTCGAGGGCAAGCGGGTCACCGGCTTCACCAACAGCGAGGAAGAGGCCGTCGGCCTGACCGACGTCGTCCCCTTTCTGGTCGAAGACGAATTGAAGGCCAAGGGCGGTGTCTTTTCGCGCGGCCCGGACTGGGGCTCCTATGTCGTTCAAGACGGGCTGCTGATCACGGGGCAGAACCCCGGCTCCTCCTTCGCGACAGCCCGCGCGCTGGTCGATGCGCTGACCATCAAGCGCTGAGCGCAAGGTCAAAGGTTCCGGTTTCAACGCCTAACGGATCACCGAAAGGGTCATGCGCAGCGCGCGCCCGAATTCGGGGCGGGCCAGAAAGAAGCTGGTCAGCCCCCCGGCGTTGAAGGAGCCCGCACGCGGATTGCCCTCGGTCACGCCCAGTGCGTTGGTGAGGTTCGTCGCGCTCAGCGCCAGCGTCGCATGTTCGTTCAGCCTGGCGTTCAGCGTAGCGTTCATCAGCGCATAAGGTGGCAGGCGCTGGCTGTTGGCGATATCGGCATAGCGGGCGGAATAATACGCCAGCTCCGCGCCCAGCCGCAGCCTGCCGCCCATCAGCGTCAGGCCGGGGGCAGCGCGCAGGGCCAGCACGGGCACGCGGATCAACTGGTTGCCGGTGGCATCCTGCGCCACGGGCTGGCCGCCCATCAGCGTGACATAATGAAAATTGCGATAGCGCGGATCCTGCAGCGTTGCCTGCATATCGATGGACATCGGCCCGAGCAGCTCGGCATGGCCTGACAGTTCCAGCCCGAGGGTGCTGGTGTCCGCGATGGAGGTCGTTTCGACATAGGCGTTGCTGGCGGTGTCGAAGCGGTAATCGGTAAAGGGCAGCCGCGCGAAATGGGTGGCGAAGCCCACGGCGGAAAGGTTCCAGCGCGGGTGCTCGGCGATGATCCCGGCCTCGGCCATGGTGATGGGGACTGCGGCCTCGTCATTGCGGTTGGGCATGGCTGTGAATTCGCTGGCACTGGGCAGGCGGTTGATCCGGGTGTAGCGCAGGAACAGGCCAAGGGTGGAAACAGGCCGATAGTTGACGCCCACCGTCGCATTCAGCCCTGAAAAGCGGCGGTGGATCGGGGTGAACTGGCCGGTCCCCGTCAGCACGGCATCATCGGCCAGCGTGGTGGCGTCGCCCAGATTGACGGCGGCGGCGTTCTCCATGCGGCCGCCGATCCGCGTCTGCTCCCATCGGCCACCCAGATCGACCCGCCAGCGCCGCCCCAGCTTCCACTCATCGGCCAGATAGAGCGCCAGATTGCTGGTATGCAGATGCGCATTGTCGAAAATCGAGCCGTAGCGGGTGAAGCCATTGTCGGTCAGCGCCCCCACCTGCCGCCCGGCGCCATCCAGCGCCACCACATCGAGCCGTCGCGCCTGCCCGCGCACATCGAGCAAGGCGGTGCTCATGCTGCGCGCAAAGCCAAGGCTGGTGTCGGCGAAGGTCAGGCCCAGCGCCAGATCGTGATGGCCGGCGGCGTCAACCCGTTGGATCAGCCTCGCATCGGTGATCCATTCGGTCATGGGCATGCGCACCGAGAGCAGGTTGGCGCCCACCACCAGCCCGTTGCCATTGCTGCCGGGCAGAAAGGGCTGATCGCTGCCAGCATAGCGGATGGCCGCGCTGGCAGCGGAAGGAAAGGCCGAGGACAGCTGCGGCCAGATGCCGGCCAGATAGCTGCTGCCCGTCACCGGCTGCCCCACGGGAAACAGCCCGTTGCGCAGGGTGGTGCCGCTGCGCAAGCGGCTCTTGATCTCCAGCGCGCCATGGGCGTCCAGCGTCCGCCGCGCGCGCAGGGTGAGAAAGCCGATGCGGCTATGCGTCCCCTGCGAGAGATCGAAATCCTGAGGGCCGTTCGCCGTCTTGAAGGGCACATGCACCTGCTGCGGCCCGGCCAGCGTATCGTACAGCGGATCGAAGCCGGGCACCGCCTGCACCCGGCCCTGCCCGTCAGCCTGAAGCGGCACCGGCAGATAGAGGATCACCCGGTCATCGAGCCATTTGCCATTGAGCGAAAGCTGCAACCGCCCGCTGTCATAATCGAGCCCCGCGCGGATCTGCCCGCCTTCATCCGCCGGATAGCCCGGATTACGCAAGCCATTGTCCCGGCGATAGAAACCGCCCAGCGACAGGCCCAGTTCCGGCGTGATCCGCATCCCCCAATAGCCATCGACCCGGCGATAGGCCGCGCTGCCCAGCGTGGTGGAGACCGTCAGCCCCGGATTCTTCAGCCCGCTGCGGGTGAGAAAATTGATGCTGCCGCCCGGCGCATTGGGCTGGAAAATCGCCGAGGGGCCGCCGCGCACCGCCTCCACGCGTTCGATGGTGGAATCGACGCGCATGATCTGATCGGTGTTGAGATAGGCAAGGCCGCCATCATACTGGATCGGCAGCCCGTCCTCCAGCATCGCCACCGAGGAATAGCCATCGGTGGGGATGCCCCGCGCGCGAATGTTGTTGCTGGCCTCGCCGCCCGTGGCCTCAACCCAGAAGCCGGGGATCTGGCGGAAGAGATCGGCGGTGGAGGGCAGCGGGCCATTGCGGTGCAGCGCATCGGCATCAATGCGGGTGACGGCGTAGCTCAGCTCGGTCTGGGCCAGCGCGCCTTGGGCAGCGCGGCCTGTGACCAGAATATCGGCCGAAGGTAGCAAAGCAATGGGCGGAGGCGGAGATAGGCGCGGAGGGTGAACGACCGGTTCCGCCTTGCGTGATGGCGCGGCGCGCAGAATGATCGTGCCCGGGGCAATGCTGGCAATCTCCAGGCCGCTGTTCTTCAACAGATGACGCAGGGCGCTGGCGACCGGCATGTGGCCATGGACCGCCACACTGCGCCGCGCGGCAGCGGTGGCATAGGGATAGAGGATTTCCCAGCCGCTCTGATGCGCCAGACTGTCGAGCGCATGGGCCAGCGGCTGGGCGGGCAGATCGATGCCGATCGCCGAGGCGGGCGGCGCGGCATGGGCAGAAACCGGGGCCGGCGCCGCGATCAGCAGGGCGGGAGCCAGCGCACAGAGCATGGCGCGCCGGGAAGCGCTGTGCGCCCTTCGCCCTCTCACCCTGATTCTGTGGTGACGCCCCGGTCCCTTCATGCGCCCGCGCATGGCGTTCAAATGCTGCCAGGGCGTGACAGGTCTGGGTTCAGGCCCCCGGCGGCTTGCGATAAAGCAGGATCCGGTCGCCCTGCTGGCGATGAGCGATGTCGAAACCGGCGGACAGCGCGGCCAGAAAGCGGTCGGGATCGTCGATGCGGAATTCGCCGCCCAGCCGCGTCTCGCCCAGCTCGGCATCCTGAAGCACGATCTTGCCGGGCAGATAGCGGTTGAACTCGGCGATCGCCCGCCCCAGCGGCATGCCGTTGAAGGCAATCTTGCCCTGCTGCCATGCGGTGGCAGCGCTCATCTGATCGGCAGGCGCATCGCTGATGATGATGGAGCCCGCTTTCGCCGTGGCCATCTGACCTGCCGCCAGCCTTTCCCCTGTATCCAGCCGCGCCTGACCGCTCTGCACCAGCAGATGGCCTTCCTTGCCGATCAGGCGCAGGTTGAAACTGCCGCTGCTCAGTTCCGCCGCAAGGGGTGCGCTGTGCAGCATAAAGGCGGCGGCATCGGGGCGGACGGTCAGCGCAGCCTCACCCTGCTCGATCCAGAACTCGCGCTGGCGACCAAAGCGCCATGACACCTTGCTGTCGGTGTTGAGCATGGCATGGCTGCCATCGGGCAGACGGATGCTGCGCTGCTCGCCCACGCCGGTGGCGGCATAGGCGCGCCCGGGCATGGCCAGCCAGCCGCCCACACCGCCCAGCCCCAACAAGGCGGCGAAAGCACCGCCCGCCACCGCCCGACGCGAAACACCCCGCGCGGGCAGTTCTTCCTGAACAGGCGCCTCTTCCACAACCGGCTGATCGATCATCCCCGCAAGCCGCCGGTCGCCCGTGCTGCGCCAGACCGCCGCCGCCTGAGCGAAGGCCGAGGCGTGAAAGGGGCTGGTGCGGCGCCAGGCCTCGAAAGCCTCCGCGTCAGCCGTGCCGCAATCGAGCGCGACCAGCCAGCGGGCGGCTTCCTCCTTCAGCTCCGTTCCAGTTTTTCCGCCTTCTCCCATGCCCTTGACTGCTCCGTATCCGCTTTCTTGCCGTGTCGGTCGACTGCCTGCATCAGAAAACGAAGGGCCTTGACCAGATGTGTCTCCACTGTGGAGACGGAGATGTTCATTGTTTCAGCTACCTGCCCGGGCCGCAACCCTTCAATTCTTCGCAACGTGAGCGCCTCGCGCATCCTTGGCGGCATCTCCGCCATGGCCTGGGCCACCTGATGGAGTTCGGCCCGGTCCATCGCCACCCGGTCCGGTGTGGGATCGTCATCGGGCACCTCCAGCATCTGCAGCGCGGCGCCCTGATCGATCCGCACCACATCGGCGCGGCGGAAACGCTCCACCGCCAGATTGCGGATGATGCGCAAGGTGTAGGCGTGAGGGTTGGCGATGCCGCGCCAGTCCTCCAGCGTGAAAAGCCGCGCATAGGCTTCCTGCACCAGCTCCTCGGCCTCATCCTCGTCGCGCAGCAGGCTCATCGCATAGCGGCGGGTCTGCTGGTGAAAGGCGAAAACATGATCGGCGAACCAGACGTCGATGTCGCGCAGCCAGGCCACAGGCGCCTCTCCATCCTTTGCCACCACCCCGGTCTGGAGCGATGCGCGGCACCGTTTAGGGCGCTTGCGTGACAGAAATCTGACATCCGGCGCCGCTAAAAAATCTTTCGCACATCGCCAATTTTTTCGCCGAAGCGGGTAGTGGAAAGCCTGCACGCCCCCGTCTGCGCCCCGAAGGCATGACCGGACAATCGCCGCTGATGGCGGCCCGGCATGACCGCAGGTTCAAAGGGGCATTTATGAAATCCTTGCTTGTCACCTCCTCGCTGATCGCTTTGCTGGGGGCCCATCCGGCGCTGGCCGGCGATGCCGCGCCCACCGATGGCCAGACCGCGCAGGGCGGCCAGTCCACCGACATCATCGTGACGGGCCGCGCCGGCATCGGCGAGCGCACCAAGGCGCAGATGAGCTATTCGGTCACCCGCATCGATGAGGAAGCGCTGCGCCTGCAGGCCCCCACCAGCGTGACCGAGGCGCTGAAATCCGTGCCCGGCTTCTGGGTGGAGTCCTCAGGGGGCGAGGCCAGCGGCAATGTGCGGGCACGCGGCGTGCCGGTCGATGGTTATGGCTCGATCCAGTTGCTGGAGGATGGCATTCCGGTGCAGCATGATCCCGCGCTGGGCTATCTCAACGCCGATCAGGCCTTCCGTCTCGATGAAACCATCGAGCGCATCGAGGTGGTGCGTGGCGGCCCGGCCTCGCTGTTCTATTCCAACGCTCCGGCAGGCGCGGTGAACTTCATCCCGCGCAAGGTGGGCGACACCGCCGAGGGGCTGGTCAAGATGACGCTGGGGGCCGACAGCCTCTATCGCGGCGATTTCTGGGTGGGCCTGCCGGTGGGCGAATGGAAAGTCGCGCTGGGCGGCTTCTACCGCTCCGAAGGGGGCGTGCGCGATCCGGGCTTCACCGGCAACCGGGGCGGGCAGATCCGCGCCACCGTCTCGCGCGAGTGGAACCGGGCCAAGTTCAGTCTGGACGTCAAGCGGCTGGATGACATCGTGGCCTTCTACACTGGCATTCCCATGCGCACCTATCCCGATGGCAAGATCCGCGCCGTGCCCGGCTTCAGCGGCAATTACGGCACGGTGGCCGGGCCCGAAACCGAGAAGATCAGCATGATCGAGGGCGACGGCACAAGGTACAACTTCGACAACAGCCTGGGCACGCAGGTGAAGCGCACCCAGATCACCGGCAAGTTCGATTTCGAACCGTGGGACGGCTGGAAGATCAGCAACACCTCGCGCTATGACAGCACCTGGACCCAGCGCAACGGCGTCTATCCCAACACGCTGCAAAGCGCCTCCAGTTTGCTATCGCAGCAGTCCGGCTTGCTCTCGCAGGCGCCGGGGGCCAGTGCGTTGCAATTGCGCTATGCCACCTCGGGGCAGGTCTATGATACCGCCAATCAGAACGGTAACGGGCTGGTCATCGTGGGCGGCCTGCGCGGCATCACCATGCCGGTCAATGAATTCATGAGTGACACCCATGTCTCGCACCGTTTCCACATGGGTTCGACCACGCATGATCTGACCTTCGGCTATTATTTCGCGCATCTCGACGAGAATTTCAGCCGCTATTCCTCCACTGCCCTGCTCGATGTGCAGAACAATGCGCGGCTGCTCGATCTGGTGGCGGTGAACAATGCGGGCAATGTGGTGAAGACCTTCACCGATCACGGCATCTACAAATATGGCTATGAGTGGGAAGACGCTCATGGGGAGCAGACCACCAATGCGCTCTATCTGGGCGATGAGTGGCAGATCACGCCCAAGCTGCGCCTCGATGGCGGCGTGCGCTGGGAAACGATGCGCGCGCGCGGCACGGTGGCGCTGAAGACCACCGCCAATCTGGGCACGCCCGCCACCTCGTCCATCATCACCGGCAGCGGGCTTTACGCCAATTATGACAACACCTTCAGCCATGCCACCTACACGGTGGGGCTGGATTATCAGATCACCCGCAAGGCCGGGGCCTTCGCGCGCTTCACGGCGGCCAACCGCATGCCCAGCCTTGGCAATTACATCACCAGCCCCACCGCCACGCCCATCACCCAGACGATGGATCTGGGCGAGATCGGCCTGAAATACGCCAGCCGCCTGTTCGACCTCTATGCGACCGGCTTCTGGACCAAATACAACAACATCTCCTTCACCAACTATCGCTTCGATCTCAACACCGGCGCTTCGGTGACCGAGGCGCTCTATGCCAACACGCGCACCCTAGGCGTGGAGCTGGAAGGCACGATCCGCCCCGCCAGCTGGTTCGATCTTTCGGGAACGGCCACCTTGCAGGATCCGCAATATCGCGGACTGAATTATGTGGATGCCTCGGGCAAAACCAACAATTACACCGGCAACCAGCTGATCCGCGTGCCCAAGGTCAGCCTGCGCATCGTGCCGGGCTTCAACCTGCTGCATGGCCGCCTGCGCGTGCAGGGATCGTGGGAGTATGAGGGCGCGCGCTATGTCGACACCGCCAATTCGGTGCGACTGCCCGCCTATGGCACGATCAATGTCAGCACCCGTTTCGACATCACGCCGCGCCTTTCGGTCTATGGCTATATCGACAATCTCAACAACTCGCTGGGCCTGACCGAGGGCAATCCGCGCGCGGGCGAGCTGCAGAATGGCGATGCGGGCGCCAACACCTTCATCGCGCGGCCGCTGATCGGGCGGAATTTCCGCGGCGCCGTGATGTACAAGTTCTGAGCCATGCCCATGCGTCTTGCCTCCGCTCTTGTCGCTTTGTCCTGCGCCCTTGGTCTGTCGGTTGCGGCAGCCTGGGCGCAGGCTCCCACACCCGCAAAAGTGGAGGCGGGCGCTCCATGGCAGGTTCTCGAAGGGGACCTCGGCCATGATCGCTTCGAACATTACACCGAACTGCCCTTTGACCTGCCCGCAGGCGTCACGCGCGTCACCATCCGCTTCACCTATGATCGCGCCCAGCACAGCGTGATCGATCTGGGCCTGCGCGATCCGCAAAGGTTTCGTGGCTGGGGCGGCGGCGCGCATGACCATATGACGCTCAGCACCGAAGACGCCACGCAGGGCTATCTACCCGGCCCCCTGCCCGCCGGGCGCTGGAACCTGATCCTTGGCGCGCCCAACATTCGACCCGGGGCCAAAACCCATTACCGGGCGCAGATCTTTATCGAACGCGCGCCGCAGATCACCGAATTCGCCGATGCGCCGCTGACAAACCATCCCGGCTGGTATCGCGGCGACCTGCATATGCACAGCGGCGACAGCGACGGCCATTGCCGCGCGCAATCGGGCAAGAGCGTCTCCTGCCCGGTCTATCGCGTCGTGGAAACCGCCGCCGCGCGCGGGCTCGATTTCATCGCGCTGACCGATCACAACAGCACCGCCAATTTCAACGCCCTGCGCGAACTGCAGCCCGCCTTCGACAGGCTGCTGCTGGTGCCCGGGCGCGAGATCACCACTTTCTGGGGCCACAGCAATGTCTTCGGCCCCACCGATGTTCTGGATTTCCGCATGGGCTCGCCCAATTGGGATCAGGCGCGGCGCTGGATCGACGCCGCCCATGCCGAGGGCGGCATCGTCTCGATCAATCACCCCGGCGCGCCTTCGGGCGAAATCTGCATGGGCTGCGGCTGGCGCGTGGACGATCTGCCGCAAGGCGCAGCCGATGCCGTCGAAGTGGTCAATGGCGGCACCATGCGCGAAACCGGCGCGGCGGACAGCCCGCTGCAAGGCTTCGCTTACTGGAACCGCCTGCTGAAAAGCGGGGCACATGTCACCGGCATCGGCGGCAGCGACAGCCATGAGGCCGATCGCTCCCCCACCGAAGCCGGCGCTTTGGGCATGCCCACCACCGTCGTCTATATGCAAGACCTTTCGGTCCATGGCCTGCTGGCCGGGCTCCGCGGTGGCCGCGTGTTTATCGATGTGGAGGGCACGCACGATCGCATCCTCAACCTCTCCGCCAGGGCGGGCTCACAGCAGGCCGATATGGGCGGAACCCTGCGTCTGCATGCGGGCGACAGCGCCGATCTGGCGGTGGAGGTCAAAGGGGTGAGCAGCGGCACGCTGCAACTGATCGTCGATGGGGAAAGCGATCCGGCCCGTCGGGTCGCGTTCGCGGGCGATGGATCGCTTTTCCTGTCGCCTTGGCATGCGGACGGGCGGGCGCATTGGCTGCGCGCCGATGTGCGCGATGCGCAGGGGCGCCTGCTGCTGGTGGGCAATCCGGTCTATATCGCGGCGGCCCTTTGACGAAGGCCACCATCCACTGACAGCACCCTGTCACCAAACTTACGCAAAGCCACGGTAGCGCGGCGGGCACGAAAGGCCCGCTGCCTCAGGACCGCGTATTATGTCTGCCGCTACCGCCTCGCCAGAGATCATCCGCTGGGTCGCCACGCATGTGGTGCCTCAGGAGGGGGCCGTGCGCGCCAGCCTGCGCCGCCTGGGCGTGAGCCAGAGCGATGCCGACGACATCATTCAGGACGCCTATTGCCGCCTTGCCGCCCTGCCCTGCGTGGCGCATATCGAGCGGCCCGGCGCCTATTTCATGCAGATGGTGAAAAACCTCTGGCGGGATCATTTGCGCCGCGCGCAGATTATCCGCTTCGAGGATTTTACGGAAAATGCCTCCAGCTTCGTCGAGGCAGAGGCGATGGGCATCGAGGAAGCCTGTGCGGCGCGTCAGCAGCTGCGCATGGTGGAAGAGATGCTGGCGCGGCTGCCCGAAAGGTGCCGCACCATCTTCACGCTGAAACGCGTGGAGGGATGCTCGCAAAAGGAGATTGCCGCGCGCCTTGGCGTCAGCGAAAGCGTGGTGGAAAATGACGTGCAGAAAGCCCTGAGGTTGATTCAGGCCGAAATGCGCGCCACAGCATGCCTGCCCGGGGAGGACACCGGATCGGCTCAGGAACACGGGAACTTCGTTGACAGGCAGCGTCGAAACTTCGTCATCAACGGTTGAAGCTGCCGCCGCGCGCTGGGCGGCGGCCCTTGATGCGAACCCGGACACCACCCCTGAGGGCCTTGAGGCATGGCTGGCGCAAAACCCGCGCCATGCCGGGGCGCTGCTGCGCGCTCAGGCCACGCTGGCGCTGTTCACCCCATCGGTTCAGCTTGTGCCGGACGCCGGGCCTGCCCCTCAGCCCACCCGGCGGGACAGGGCGCAAGGCTGGATGCGCCGCCATCAACGCTGGCTGGCGGGCGGGGCGGCGCTGACGGCGGCTGGCGTCGCGGCGGTGCTGCTCTATGCGCCGGGCACGGATCGCTATGCCACCGGCACGGGCGAGATGCGTCAGGTCACCCTTGCCGAAGGGTCTTCGCTGTCGCTCGACACGCAGACCAGGCTGAAGGTGACGATGGAAAGCGACGCCCGCGTGGTGCGGCTGGAGGAAGGCCGCACCCTGCTGCGCGTGCGCCACGATGCCAGCCGGCCTTTCCTCGTAAAGGCCGGCGCCATCACCATCACCGATATCGGCACGGTGTTTCAGGTGGTGCGCCGAGGCGATGCCGTCACCGTGCTGGTCAGCGAAGGCATGGTGGAGGTCGGCACGCCGGGCGGCACGCTGAGGCTGGGCGCCGGGCAGAGCGCCAGTTTCGATGGTCATGGCGAGCCCGTGGCTCAAGCCCTGTCCCCCGCCGCCATCGAACGCGCCACGGCATGGACCAGCGGGCGCATCGAACTGGACGGTGAACGGCTGGACAGCGCCATCGATGAGATGAACCGCCACAACCAGTTGAAAATCACGCTCGGCAATGCCGCCCTTGGCGGTGAAAAGCTTTATGGCTCTTTCCGCCTCGACGATCCCGAAGGCTTTGCCCGCACCGCCGCGCTCAGTGTCGGCGCTCAGGCGCGCGATCAGGGCGACACTATCCGCATTATAAAATAATCATAAAAGCCGAAGGAAATGCCGTCCCGCCCTGTCGAGCAGGCAAGGGCCCGGAAGCGGGCCGTTATTGCGGGGATTACCATGCTTTCCTTCCGTCGCCATCTGGTTGCGACCACCACTCTGGCTGCTCTGGCCGCCACTTGCGTGCAGGCTCAGGCCGCCAGCCCGATTTCCAGCTTCAATGTGCCGGCACAAGATGTGACCAGCGCGGTGCGCCTCTTCGCGCGACAGGCTGGCGTGCAGATCGTCGTTTCCGGCAGCGTGGCGCAGGGCCGCCGCAGCCATGCCATCACCGGCCGCATGGGTACGGGCGAGGCGCTCAATCGCATGCTCGAAGGCACCGGCCTTGCCGCCAAAGCCACCGGCGATAACACCTATGTGATCGTGGGCGGCGCGCCCGATCCCACGCCCACCGCCTATGACGAGGCCGATGCGCATGATCCCATCGTCGTCACCGGCGCCATGGTCGCCCAGCGCGAGGCCGTCGCCGAAAAGCGCAATGCCGACAACACGGTGGAAACGCTGCATGCCAACGATGTCGGCAAGCTGCCCGACCAGAACGTCGCCGAAGCCATCAAGCGCCTGCCGGGCCTGACCGCCGCCAACGATCAGGGCGAGGGCCGCTATGTGGTGATCCGCGGCATTGATCCGGGTCTGGCGAATGTGACGCTCAACGGCATGACCCTGCCCGCGCCCGAGCCCGATGGCCGTCAGGTGAAGCTGGACGATCTGCCCAGCGCGATGATCCAGTCGGTCTCGGTGTCGAAATCGCTGCTGGCCAGTCAGGATGCCAATGCCATCGCCGGTGAGGTCGCCATCCGCACCAAGACGGCGTTCGACAGCAAGAAGATGTTCTTCGTCGATGCCCGCGCCTCGGTGGGGCATTACACGCTGAACAACAAAACGCCCTATGATCTGGACGCCACGGTGGGCGGCCGTTTCGGCGCGGAAAAGCAGTTCGGCGCGGTGGTCTCGGTCAGCTATTCCAGGCGCCCCATCGAGAGCGAGAACTATCAGGGATCGAGCAACTGGTCCTCCGCCGGCGCGCCGGACGGCAATGGCATCCGCGACTACAATCTGTCGCGCACGCGCCTTGGGGTGGTCGGCAATTTCGACTGGCACCCCAATGAGAAGGTGAAGCTCTACCTGCGCACCTCCTATTCCGAATTCCAGGACCACGAGACGCGCGACCAGAACCGCCTCGCCGTGACCGCCTATGACGCCGCCACCGGCGTTCCCACCAAGGGCACCGCCACCGTTCTGGTGCGCCAGCGCCAGGAAAACGACCACACGCAAAGCGCCACGCTGGGCGGCGATTTTTCCGATGTGGCGGGCGGCACGCTCTCGATCGCGGCGGGCTATACGCGCGCGGTCAAGCAGGATCCGCTGCGCAGCGAATTCACCTTCACCACGGCCAAGGGCGGCGTCAATCTGGCCTATAACGGATCGACCTATCCCTACACGCTGACGCCCGCCACCGCCGGCTATTTCGGCAATGCCAGCAATTTCTATTTCAGCAAATACAACATCGAAAACCGCTATGCCTATGAGCAGCTGTGGCAAGGCAAGCTGGATTACACCCATCCGCTAGAGATCGGCGATGGTTCGGAATTCAGCATTGGCGCCAAGATCACCGATCGCCACAAGAATGACGATCACAACAAGATGACCTACTCGGCCACCTCGACCAAGTGGTATCTGAACAATGTCGGCTACACCGGCAACACCGGTTTCTATGGCAATGAATTCTCCTTCGGCCAGCGCATCAACTATTTCGCCGCGCGCGACTATCTGATGAGCAACCTCTCGACGCTGGCGACCGGCTCGACCACCACCTCGGGGAACATCTCGGACTCGCTGGCCAGCGATTATGACGTGCGTGAACGGATCACGGCGGGCTATGCCCAGCTGAAGCTGAAATTCGGCGCGCTGACGCTGATCCCCGGTGTCCGTGTCGAAAACACCTACGACAGCACCAAGGCCAAGATCGTCAATGCCGCCTCGAAGATCACCGATGGTTTCAACACCTTCGGCAAGGTGAACTACACCGATGTCTTCCCCGGCCTGAACGCCAAATATGACGTGACCAGGGATCTGCTGCTGCGCGGCGCGGTGACCACCTCGATCGGTCGCCCCAACTATCCGCAGCTGGCGCCCTATGTCACGGTGACCGACACCTCGACCACCGCGACGGCGGTTTCGGTCGGCAACCCCAATCTGAAGCCCTATCGTTCGGTCAATCTCGACGCTTCGGTGGAGTTCTATCCGGCGCAGGGCAGCATCGTTTCGGCGGGGATCTTCACGAAATCCATCGACAATCCGATCTATTCGACCACCACGCTGCAGAACAACGTCACGCTGGGCAATGTGCTTTACAGCGCCGCCAATGTGACCCAGCCCTTCAACGCCGACCATGAGAATGTCACCGGCGTGGAGTTCAACGTGCAGCACCAGTTTACCAAACTGCCGGGCGCGCTGTCGGGCTTTGGCATCTCGGCCAACTTCAGCCATGTGTGGGGCAGCGCCAATGCGACGGCGATCCGCGGCGGCAAGGTGCCGCTGGCCTATCAGTCGAAGAATGTCGGCACGGCGCAGCTCTTCTACGAAAAGTACGGCTTCGGCGCGCGACTGGCCTTCAGCTACCGCTCGGCCTATCTCGACACGCTGGGCGGCTCGGCGGCGACGGACCAGTACACCGACGCCAATGGCCAGCTGGACCTGCATGTCAGCTATCAGATCATCCCCGCCGTCACCGTCTTCGGCGATGCGGTGAACCTGACCGACGCCCCGTGGCGCCGTTACATGGGCGCCAGCCGCGCCTATCTGATCGAGCGTGAGCATTACGGCACCCAGCTGCGCGGCGGCGTGCAGGTGCATTTCTGATGCGCCGCCTGTTGGCAACCGCCGCTCTGGCGTTCATGGCGGGGACCGCGCATGCGGCCCCCGCTCCGGATGGCCTGACGGTGGAGCGCGTGGTGATCGTGATGCGCCACGGCGTGCGCCCGCCCACCAAGGCCCAGCCCATGCCCGCCGGGGTCACCCCCGAGACATGGCCCTCATGGCCCGTCGAGCCGGGATTCCTGTCCCCGCATGGCGCGCTGGCGGTCGAGCGGCTGGGCGCCAGCGATGGCGCGACCTTGCGCGCTCAGGGCGTGATCCCAGCGAAGGGCTGCCCGACGGTCCGCATCGTGGCCGACAGCGACCAGCGCACCATCGAAACCGCCAAAAGCTGGGCCAGGGCCTTCGCGCCGGGCTGCGCCATCCCCGGCGATCACCAGCCGCAGGGCAGCAAGGACACACGCTTCGGCCCCATTCAGGCCGGTCTGGTCACGCTGGACCCGGCGCAGGTCGATGCCGCCGTGGCGCAGGGCGTGGGGCCCGGCGGCATGGCGGCGGTCGAGGCGGCGCATCGCGATCTGCTGGCGCTGGCCGATCATATCCTCTGCAAGGATGGTCCTTCGGCCAGCTGCGGCATCGGTCAGGAACCCAGCGTGATCGCTCCGGCCAGCGCCAGGCAGCGGCCCAAAATGGAGGGAGCGCTGGATCGGGCCTCCACCGTGGCGCAGATCATGCTGCTGGAATATGGCGAGGGCAAGCCCATGGCGCAGGTCGGCTGGGGCCGGGTGACGCCGGCGCAGATCGCCCGGCTTTCCGCGCTGCATGCGCTGGAGTTCCGCCTGCTGGCGCGGCCTTACCCGGTGGCCTCGGCCAATCTGTCGGGCCTGCTGCCGATCATGCGCGAGGGGCTGACTGGCAGCACTGCCGTCACGATGATTTCCGGCCATGACACCAATGTCGCCAATCTGGGCGGGTTGCTGGATCTGCACTGGCAGGTGCCGGGTCTAGCTCAGGACGATCCGGCGCCCGGCGGCGCCATCGTGCTGGAACGAGTGAAGGCGCGCGACGGCAAGCTTTATGTGCGCGCATCCTATCGCGCCCAGTCGCTTGAGCAAATCCGCTCTGCCGCCCCGTTGGCGGCCAAGGGGCCCTATCGCGCGGCCATCCCCATCCCCGGTTGCGCCGCCGAAGCCAGGGGCGCCCTCTGCCCGCTGAACAAGGCGCTGCACCTGCTGGGTGAAGGCTGAGCGGCCCACAGACGCCCCCGGCTCCGACACAACGGGCGCCGGGGCAAGAACTCTGATCGGCATCTTGCCCCGGGATCGACAGTAAGGCGCGCTCGATCCCCGGCCCGTCGGGTCGGAGCCGGAGGCTAGATCAGCTCCTCAGGCGGTTCCGCCCGATAGCCGCGCTCCATCTCCTCGGCTGTCGCATCCAGATCACTCGCCAGCCTTTCCAGAGCCTGTATGGCCATCTGCAGCGTCACACTCTGTTCAAGGCACATGGCGGCCCGCTCGCTTCGCCGGCGAGCAAGAGCCGCCGCGAAGCGAAGTGTGGTAGGACAGAAGGGCGACTCCTGCGTCATATCGCAAGATATGCACATTTCAGCACGCAATCCTATGTTAAATTACTCAGATGATGCGCTGAAAACCTAAACACGGTTACTCTGGTAAATATAGAATAACCATTACAGCACATTGCTTGAGAATGGCCCGAATGTACCATCATGGCACCGGCAGTGCCTGTGCCTGCCCGGCGCAACCCGGCGATAGCGGCAGAGAACTAGCGCAAAGCCCGAAAGCCCGACCAGAATGGCGACTGGCTGCTTTCCGTGGGGTTCCTGCCACGGAAAAGATCGGCCACCTGCTTGCGCAACCAGATGACGCCCGGGTCTGCATGGGCGCGGCGATGCCAGAACTGCTTGAGCTCCACCGGATCGACATGAAAGGGCAGCGGCAAGACCTTGAGCCGCAGCAGCTTGGTGTAGATCGTCCCCACGGACCGGGGCACCACGGTGATCATGTCAGACTGCGAAACGAGCAAGGGCACGCTCATGAAATGGGGCGATTGCAAGGCGATCCGGCGCTCAAGCCCCAGTTCCCTGACCCGGTTTTCGAACCGCTCCTGACTGCGCCCCGGCTGCATCACCACGATATGGTCGGCCCCGAGATAGTGATCGAGACTGAGCGTATCGATGATCTCGGGATGTCCCTCACGCACGAGACAGACGAACTCGTGATCGAACAGGGTCTGTTCGAACAGGCTGGTGCTGTCCATGGCCGTCAGATGGCCCACGGCCAGATCGATGGTTCCAGCGGTCAGTTCCCGCAGCAGTTCATCCAGCCCGACATCAACCGAGCGCAGCGTGACCCTTGGCGCGGCGGCGGCGCAGGATGCCACCAGATCCGGCAGGAACGACAATTCCCCCAGATCGGAGAGGTTGATGACGAAACTGCGCTCCGCCTTCAGCGGATCGAAGCCCCCCGCCACCGTGATTTCGTTGCGCACCGTTCCCATGATCCGCGCAACGGGCAGGCGAAGCTGCTCGGCCAGCGCGGTCGGCGTCATCACGCTTCCCTGACGAAAGAACAGATCGTCGCCAAAATGCTCCCTCAAGCGCCGCAGCGCCAGGCTGACGCCGGGCTGACTGAGGCCAAGCGCCCGGGCCGCGCCCGAAATCGAGCCATGGGCAAAAATCGCGTCCATCACACGCAGCAGATTGAGATCGAGAATCATTTCCACTGCTTATACAGACTATAAAAAGATGGTGCGATGCTTATGATCGGCGGGCGCGGTATGATCCCTCCACAGTCCATGCCGCCCAGCCAGAACAGAGCGGCAAACCGGGCACAGCAGAATCAGGGTCTCAAAGCCTGATCGGGAGATGACATCGTGACCCACCCCACCCACCCTAATTCCGGCCAGACGTCCGACGCGCCCGCGCCAACCCCCTGGCCGCGCAACGCCTGGTATGTCGCCGCCGCCAGCGATGAGGTGGCGGACAAGCCCCTCGGGCGGCGCATCTGCAATCATCGCATGGTGTTCTTCCGCCCCAAGACGGGGCCGGTGACGGCGCTGGAAGACTTCTGCCCCCACCGCGGCGCGCCGCTCTCGCTTGGCTTTGTGCGCGATGACACGCTGGTCTGCGGCTATCACGGGCTGGCGGTGGGCTGTAAGGGCCATGCCGACAACATGCCCGGCCAGCGCGTGAAGAACTTTCCGGCGGTCAGGCATTTTCCTGTCATCGAGCGCTACGGCTTCATCTGGGTGTGGCCCGGCGATCCCGAGGCGGCCTCTGCCGACAAGCTGCATCATCTGGAATGGGCCGACAATGAGGGCTGGGCCTATGGCGGCGGCCTCTATCACATACAGTGCGACTATCGCCTGATGATCGACAACCTCATGGACCTGACCCATGAGACCTATGTGCATGCCTCCAGCATCGGCCAGAAGGAGATCGACGAAGCCCCGGTCAAAACCCGGGTCGAGGGTCAGGAGGTCATCACCAGCCGCATGATGGACGGAGTCAAGGCCCCGCCCTTCTGGCGCATGGCGCTGGAAGGCGCCGGGCTGCCGGGGGATGCCACGGTCGACCGCTGGCAGATCTGCCGCTTCAACCTGCCCAGCCATGTGATGATCGAGGTCGGCGTCGCGCTGGAAGGGCATGGCGGCTATGAAGCGCCCCAGTCGCAGAAGGCCTCCAGCATCGTCGTTGATTTCATCACGCCGGAAACCGAGACCTCGCATCACTATTTCTGGGGCATGGCCCGCCAGTTCGCCGTGGACAATGCCGCGCTGACCGACACGATCCGCCAAGGACAGGGCAAGATCTTCAGCGAAGACCTCGACATGCTGGAGCGCCAGCAGCAGAACCTGCTGGACTATCCCGAGCGCCAGCTGCTCAAGCTCAACATCGATGCCGGTGGCGCCCGCTCACGGCTGGTGATCAACCGCGCCATCGCCGAGGAGCAGGCGCCCGCAATGCCCGAAGGCGCGCAACTGAGCGAAACCGCCGACTGATCGCCGTTGCCTCCCCTGCCACGCACACTGGCGTGGCAGGGGAGGCTTGCACGCATGGATGATGTGCCGATCGCCGGCACGGGCCGTGGCTGCGCTCATCATGCCCGGAATGGCGACAAAATAGGCGCGAACGCCCTTATGCCAAGGAGAAGATGTTAACCACGCCATGAGGCATCCCGGGGACGCTTTACCCAAACAATCCAAGCGCCTTCCGATGCTCATTCGGCGCGAGGCGGACTGACGACAGAGCCTTCTTAAGACATTTCCCAGTCGGGATCTTAGGAAAGAATTTTCATGTTCCAAGCCACTCTTCGCAACTGGATCATAAATGCTGTTGCGATTCGGCGAGTGGATTGTTTTTTAAAATGATTTTATCTTCGGAGCAGTTAACGACCGGCACGTCCAATCTTGCCTCGCTCTTCCCGAAGAAGCGGGCCATGTCGCGCAGCGCATCGGGCATCGCGCGGGAAAGGCTTGCCGAAGCCGAACGCCTGTCGCGGTCCGGCCTGCCGATTTCGGCCATCGCGCTTGCCGAACAGGTGAGAAACGAGGCGCTCGCCAATGGCTCCCAGCACATCTATGCGCTGAGCACCAGTCAGCTTTCCTGGTATTATTTCATGACCGCTCGCTATGAGCAGGGCGCGGTGCATGCGCTGGAAGCCATCGAACTCTGGCAGGTCACCGGCGATGCGGCCCGCGAGGCGAGCTGCCGCTGTTATTACGCCTGGCAATTGTGCCAGATGGGCATGCCCGGCGCCGAGCATGAGGCAATGCAGGCCCTGCGACAGGCCGAAAAGGCCGGCGATCCGGCGGCGCTGTGTCTGGCGCAGAACACGGTGGCCGTGGTGCTGTGGATGTACAAGCAGTTCGAGCAGGCGCTCGATTTCAGCACGCAGGCGGTGGCGCTGGCACGAACGGTTGACGATCCCGTGGCGCTGGGCTGGTGGCTGATCAACGATGGCGGCATCCGGGGCGATCACGCCGCCATCAAGGCAGCACAGGGAGACCGCCGCGATCTGGTCGCCACCGTCGACCATGCCACAAGCCTCACCGAAGAGGCGCTGGCGCTGGCGCTGGCGCATCAGGACCATTGGGGCGCGCGGATCTGCCTCGGCAATCTGGCCGAATTCGCGCTGCATCTGGGCGACACCGATCGCGCCATGGCGCATATGGACCACTGGCAGCAGCTTCCCGGCGAGCTGGGGGACCGCGACCTCACCCAATACCATCGCTGCAACGGGCAGGTGCTGATCGCGCAGGGACGGATCGACGAGGCGATCGTCGCACTCAAGACCGGTGTGGAGCATGCCGATCAGGTGAATGATCTGGAATCCGGCGTGCCGGGCTGTCAGGCCCTGGCCGAAGCCTATGAGCGCAAGGGCGATTTTAAAATGGCCCTGCACTGGCATCGCGAATTTCACGAGCATTATGTGCGCTACTGCACGCACACCGCCCAGCGCAGCGCGCGTGTGGCGGCAACCCAGTACGAAACCGAGCAGCTGCGTAACCAGAGCGAAACGGCGCGCCTTCAGGCACAGGCGCTGGAAGTCTCGAATCTGGAGCTGACTCAGGAAACCGACCGGCTGAAAAAGGCCAATCTGGAAGATCCGCTGACCGGCCTCTACAATCGCCGGGCCCTGGAGGCGGCGCTGGCCGAAACGCAGAAGACCGGCGCGGCCTATGCCATCGCCCTGCTCGATGTGGATCATTTCAAGCGCATCAACGATCGCTTCTCACATCTGGTGGGCGACGAGGTGCTGCGCCAGATCGCCGGAATTCTGGGCGGCCTGATCCGCAAGAGCGAGTTTCTGGCGCGGTTCGGCGGCGAGGAATTCGTGCTGCTGATGCCGGATATGGGCAGCGCCGAGGCGGCTGTCTTATGCGAGCGTTTGCGCAGTGCCGTCGAAGCGTGGAACTGGGCCGAACAGAACACGGAGCTTGCGGTGACGATCAGCATCGGCATCGCCAGCACGGACGGAACGGACGCCCCCACGGCCATTCTGGCGGCGGCTGATGCGCTGCTTTATCAGGCCAAGGCGAAAGGACGCAATCGGGTGGAAGTATCGCATGCCACCGGGGCTTGACTCATCGGGGACTGCAATGGAGTTTCCTTTCGGAAAATAGTCAAAGATTTGAAGGAATGAAACAGGCACGCCCTCTCTCCACTGACGTGCGCAAGCGGGAATGGCCGCTGCAGGCAGCGCTTTGGCCAGAGAATGGGGGCATGATGTCCGGACGTGCTGGACGGCAAGCATCCGCGGATTTGATCAGGCCTTCCGGCACCGGAGAGGCCGCCCGTGCCTGATCCGCTAAGCGAACGCCCCCGCCGGGTCTGGCTGATGGGGCTGGCCAACGTCACTTACGGCTATCTCTATGCGGTGCCGCTGGTCACCGTGCCGCAGCAACTTGCGGCGCGCGGCGTACCCGAACCGGAGATCGCCAACATCACGGCTCTGGTGCTGGCGGTGTCGCTGGCGACTTTCGCGCTGGCCCCGGTGCTCGATACGTCGATGAGCCGCAGGCGGTGGTCGGTCGCGCTGGGGCTGCTGGCCACCATCCTTGCGCTGGCGGTGCTGCTTCTGCCCACCTCCAGCGCGCTGCTGGCCCCCGGCCTTGCGGTGATGGCTCTGGCGACCTCGCTCTACAATGCGGCCATCGGGGGATGGCTCGGGGCCGCCCTTCCCAAGAGTTGCGACGAGACCGTCGGCACATGGTTCGGCATCGGCAACGCGCTGGGGTTCAGCCTTGGCGCGATGTGTCAGTTCTGGCTGCTCACCCACCTGCCCATGCCGCTGGGGGCGCTGGCGGTTGTGGGGGTCGGCGTGATGACGCTGCCGATCCTGCTGGCCCTGCCCCGGCCCTCGGCGGACCGCAAGGCGATGCGCGAGACCTTCGGCACGCTGGCGCGCGATGTCACGCATCTGGCGCGGCGGGGGCCGGTGCTGCGGATTGCGGGCCTGCTCGCCATGCCCTGCGCGGCCTTTACCCTGACCAATGCCTTTGGCGGGTTGGGCGGCGATTTCCATGCTTCGGCCAGTGTGGTGGGCGCGGCCAATGGCATGGGGCAGATGGTGGCCTCGCTGCTGGGGGCGCTGACGATACGCCTCGTGATGGCGCGGGTGCCCGCGCCGTTGCTCTATCTGCTGGTCGGTTCGGTGGGAGCGGGTTTTACCCTGCTGCTGCTGCCCCTGCCGCATACAGCGCCGGTCTATGTTCTGGCCGTGCTGGGCGAATGCGTGGCGCAGACCTGCGCCCAGGTGGTGCAGAACGCCATCATCTTCCGCTCGATCGCGCCTGATGACCCGCTGGCCTCCAGTCAGTTCGGGCTGCTGCAGAGCGCCCTGATCGTGCCTTACGCCTATATGCAGGCGCTTGACGGCTATGGCTATCGGCTGGCGGGCGGCGTGGCGGGCTCGCTGCTGATGGATGCGGGCGTCAGCCTTGCCGCCTGCGCCCTGATGGTGGTGCCGGTCCTGCGGTGGCTGCGCAATGGGCGGCTCGAACCCGATCAGGCCACGCCCCAGCCCCTGGGATGCGAACCCAGACCAGCCTGAAACCCGCCCCGTTGATGGTCAGCCCATGGCGGGCCAATATCCCGGCGGTGGACCGGCCAAACGGTGCTGGATATCTGGAAGGTGGCGGCGCCTTCGCTCGATATCCATGTACCCGGTGCCAAGGTGCCGCTGGCTGATGACGACCATGCGGGCAATCCGCTTTTCGTGCCGGAGGCGCAGTTCCGCACCGACAATCTGTTCCGGGCTTTGGGCCAGCATGGCGCGCCGGACTATTCAATCTTCGGCATCGAGGACGGCAGCCAGTGGCTCAGGCCTGTGGCATGCTGGCGCATATGGAGGACGTGATCGCCCGCGCCGGGGGACAGCCGCCTCAGGAAGAACAGAGGCTGGATTCGCGCAGGATGATCTCGGACTGGATGCCCTCCTCATCGGAGGTGCGCCCGATCGCCATCAAGACAGCGTTTCGGCCTATCGTATCGAAGGACTGGGCCACCGTGGACAAGGACGGGTAGGAGCTCATGCTTTCCGGTGAGTTGTCGAAGCCGGCAAAAGCAATGTCCCGAGGCACGCGATAGCCAAGACGAAGGGCGGTGGTCATGGCTCCCAGAGCGCTGGAATCATTGACGGCAAAGATGGCCGTAGGGCGAACGGGAAGCGACATGAGCTGCCGGAAGGCATCGACACCACCCTCGAAAAGCATGTTGCTGCGGATCACAAAGGCATCCGGCACGCGGTGCCCCGCGGCCATCATGGCATCGCGATACCCCAGATGCCGCTCCTCCGACGAGACACGGTCATTGGGCGGCGCGATCATCGCGATGCGCTCATGCCCTTGCGCGATGAGATGCTCGACCATCTGGCGCGAGATGGCGCGATCATGCACATCGAGCACTGCCCCATAGCCCGGCGACCGCCCCGCGACACGAACAGCCGGAAGGCCCAGCGCGGCCAGCGATTGCAGCATGCGCGGGTGATCGGCCCATGGCGGCAGGACGATCACGGCATCGGCGTTGCAGGACAGGCCGATGCTCCAGCCTTCATCCTCCTCCAGCGCGGCCCGTTCGAAGACTTCCACGACCAGATGCCAGCCCACCGACCGACAGGCCTGCGCAATCGCCAGCACCATCCGTGAATAATACCAGTGAGCGGCATCGGGCACGAGCAGGACGATGATGAAATTTCGCCCGGTCACCAACTGTCTTGCCGCCAGGGCTGGTACGTAATTCAAGGCGCGAATCGCCTGTTCGACTTTGGCGCGAATGTTGGGCCTGACCGTCTGCGCCCCGTTGATCACGCGCGAGACAGTCTTGATCGAAATACCGGATCGCTCGGCGACATCCTTGATTGTGGCCATGTCTGATCTGTCCGCTCCAACCCGGCATGAGGCCTTTGGCGTTTGCTCGCCAAATGTCTGCAATTCCCATGTCTATCCGCGTGTTAATTCAGAAAGGCGAGTCAGGCAAGCAGGCCCGGCGGGCAGCAGCGGCGCAGGCTGCGTGGCGAAAAAGCATCACCGGATAACGTCATGTGCCTCCGTTAGATATTTTACATTGTAAAAGTTCCATCGATGGCATTATCTCAAGCGATAGAAGCAAACCAAAGTTTATTTGGGGGGGGACATATGCGTTTCTGGATGAGCGCGCTGCTGGCAAGCAGCGCCATGACTATCGCTGCGCCTGCAGCCTTCGCACAACAAGCCGCCGACCAGCCCGCACCGGGGGATATCGTGGTGACCGCGCAGAAACGCGCGGAACGCCTGCAGGATGTGCCGGTCGCCGTTTCGGCCATTTCGAGCGAGGGGCTGGCCCGTCAGCAGATCAATGACACCGCCTCGCTCACCCGCGCCATTCCCTCGCTGACCTTCCAGCAAGGGCAGGGTTCGCAGTCGAACGGCTTCCGCATTCGCGGCGTGGGTTCGCAGCTGTTCAGCCTTGGCGTCGAGGCTTCGGTCTCCACGGTGGTCGATGGCGTGGTGGCGGCGCGCGCCACGCAGGGCTTTTCCGATTTCGCCGATATCGAGCGGATCGAGGTGCTGCGCGGGCCGCAGGGCACGCTGTTCGGCAAGAACGCCACGGCGGGCGTGGTCAGCGTCATCACCGCCAAGCCCTCGCACACGCTGACCGGCAGCGCCGAGGCGACCATCGCCGAAAAGGGCGAATACCGCGTCAAGGGCACGATCTCGGGCCCGTTGTCGCCCAAATTCGCGGTGCGGTTGAGCGGCTATTACAATGATGTCGGCGGCTATATCCGCAACATCTCGACCCAGCGCGACGTCAATGGCTTCAAGAGCTGGGGCGTGCGCGGCAAGGCCCTGTGGGACGCCACCGAAAATCTGAGCTTCCTGGCCAGCGCGGACTACCGCCAGAGCAATGCGCTGTGCTGTCAGTCTGTGGCGGTGCGGACGGTGACGCCGGCGATCATCGCGCTGACGCCGGGCATCACCGCCGGGCCCAGAAACCGCCAGATCAGCGACGATCAGGACAGCTTCAACAACGAACACCAGACCACGCTCTCGCTGGAAGGCAACTGGAATCTGGGCGCCTCCACGGTGACCTCGATCACCGCCTATCAGAACTATGGCAACCTCGGGAACAATGTGGTCGACCGGATCTACAATCCGCTGCCGGTCTATACCGGGGCGGGCACTGTCGCGCAGTTCAACCAGAATGGCGGGCCGATCGCGCTGAACAGCTTCTCGCAGGAGTTGCGCATCGGCTCGAACGGTTCGCGCGATCTGACCTATGTGGCGGGCATGTTCTATGCCAACACCTCGGTCGACCGCGACTTCCTGCGGCGGCAGGCGCTGTGTTCGGCCGGTACACTGGGGCAGGTCTGCGCGGCCCCGATCTATCGCTCGGTCGCCAGTCATGCCCACAACACGTCGGAAAGCGTCTCGGCCTTCGGGCAGATCGAATATCGCGTGGTCGGCGGGCTCAAGCTGATCGGCGGCGCGCGCCTGCAGCATGAGAGCAACGCCGTGGCCGGCACGCGCTATGGCCCGGCGCCGCAATATCCCACCGATGTGGCCATTCCGGGCTTCGGCGCGGTTTCGGGCTATCGCTCGGCCCATGATACGGCGCTGACCGGCAAGGTCGGGGCGAAGTATGAGTTCAACCGCGATGCGCAGGTCTATGCCTCCTACACGCGCGGCTACAAGGGCTATGGCTTCAACACGGAGGCCGCGACCAATTTCGCGACGCAGGCCCCCGTGCTGCCCGAATATGTCAACGCCTATGAGCTGGGCTTCAAGGGCCGCACGCGCGGCAATCTGCTCAGCTATGCCTTTGCCGCCTTCCTGTCGGACTACACCAATCTGCAGGTTCTGGCCAACACCGGCACGCCCGACGCTCCGGCCTTCACCCAGACCAATGCGGGCAAGTCCACCACCAAGGGCTTCGAGATCGAAGGCACGCTGCGCCCCGCCACCGGCTTTTCGATCGGCTTCGGCGTGACCTATGCCGACAGTTCGGTCACCGCCAACGGGCTGAGCTGCGCCTTGCAGAACCAGACCAATCTGCTGGTGGTGGCGCCGGGCGCCACGCCGCCAGCCAACACCTGCTATGGTTCCGGGCAGGGCCTGCAGAACATCGTCAACGGCAAGCTGCCCTATGCGCCCAAGTGGCGCGTGATGGCCGCCCCGCGTTTCGAGCATGAGATCCCCGGCACGGGGCTGGCCGGCTTCGGTCAGGTCTCGGTGAACTATCAGAGCCGCCAGATCTTCGACATCTCTCAGGATCCGCTGCTGACGCAAAAGCCCTATGCGATCGTCGACGCCAGCGTCGGCCTTCAGGATGCGGCCAAGCGTTACACGCTGACGGTTTTCGTGCGCAATCTGTTCAACCAGAACTACTATTCCTCGATGGCGCACGCCAGCCTGCTGGCCACGCCGACCAATGCGCAGGATCTGACCGCCTATGTCAACAAGGATGCCAACCGTTACTTTGGCGCCACGCTGGGCGTGAAGTTCTGACTGTTCCCCTCTGCCGGGCGGTATCCCAGCACCGCCCGGTACTTTTTGGCCAAGTAAGAATCCTGCGCAAGGGCAAGCCTGCCATTCCCTGTACGGAGCGGCAGGCGATCACCCCGGCCGCTCTTCAAAAGCTGTCGAGATCATGCGCCATGGTTATTGCGCCCTTATAGTGAACCGCGATGCCTTGCCGCAAATGCTCCACCAGCGCCGCTGACGGATCGGAGGGCGCGAAATGGGTCAGCACCACATGCTTCACCCCGGCAGCGGCGGCCATTTTGCCAACCTCGGCGGCGGGCAGGTGATGGCGGCTGAGATGCTCGATCATGCCATCGCGTTTTTGCGCGTCGAGATGGGGGTTCTCGCGGTTGACCATGGCCAGCGTGGCATCCAGATCGATGATCTCGCTGACCAGCACATCGGCCCCTTGGGCAAAGCGCGTCACCGCCTCGCTGGGCCCGGTGTCGCCGGTGAAGACGAAGGAGCGCCCGCCCGTCTCGAAACGCCATGCCAGCGAACGGAAGCGCCGGTCATCTTCGCTGCCCGGCGCGAAGGAGTAATGGGTGTTCTGCACGGTGCTGGCCGCCACCGAACCCAGCGTGAGATGATCGCCGCCCGACAGTTCGGTGACGCTCACCGTGCTGGCCGGATCGACATGCGGCGTGCCGGGGATGCCATAGCCGCTCATGGCGAAGGGCATCATGGCCGCCAGCAGCCCGTCCACCATCGCCTTCGTGCCCGGCGGGCCATAGATCGGCAGCGGCGCATAGGTGCTGGTCTGATAGCGCAGCCCTAGCAGCGCCGAGACCCCGCCGACATGATCGTAATGCAGATGGCTGATGAACAGACCCTTCACCCGGTCGAGCGGAATATGCGCCTTGGCCAGCTGCTCGACACAGCCGTCGCCGCAATCGACCAGATAGACGCCCTCGCCCGTCACCAGCAGATTGGCAGGCTGGCTGCGCGTGGGCGAAGCCACCGGGCCGCCCGCCGTGCCCAGCGTGATCCATTGCGCGGCGGGCACGGGCGCGGCGGAGACCGGCGCGGCGCCCAACAGCAGAAGGGCAGTGAGAAGGGCATGGCGCATCAGAATTTCACTCCTGCTCGCACGCCGAAGGTTCGCGGCGCGCTGGTGATGTAATTGAGGGATGAGGCCGCCGGATAGGTGGGCGCATTGACCGGAATGCGCGTCCCCTCGATGTTGCGGACATAGCCGGCCAGCGACCAGCGCCCTTCCTTGGGAGAAAGCCGCAATTCGGCATTGGTGGTCCAAGTGGCGCCGATCAGCTCTTCGGGCAGAAAGTCGAAGGCGATATAGCGGCTGGTCTTGTATTGCGTGTCCACGGCGGCGACGAGGTTGTAGCGCCCCAGCGGCAGCGTCTGCTCCAGCCCCAGATTGGCGGTCCAGCGCGGCGACTGATAGCCCGGCTTGCCGCTGCAATTGATGGTGTAGAGCGCCGCATTGGCCGGGTTGAGCGCATAGGCGCAGCCGGTGATCGGCGGATTGGCGCCCACCGGCACCGAATAGGTGTAGCTGCCATATTTCGAGTCCAGATACTGGATGTTGGCGGAAAACAGCGTGGTGTGCGTCGCCTTCAGCTGCAGATCGGCCTCCACACCCTTGATCTTCGAATTGCCGACATTCTGGGTGAATTGCCCCTGATTGCCGTTCAGATCGATGCCCGAATGGTTCACCTGCTGGTTGGTGTAGTCCCAGTAGAAGGCTTCGAGGTTGAGCTGGACCCGGTTGTTCCAGAAGCGGTTCTTGCTGCCGATGGTGTAGGCGGTGAGATATTCCGGCTGGAAGGTCTCATACCCGGCCGAGAGCGAGAAGCCGCCCGAGCGATAACCCGTCTCCACCGTGGCATAGAGCAGCGAGCGGGGCGTCACATCGAATTCCACCCCCGCGCGCCATGTCGCCTTGCTCTTGGGCAGAGAGGCATGGACCGGCGTCTGCGCATGGACCAGCACTGCGCCCGTGGCCCCGATGGGCGCCGCGCCGCCCGCCGGGGCGATGGTGAAAGGCGCCGTCAGATCGGTGTAGGAGGCTGTGACGGGCAGCAACGGCGCCGTGGGGCAGGAAGGGCGGCCCGCCACCCGCACCGTGCAACTGTCGATGAAGACATCGGCCTGCCCGTCGAAGCGCTTGGCGTCATGGGTGAAGCGCAGGCCGCCGATCAGGCGGAAACGCTCGGAAAGATGCGCGGTCAGGCGACCGAAAGCGGCATAGGATTTGGTCTTCGAGGTGAAGGCCTGATAGGCGTTCAGCTGTTGCTGGGCGAAGGTGTAATTGCCGTTCACCGTCTCGTCGAAATAATAGCCGCCCAGAATGGCCTCGAAGATGCTCACCCGTTTGGTGGCCAGCCGCGCCTCCAGACTGATCTGGTCGTCCTTCTCGCGGATCCAGCCGACGAAGCCGGGGTTGCCGAAACGGCTGTCCAGCTGCGAATGGCGCCATGCGGGCAGCAAGGTGAAGGTGCCGATGCCGCTTTTCCAGGTGACCTCGGCATTGGTGCCGTAGAAGCTGTTGTTCTGATAGGCGGTGTCGTCCAGCGGCGCGGCGTTGCGGCCGGTGGCGCCCAGAAACAGCGTCTGGCGATAGGCCTGCGAGGCCGGGCTGTAGAGCCCGGTGTCCACACTCAGGCCCGAGGGCACGAAGCTGTAGACGCCGCTGGCGCGGTTGTAGGCATAGGCCCCGGCATAGCTGGCCCCCGGCCCCTTGCCCCCGGTGTGCGACCAGTCGGCGCCCACCCGCACGGTCAGCTCAGGCGTCAGTTCGGCCAGCATCTGGCCGCGCAGGGCCTGGTTCTTTTCGTCGCTGGTGCCGTCGGACATGTAGCCGTCATGGCTGACGACATTACCTGCCAGCCGCAGCGCGCCATGCTCGCCGATGGGGGCGTTGATCGCGCCCTGCAGGCCGAAGGCGTTGTAATTGCCGTAATAGGCGCTGGCATTGCCCGACCATTCGCCGATCTTCGGCTTGGCCGGAATGGCGTTGATGGCGCCTGCCGTGGCATTGCGGCCATAGAGCGTGCCTTGCGGCCCTTTCAGCACCTCCAGCCGCTCCAGATCGTAGAACATGCCCGAGGTGGAGGTGGCGCGGCCCATATAGACGCCGTCATAGGCGAAGGCGACCGCCGGGTCGGAATAGCCGTTGACGGTGAAATTGCCGACACCGCGCACGAAGAAGGAGGTCAGCGGCCCGCCGCCCGCCTGCACATTGAGCGCGGGCACCGCCTTGCCCAGATCATTGGCGCTGGAGAGCCCCTTTTGCAGCAGCTGGTCGCCGCTGAGCACGGCAATCGCGATGCCCGCCTTTTGCGTGCTTTCCGATTTGCGCTGGGCGGTGACGATGATGTCGCGGATACCCGTGTTTCCGGCGTCCTGCGCGGCAACCGGCGCCCCCCAGCCCGCGATCAGCATCGATGATGCCAGCAAAACCTTGCGCATGATCTCTCCCCCCTTTTGTGACCGTCATTCTCTTGCGATGACGATTCTCCATCCGTTATCTACATTTGTAGAAGGTGGTGGGGCTTGTCAAGCGAGGCATGAGAGCGGAAAGACCGCGATGAAAGGATATCGGCATCATGAGCGAGACACTGGCAGCCCGGAACAGGCAGGATGGCGATCGTGCCGACCGGCGCGCGGCCATCGCCGATGCCGCGATCGACATTCTGGGCGAGCAGGGCAGCCGGGGCCTCACCCATCGCGCCATCGACAAGCATCTGGGCTATCCGGAGGGCACCACCTCGGCCTATTTCCGCCGCCGCGAGGATCTGGTGATGGCCACGGTCAAAGCCCTGTTCGATGCCGATTTCCGCCGCATCCGGGTGCTGTTCGACACGCTGCTGGCGCGCGAAGTGGTCGATGCCGCCTCGGTGGCGCGCTGGTTTGCCGAGATGCTGGCCGCCGTCCGGCAGGATCAGGGGCCGGTGCGGATGCTGGCGCGCTATGAATGCTTTCTGATGGCCAAGCGCCTGCCGGAAACCGACCGCCTGCTGCGCGCCTCGTTCAGCCAGCGCACCGAAAGGACGCAGGAGGTGTTCCGCCGTCTGGGGGCCGCCCACCCGGACCGCGCCGCCATCCAGTTCGAAGTGCTGCTGCGCGGCGCCTTCTTCACCGCCTCCTTCGTGCCCGACATTCTGGATGACAGCGGTCTGGCCGATGAGGGGTTTTTCCTGCGCGAAATCACCGCCGCGATGCAGGCCTGAGGCGCAAAACAGCAGGCAGGGTGTCTTTTCCGCAGCCCATGCGCTACGGGCCGCCGACCGAACACCGGACCCGACAACCAGCGCCACGTTTCAGGGGCATGGTGGGTCAAAAGGACCATCGCCTTGGCCATGACCGCCTATCTCGCTTCGCTCGTGCGCAGCAAACCGATCACCAGCTATACCGATGAGGCCAGGCAGAACGACGGGCGCGGGTTGACCCGTTCGCTCAGCCTGTTTCACCTCATGATGATCGGGGTGGGCTCGACGATCGGCACCGGCATCTTCGTCGCCCTGACCACCGCCGTGCCCGAAGCGGGGCCTGCGGTCACCCTGTCTTTCGTGATCGCCGGCATTGCCGCCACCCTGACCGCCCTGTGCTATGCCGAACTCGCCTCGGTGGTGCCGGCGGCGGGAAGCTCCTATTCCTACGCCTATGCCACGCTGGGCGAACTGCCCGCTTTCCTGATCGGGGCCTGTCTGGTGCTTGAATATGGCGTGGCGGCCTCGGCCGTTGCGGTCGGCTGGGGACAGTATCTCAACGAGCTGTTCCTGATGACCACCGGCTGGCACATACCCGACGCCCTGGCGCAGCCGCCCGGAGCCGGGGGCATCGTCAACCTGCCGGCGGTCATGCTGGTGGGGCTGTGCCTTGTGCTGCTGCTCAAGGGCACCAGCGAGTCCGCGAAGACCAATTCGATCCTCGTGATGGCGAAACTTGCGGTGCTGGCGCTGTTCGTCGGCATCGCGCTGATGCATGCCGATCCGGCCAACCTGCATCCTTTCGCGCCCAGGGGCATGGCCGGGATCGGCGCGGCGGCCTCCTCGATCTTCTTTTCCTATGTGGGGATCGACACCATCGCGACCGCCGGGGAAGAGGTGGAGAACCCGCATCGCACCCTGCCGCTGGCGATCATGGGCGCCCTCGCCATCGTGACCGTGACCTATATGCTGGTCGCCATCAGCGCCGTGGGCGCGCAGCCATGGACCAAATTCGCCGGGCAGGATGCCGGCCTTGCCGTGATCCTCCATAACGTCACCGGGGCGCAATGGCCGGCCATCGTGCTGTCGATGGGGGCGGTCGCCTCGATCATGAGCGTCACGCTGATGTGCATCTTCGGCCAGACGCGCATCCTCTATGCCATGAGCAAGGATGGCCTATTGCCTGCGGTGTTCCACAAGGTCGACGCCAGGCGCCATGTCCCGCGCGAGAACAGCTGGATCGTCTCGATCTTCGTCGCGCTGCTCGCGGCCTTTGTTCCGCTCGATGCGCTGGTCAATGCCACCAGCATGGGCACGCTGGTGGCTTTCTGCGCGGTGTCGGCCGGTGTCATCATTCTGCGGCGGTCACGCCCCGATCTGGTGCGCGGCTATGGCGTGCCGCTCTATCCGGTGCTTCCCGTGGCCAGCGTGGGGATCTGCCTGTTCCTCATCAGCCAGTTGCCGCGCGATACCTTTGTCATCTTTGCCGTGTGGCTGGCAGCGGCTGCCCTCATCTATGTCGCCTATTCGCACCGATCGTCGATCCTTGCCAGGAGGCATGACGCGCCCTGAGGCCAAGCCCGCGCACTGCGCAAAGCTTCAGTGCGCCACGCCTGCAGGCAGTCCTGCTGACGCCTTTTTTGTCCAGATCGGCCAGGCCACAAGGCTGAGCGCCACCCCAAAGGCCAGAAAGATCATGCTGCCCTGCGGCAGGGCAGCATGGGCCGCAAAGGCCGCGGGCGGGCCGAACAGCACGCCCAGCAAGGTGACCTGCGTGATCAGACCGCTTGTCGCGCCCATGCAGGCAGGAGACGGAGCCACCAGCGGCAAGAGGCTCCACATGCCGACCAGAATGCCCAGCCCCGCCATCAGGATGCAGTTCATCGCCATGGCCACCAGCAGCGAGGTGGGCGCCAGCACCAGCAGCGAGCCCGCCACGGCGCAGGCCGCCACCGCCAGAAGCCCCATCGACACCGGCCTGATGCCGCGATTGTAGAGCGTGCCGAACATGAAGGCCCCCGCCACATTGCACAGCATGGCCAGAATGTTGAAGGACAGCACCTGCACCTCGCCCACGCCGATGCTTTCGGACAGCAGGCGCGGCAGGGTGGCGACAAAGCCCGTCTGCAGAAAGGCCGCCGCCGCGAAGGAGAGGCCCAGCACAAAGGGCCAGGGCGTGCGGATCACCGCGCCCAGCCCTTGCAGGCGGCTGGGTTTGCGCTCGCCAGGCGCTGGCAGCAGCGTCTGCCCCAGCGCCACCAGCAGGCCCGCCCCGACCGCATGGCCGGCAAAGGCCATCCGCCAGCCCAGTTGATGGCCCACCACCAGGCCGTAGAAGGACGCCAGCACAAAGCTGGCCGGAATGACCGTGGACCACAGAGCCAGCGCAGCCGTGCGCTGGCGCCCCTCGGTCAGGCGCGTGATCATCGTCACGGCGCCCACCACCATGCAGACATAGCCGAGCCCGCCCAGCACGCGCCACGCCAGCAGCAGATCGATGGCATGGGCCATCACCACGCCCAGATCGGCAACGATCACCAGAGCGCCCCCCACCAGCATCATCGGGCGATCCCCGAAGCGGTCGACCATCCAGCCCACGCACAGCGAGGACACCGCCGCCGCCAGCGCGGGCATCGACATCACCCAGCCGATGGTGGCGGGCGATGGCGGATGGAACTCCGCGGCGATGCCGCCCAGCGCGGGCACGGCGCTGCTCACCACCAGCATGCCGAAGACGCCGATCAGATAGATCAGCGCGATGCGCCCCCAGGGCGCGGTGGCGGGGTCGGTCATGGTCGTCTGCTTCTCCCCGGAGCAGAGCCCCGTCTCATCTTTTGCGCCACCAGTCTGGGAGAAGGCCCACGGGGGGTAAAGCGCGGGGGATGGCACCGCACTATCGCGGTTTTCGCAACAATGAGCGCTTGCGCGCGGCGTTCCGATTGGTCACCGTCACACAATCAATCACGAGAGCGCCGCCGATGGCCCTAGGGATTGGTGGATAGGCTTACGGCCCCGATCAGCAGAGCGGCCGAAGCGGGAGACAGACATGGACCGACTGACCACCATGGCGACCTTTCTCAAGGTCGTGAAATCGGGGAATTTCACCGCTGCGGCGGAGGAGTTGTCGATTTCCCGCACGCTGGTCTCCCGCCATGTCGCCGATCTGGAGGCGCATCTGGGGATCAAGCTGCTCAACCGCACCACAAGGCTGGTCAGCCCGACCGACGCGGGGCTGCGCTACAGCGAGTTGTGCCAGCGCGTGCTGGGCGACATCCGCAGCGGCGAGGAGCAGATTTCCGCCATCAAGAACGAGCTGGAGGGCGATATCGCCGTGCTCTGCCCGATCTGGATCGGCAGTTTCGGCGTGTCGCTGGCGATCGGCGAATTTCTCTCGCGCCATCCCGGCGTCAATGTGAAGTTGCATTTCGAGGAACCCTCGGCCAATCCGCATGAGTTCCTGACGATGGGCTATGATGTCTGCATCCAGCCCAATGTAATGCGCGACAGTTCGATCATGGCCAAGAAGATCGGCAAGATCAACCATTTGCTGGTGGCCTCCCCGGCCTATATCGCCGCGCAGGGCATGCCCGAGACGGTGGCCGATCTGGCGCATCACTCCTGTCTGGCCAAGACAACCGACAATCAATGGGTCTTTGAAAATGGCGAGCGGGTGCAATTGCGCCTGCCCGCGAAATTTTCCTCCAACAGCGTCTTCGCCTTGCGGGAAACTTGTGTGGCAGGGCTGGGCATTGCCCTGCTGCCCAAGGGGATCATGCAGGATACGCTGGCCAAGGGCGATCTGGTGCAGGTGCTGCCCGATTTTCCGATCGCGGCGCGCCCGCTTTACATCGCCTTTCCGCCCGGCGGGGATGTGCCGCGCCGCATCCGCTCCTTCATCTCGTTCCTGGGGGACTGGTTCAAGCTGCACAATGTGGGCGATACGGCTCCATCGCTGCGCACATAAGGATCAGGGCGCCACATGCGGGATGCGGCGCCCTGACAGGCGGCAGGACTGAAAGGGTGGCCTCAGTCCTTGCGATACTCGTGGCGCGCATGCTCATTGTAGGGCGAGGGCGCGACGGTGACCTTCAGCCGCTGGAAGCCGAAATCGCCCTTGGCATCATGGCCCGGGCCGGGATGCTCACCCCAGACGAAATCGAGCTGCGTGCCCGGCGCGGCAAACTCCTTGTCCACCAGACCAAGCGACAGGATCTTGTTCAACGGCCCGATCAGCCCGGTCTGGAAGACCATGCCCACCAGCTTGCCGTCCTTCTCGATGCGATAGCGGCCATAGGTGTTCATATAGTCCGGCTGGCCGAAGACGCGCAGCACATCGACTTCATCGAAAACGAAGGTGACCTTGCGGCGGGGGTAATCCACCTTGACCTTTTCCAGAGCCTCGCGCCCCAGATAGTCATGGTTGAAGCTGATCGACTTGCCATAGCCCAGCTCGAAGGGCGAGACATAGTAATCCTCGATGTCGTCCGAATAGAAGCTGCCATGCAGCGGCTTCTGCCCTTCATAGGAAAAGACGCTGAGCCATTCGCGATAGGGCTTCAGATCGGCATCGGTGAAGATGCCCGGCGTGGGGGTGGGAATCCAGCCGCTTTCGATGCCATTGGTGTAATAGGCCTTGCCACCGACATGGACGAGGCCGAATTCCTCGCCCGCCTTCAGGATGGCTTCCTTGACCGCCACGGCGTCTTTCCAGTCGCCGATGAATTCATAGCCGGGCATGCCCGCCATGCCATGGCGAAAGGCGCGGAATTTCGAACCGTTCAGCTCAACGGGCGTGGAGTGAAAGAATTTGGTGGAAGGCAGCGGACCATCGAACAGTTTTTCCGCCAGCTTCATCGCCAGCGGGCCCTGAATCTGATAGCGGAAGACAATCGGAGAGCCTTCCTTGCGCAGCCCGGAATCGGGATCGACCGTCATCACCACATCGTAATTGCCGGTCTCGCCCTGATAGCGAATCCATGACTGCGAGGCGGGCACGCCCGAAAGATTGAAGCGCTCTTCGGCGTCGCGCATCAGAATGCCATCGGTGATGAGGTTGCCGCGCGCCGTGACCGGTACGAACTGCTTGGCCTGCCCCACCACGAAATTCTCGTAATTGTTGGCGCTGTAGTCTTTCAGCAGCCGCAGCGCATCGGGGCCCTCGATCCACAGATCCCACATATGATGCGACAGATCGCTCAACGCCACGCCATCGCGCCAGGCCAACTGCTCCTCGCGCCAGCCGACATATTCGGGCTGGATCACCGGCACCTCCCAGGCCTTGGCGTTGGGCTTCCAGACCAGCGCCATCGGCGAACCGGCATCCTCCATGGCCTGTTGCAGGCTCTTGGGCTTCATCGGGCATTCCTTTCCGCAATTCGTGCTCAGCCGCATGTGCCACGGCCTGCCCGAGACGTAGCAAGCAGCCCCCCTGCCGATATATGCCCTCTTTTCGCGCAACATTGTCGCGACTTTGGCGACAAAGAGCAGCCTTGCCCGGTCATCAAGGACTTGCACGCCTTCCCGACAGGCACACACCCGGCCTTATGCCGACTGTCACAACATTGTTGCGGGATCGGTTGCTACTCAGCGGACCCGGTCGGTGGCAGGCAGGCTTCATCCTGTTCATAAAGCGACCCCATCATGCATGATCTCATCTCACTCTTCGAGGATTACAGCCTCGAAACAACGGCCAGGGATGCCCCTGCCGTCAACACCCTGCCCCTTGGCCTGCCGCGCCCGGCGCAGGTCTTCGTGCCCTGGCTGCCGGATGAGCACGATGATGCCCGCATTGCCGCCTGCCGCGCCGTCCGCGCGCAGGGGCTGGAGCCGGTGCCCCATCTTTCGGCCCGGCGGATAGCCAGCGTGGATCAGCTTGACCGGCTGCTGGGCGCCTTGCGGGCGCAGGCGCAGGTCTCCTCGCTCTTTCTGATTGCAGGCGATCTGGCACAGCCCTCCGGCCCCTTCGAGCACAGCCTTGCGGTGATCGAAACCGGGCTGCTGGAACGCCATGGCTTCACACATGTCGGCATTGCGGGCCATCCCGACGACCATCCCGATGTCGCCGAGCCCATCCTCTGGGACGCGATGCTGGCCAAGATTGCCGCCCTGCGCGCGCGGGGCCTCGATACGCAGGTGGTCACGCAATTCTCCTTCGATGCCGCGCGGGTGCTGGGCTGGCTTCAGGAAGTGCGCGAGCGCGGGGTCGATGTGCCGGTACGCATCGGCATTCCTGGCCCGGCAGGCATCAAGACGCTGCTGGGCTTTGCACGGCGCTGCGGGGTCAGCGCCTCGGGCAGCGCGCTGGCCAAATATGGCCTGTCGCTCAGCCGCTTGATCGGCAGCGCCGGGCCGGACCGCTTTCTTGGCGAGCTGATCGCGGGCCTCAATGCGATGGAGGCCGGAACCGTCCGGCTGCATGTCTTCCCCTTCGGCGGCTTCTACAAATTCGGCGACTGGATGGCCAAGGCCACCAGCGCCGCCCCCATCAACGCCTGATCCCACTTTCAAAAAATCATAAAATCTGGAGAGATCCTTTGGCTCAGTCCTTTACTCTGGTCGTCAGCTGTCCCGATCGGCCCGGCATCGTGCATGGCGTTGCGGGGGCGATCTTCACCCATGGCGGCAACATTCTGGAATCGCGCCAGTTCGACGACCGCGAAACCGGCCGCTTCTTCCTGCGCCTGATGTTCGAGATGAGCGAAGACCCGCAAGGCCTGCACGGCGCGATGGCGCAGCTGGCCGCAGACTTCGCCATGGACTGGCAGCTTGTGCCCACCGGAGAGAGGATCAAGACGCTGATCCTCGTGTCAGGCTTCGACCACTGCCTGGGCTATCTGCTCTACAAGACCCGCATGGGCGAGCTGCCGATGGAGATCGTGGGCATCGCCTCCAACCATCCGGCCAGCGCCATGACGGTCAGCACCATCGGCGACATCCCCTTCCACCATCTGCCGATCACCCGGGACACCAAACCCCAGCAGGAGGCCCAAATCAAGGCGCTGGTGGATGAAACCGGCGCGCAGCTGGTGATCCTGGCGCGCTATATGCAGATCCTGTCCGACGATCTGGCGGCGTTTCTTTCGGGCCGCTGCATCAACATTCATCACAGCTTTCTGCCCAGCTTCAAGGGCGCCAAGCCCTATCATCAGGCGCATGCGCGCGGGGTGAAAATGATCGGCGCGACAGCCCATTACGTCACCGCAGACCTCGATGAAGGCCCGATCATCCATCAGGCCGCCGAAGCGGTCAGCCATGAAGACACGCCCGAGGATCTGGTGCGCAAGGGCCGCGAGATCGAGAGCCGCGTGCTGGGCCGCGCGGTAGGCTGGCACCTCAACCGGCGGGTCTTCCTCAATGGCGGCAAGACGATCGTCTTCGGGAACTGAGCCATGGCCCGCATCCTGAGAGGCGACGAACTGGCCCGGCGGCTGGATGATGATCTGCGCGCCTGCATCACCGCCATCCAAGCAGCAGGAGGCCCCACCCCCACGCTGGCGGCGGTGCCGGTGGGGGGATGCTTCGACCAGCCACATCTATGTCCGGCGCAAACATAAGGCCGCTCAGGCGGTGGGCATCCGCTCACTCGAACACCGGCTGGAGGCTTCGCCAGCGCAGCGCAGGCGCCTTAGCCCAGCGGGATCACATCCAGATCCTTGCCCGCCACGATCCGTCCTTTGAAGACGCGGCCCAGCGCGGCCGCCAGCGCCTGCGGATCGAAGTTGCGCCCGGCCACGAAATGGGTGAGGACCAGGGTCTTCACCCCCGCCTCCTGCGCCAGGGCGCCCAGCTTTTCGGGCGTGAGATGCTGGAACTCCATATGCGCCATCAGCGTCTCGAGCGCGGGCCCTTGCGTCCCCACCGCCACCAGCCCGGCGCGGATGCTGGGCAGATCGACGATCTCGGAGACCAGCACATCGGCGCCATGGCAAAACTGCGTCAGGGGCGCGGAAGGACCGGTGTCTCCGGTGAAGACCACGCTGCCATAGGGCGTGTCGAAGCGATAGGCATAGGATTTGTCGGCGCCATAGTCGTGCGGCGCGCTGTGGATCTGGGCGTAATGCGTGTTGGCCACGGCGCTGATCCGCACGCCATGGTCCTCCATCAGCACCTGCGGCGTGGAGACATCGCATTCCCGCACCGGATAGAGGCTGGCGAGCGGCGGGCGCCCCGGCGCCTGCGGGCGGAAGATGTCCTCGCCAATGCCCACCGCCGCCAGCGTGGCATCCACCAGCTTGCGCGTGCCCGGCGGGCCCCAGATCGGCATGGGTTTGTTCCGCCCAAGCATCCAGCCGCTGGCCAGCAGATAATCGAGCCCCAGCGTATGGTCCCAATGCAGATGGGTCAGCAGCGTCAGATCGACCTGCGAGGGCGGCGTGCCCGCCCGCGCCAGTTGCTGGCCGACATTCTCCCCCGCGTCTATCAAATAGCGCCTGCCGTCCACCTCAAGCAGGCTGGCGGGCTGGCTGCGGTCGAGATGCGGGGGCGGGCCGCCCGCCGTGCCCAGCAGGGTGATCCGCGCACCTTTGGCGGCAGGTACACCCTGCGCCCAGCCACGCATCGGGAAGGTTACGGCGGCGGCTCCAGCAAGGCGCAGCAAATGGCGGCGGGCAAGCTTCATGCATTCGCTCCGGCGGTGAGGTCGACTGACTGGTTGCGCCCCTCCTGCAGATAGGGAAAGCGGGCGACGCGGGCGCGTACCGGCTTGATACGCCCGCCATGGTCGCCCCACAGCACCGTCACCTCGGCGCCGATCCGCGCCTGCGCGAGATCGATGGTCGCATGGCTGAGCACCTTGCGGAAATGATAGCTGTAGACCGTGCCCGAGGAGATCCCCACCGGCACATCCCCCGCCAGCACATGATCGGCATGGCCGCACAGACCGCGATTGGCGGGAGAAACCGGGATTTCGAGATATTTGTACTCGGACCCCTCGCGGAAAAGCGAGGCGTAGACGTCGATCACATCGCGCTCGTCCCATTCCAGCGTGACAACGGTGCGCCTGGAATCGGCCAGTTCGGCCTCCAGCGCGGCGCGACCGGTGAAATCATGATCGAGACGGATCGATTTTTCCCAACCCACCTCGATGGGCGTGCGGCAGCGGGCGCGAAAATCAGCCGGATCAATGCTGCCCGCCATGATCGGATCGGGGAAGCGATAGGGCAGCTTGGCCATAAAGGCCCGCCAGCCTTCGTCCTGATGCATCGCCGAGGAAAAAGTCCAGAACTGCTGCGGGAAGCCGCCCTCGACATGGTTGACCTGAAAGGTCTGCCAGCCCAGCCGCTCCAGCCCATGGGGCTCTCCGGCCTGCACGATGGCGTCGTAAATCTCGGGGGCTTGCGCCATCGGGCCATGCAGCTCGAAGGCCAGCGTGCCCGCCATGCCCACGCGCATGATCTGCACCTTGTGGCCCTGCACGCTGGTCTGGCGATAGCGCAGGAAATTCACATCGCGCAGGCTTTCGCCCGTCGCCGCCTCCAGCGTGGCGAGAGCGGTGGGCCCGGCGATCTGGAACAGGAAATCGTCGCTCACCACCTGCTCGACATCGCCCGAGAAGCGGCTGAAGGCATAGGGGAACCACGGCCCGGCAACATAGAGCTTGAACGCTTCCGCCCCCAGCTTCTGCAGCACGCCATGCCCGGCGATCAGGCCCTGTTCCGTGCAGGCGATGCCATGCTTGGCGGCGCCCTCACGAAATTTGGCGAAACCGTTGATGAAGGTTTGCGCCAGAAACGCCTCTGCATCGGGGCCGCGATAGCTGATCTGGCCCATGCCGGAGAGGCCCGCATGGATGTAGCAACCCTGCTTCCACGACAGGCTCTCGGCCTTCCAGCCATTGTATTCCCATTGCCGCACAAAGCCGCCCGTCAGGCTGAAGAGGCCATATTGCGGGTAGAAGGGGATGGCGCTGGGGATCGTGAAAGGCGACCGGACTGTCATCACTCATCCTCATCCTGCAACAGCCTGCACCACGCTTCACCAGCGGATGGCGCAGGCTGATGGCTGGCCCGGTCCGGGCCGGTCAGTATTTGAAGCCGATGGTCACGCCATAGGTGCGGGGCGGCGCGGCGACCTCATTGTCGCCCACATCCAGCGCATTCTGCTGCTGGGTATAATAGGTGTTGGTGAGGTTCTTGCCCCAGCCACGGATGAAGAAGGCCTCATTACCCGGCTTCCACGTCAGCGAGGCGTCGAGCAGCGCATAACGCGCCTGATGCAGCCGGTTCTGCGGATCGGCATAGGAACCGCCGTTGAAATAGACGTTGCTCGACAGGTCCAGCTTGCCGCCGCCCACGGGCACCACATAGTCGAAGCCGCCGTTGAGCGTCACATCGGGCGCATTCTGCACATGCCGGCCCGAGGCGTTGCAGGGCGCGAAGACAGTGCCCGCATAATTGGTGCCCGCCACGCACTGGATCACCGAATTGCCGCCCACCGCATGGAAGAAGGGATTGGCGTTGCTTGCTGCATTGGGGATCGGCACCGACCAGAAGGGCGTGAGGAACCCGTCCTTGTAGCGGGCATGCAGCCAGCTGGCCCCGCCGTTCAGCGTCAGATGATCGTCCACCTTGATCTGCAGATCGGCGTCCAGACCATAGTTGATCGAGCCCGGCGCATTGTAGACATACAATTGCCCCTGAATGATCTGATTGGCCTGAAGGTTGCTGTAATCATAGTAAAAGCCCGAGACATTGAGCCGCACCCTGCGATCGAACAGATCGGTCTTCACCCCCGCCTCGAAAGCATCGACGGTTTCGGGTTGCAGGATCTGCGGCGGGAAGCTGTCGGGCTGGAACGAGCCGCTCTTGAAGCCGCGATTGTAGGAGGCATAGACCATGACTTCGCGCGAGAAGCGATGATCGATCGACAGGCGCCAGGTCAGCTTGGGGAAGGTCTTGCTGACCGGCGCGGGGTTCAGCGCCGTCACCGTGGGCACGCCGAAGAAGGGCGTGGTGGTGATGATCTGGCTCTCGACCATGTCGCGCTTGTCGGAGGTGTAGCGGATGCCCGCGGTCAGATTGGTGTTCTGCCCCAGCGTATAGGTGCCCTGCGCGAAGCCGGCGAAAGAGTTGAGCGTCTGGCGCACCTGCTGAGCAATATCCTCATTGGCGCAGGCATAGCCGCAGGCCAGCATGCCCTGCGTGTCGAGCGGGGCGTATTTGCCCTGCGACCACATGTAGAAACCGCCCAGCACCCATTTGAACGGGCCCTTGTCGGTGGAGAGCAGCTGCAGTTCCTGCGTAAACTGCTTGTCCTTCTGGATCTCGCTGAAGGTCAGCAGATTGGCCGGGGTCTGATCGGCATCAATGCGGGTGAAGAGTTGCGCGGCGCGATAGGCGCTGATGCTGACCAGCTGCATATGGTCGAAATCATGGGTGACGTTCAGCATGCCGCCGCCCTGCTTCGTCTTCACGATGGGATCGACATCGAGGTTGATGTCGCGCCTGCCGCCCGGCGTGGGCGTGCCCGCGATGGTCAGCCCCTGATAGGTGCGGATCGCCGGATCGCTGCGGCTGGAGAGCGCATAGTCGCCCGCCAGCGTGACCACGGTGCTGTCATCCTCGGACGCCCAGCGCAATTTGCCGCGCAGGCCATAATCCCAGCCCTTTTGCACATCGTGGCCGGTGTAGAGGTTCTTGCCGTAGCCTTTATCCTGCTCGTTGAAGACGCCGGCAAGGCTGGCGGTCAGCCCCTTGGCGAGGCCCCCGCTCAGATAGGCCGAACCGCCATAGCTGTTGTAATTGCCATAGGTCAGCTGCGCATTGGCATGCAGATCCTCGGTGGGTTTCAGCGTGGTGACCTGAATCACGCCACCCGTGGCGTTACGCCCGAACAGCGTGCCCTGCGGGCCCTTGAGCACATCGACCTGCTGCACATCGGCCAGCGCGAAGATCGCGCCGGTTGAGGAGCCGATATAGACCCCATCGACATAGGTCGCCACGGGGTTCTCGATGCCCGGACCGGTGGCGGTGGTGCCGATGCCGCGAATGCGCGGCTGGCCGAAACCGCCCAGATTGGTGTTGAAGGCCAGCGAAGGCGTCAGCTGCGCCAGTTCTGTGGTATCGGTGATGCCCGCGGTGGAAAGGCGCCCCATGCTGAGCGAGGTGATGGCGACAGGGACGTTTTGCGCCGTCTCGGAGCGCTTCTGCGCGGTCACGATGATATCGGCGAGGCCCTGGGTTGTCGGGGCCTGGCTGGCCGTCGGGGTGCCGGGCGCCGTCTGCGCGCACGTCATATCCGGCACAAGGGCATATCCAGCGGTCATGGATAGTGCGAGTGCAGCACAACAGCTGCGCAGGTTTGCACGCGAAGTCGCCATCAGATCTCCCTTTCGGATCACTTGTCCGGACCGGGATCACCAGAACCCGCCAGCATGATTCCATTTGTGAGATCGTGGTAGGCCAGCCGCGCTTGCGCCGCGATATCGGAAATTTGAACTACTCTATCACAAATACGTCCACAATCTGGCCGCGCGTCTCATCGCCGTGCGAAGCGGTTTCACCACGATTTGCACGATGCCGCGCAACAGTCCATCGCGGAAACGAAGCATTCCGCAAATCGGATCGCGGGCCTAACCTGCCCCGCAATGGCAGAGCTGAAACCGATCGACAGCCGCCCCGAGAGGACCATCCATCATGTCGATGAAAGCTGATTTCACCCAGGGCTTCGTGCGCGACCACTGGTATGCTGCCGCCTGGTCCGGCGAGGTCGGCGAAAAGCCCTTCGCCCGCCGCATTCTGAACGAACGCATCGTGCTGTTCCGCATGGCGGACGGCACGGTCGGCGCGCTGGAGGACCGCTGCCCGCATCGCCTCGCCCCGCTTTCGATGGGTGAATGCGCCGAGGGCGGGCTGCGTTGCGGCTATCATGGCATGGTCTTCAACGCCGAGGGCCAGTGCATCGGCATCCCCGGGCAGGACATCATTCCGCCCACCGCGCGCACCCGCGCCTATCCCGCGATCGAAACCTATGGCCTGATCTGGATCTGGACCGGTTCCGGAAAGCCCGATCACAGCCGTTTCCCTCATATCATGGGCTATGGCGAAGATGGCTGGGCGATGCTCGATGGCGGCTATCAGCATCATGCGGGCAATTACCGCATCGAGATCGAAAATCTGATGGACCCGGCCCACACCACCTTCCTTCACAAGGAAACCATCGGCAACAAGGCAGCCAAGGACGTTCCGGTGCATGTCGCGCAGGGCGACAAGGGCCTCACCGCCTTCCGCTGGATCGAGAATGTGCCGCCGACGCCGCTGGACCAGAAAAGCCACGATTTCGGGGAAGGTCGCGTCGACCGCCGCGTCGCTTTCAACTTCGAGCTGCCCGCCACCTCCTTTGTCGACATCGCCGTGATCCCCGCCGGGATGGAGCGCAGCGAGGACAATCTGATGCATGGCGGCATCCGCACCTTCAGCTACAAATTCCTCACGCCCGAAACCGATCGCTCGACCCATTTCTTCTGGCTGCACCTGCGCAACTACCGCAAGGGCGACCAGCAGCTGGACGCCATCCTGCGCGGCAATCTGGAAAAGACCTTCAACGAGGACAATGAGATGGTCGCCGCGATCCAGCGCGAGCAGGAAGAAACCGGGCTGCGCCAGCGCACCGCCATCGCGATCGACCGCGCGCCCATCATGGCCCTGCGCATGATCGACCGCATGATCTCCGCCGAGCAGGAGCAGAGCGATGTCGCAAAGGCCTCTGCCTGATCCTGCCCGCAGCGGGTTGCAATCCCGATGCGTCCGCTCTCCCGGACTAAAGGAAGGTGACCAGATTCAGCAGGCCATTCACCGCCGTGCCGATGTTCCGGTTGTAGACCGGATGCACCACCACGCTGATGCCCGGCTGGATGTAAAGGCCATGGGTGATGCGGAAGCTGTAGCTGCCCGTATAGGCCTGCGTCGTGGCGAAAGGCGTGAAGCCGCCAAGCGTGTTGGCCTCGCGGCCATCCCGGCCATAGCCGCTGATCGCCGCGACCAGCGACACCATGTCACCGGGCCGGCCGGCAAAGGGGCCGCGCATATAGGTGCGCAACTCGTAATAGCGGTTGATGAGGTCGACCTTGGCGGGTGCCGCATTGTAGGTGGCCCCCACATAGACGCCGCGCGCGGGGTGGTCGGCATCGGGCTGGGTCAACTGCCGGTCGATGGCGCCATAGGCGAAGTAATTGGCGTGCCGGCTCTTGTCGACAAAGGCCGTGTAGTCCGAACTGTTGTAGAGCCCGCCCGCACGCAGCCAGAAGGATTTGATGCCCGGCGCCGGCACGACGCGATAGCCCAGTTCCTGAATGACAAGGGGTCTTGCGCCCGGCGTGGTGAAGGCGAAGCCATCCGGATTGCTGTCCTGCTCGGTTGTCGAACCCCTGGGGCTGATGCTGCGCTGCAGGCCGGTGCGGGTGTAGAGATGGCTGGTCCAGTTGATGCGCGCGCTGAAGGTTGGGGCACCATACTGGCCATAGCTCATCCCCGCCTCGACCGGGATGCCCGCCTGCGGGCCCAGCGCGCCGCCCGACAGGCTGCCGCCCACCGACGTGCCCATATAGTCGGTCTGGTTGGCGATGATGCCCAGCTCCAGCTCGACCTTGCCGTGCAGGATCGGCTGATACCACGACAGGCCCTTCACCCGCACGCCGCGAATACCGTCGCGCGCCTGATAGCCGTTGGTCGTGCCGGTGATGATCGCCTGGAGCTGCCCGCCTGCCAGCGCATCGCTCACGCGGCCCAGATCATAGGTCAGCACGGCGGTATGATTGCCCGCCTGATAGGTCAGCTTCTGCCCATTGTAGAGCTGCGGGCCGGTCAGCCCCCTGCCCGCCTGGGCCATGTCATAGCCGACCAGATTGATGCTGTAGAAGGTCAGGCCGAAACCCGCCTTGGCCAGCGCGCTGCGCCAGCCCCCGGCGTCCTGATCCACCGTATCGTCGAAGGTGGGAACCGCCGTCACCCAGCCTTTCAGCACCAGCTTGTTGAGCTGTTTGAACTTGTCGCTTTCGGTCGCATCGGCCTGCGGCGCCGCGGCCTGACGGCTGGGCACGTCTCCCCCGGTCGTGGTGGGCGGGTTGGGTGCAGGCAACTGGCTGGGCGGTTGCGCGGGATCGGTCTGGGCATGGGCATGACCGACGAAACCCAGAACGGCCGCCGTGGTCGCCAGCCACAAGCTGAGACCGGACGCTGCGGAACGCCGCCCGATCAAACCACATGGCTTGGGGGCAGCCTTCGACCACGCGGCGTTGCCCGCGTTGATGGGGGGATATGTCACGAAAAACCTTTCCCTTTCGCGCGGTGTCTTTCCTTAAATCACCGGAAAGACACTCATGATGCGTCGGTTGCACCCGACGGCCTCGACCCGGCAGAGCATTATATTTGCTCGCTTATTCATGACTTTGATGTTTCCTGGCATCATCAAAGTCAATGGACGGGGTGCGCAATGGATCCGCTTCATGACCTTATCTATCGCATATGCAGCATATTGAATGATCGGCATGCAGGATCAAGACTTCCACAGCAGAACATCTTCGCAAGGCGTCGCGAATTCATCGCTTCCAACAGAGATGCTCTTCATGCCACAGGACAGAAGCGCAGCGACAACCGGCCACCGGATCGCGAAACAATCCGGTGGCCGGCCGCCTTATACCCTAGTTCAGAACTTCATCTTGACCCCCGCCGCAAAAGAACGCCCGCGCGGATCGTCACCCAAGGCGAAACCATCGCGCAGACCCGCACGCGTCCCGTTGCCGGAATAGGCGCCGATCGGCGGCGTGGCGTTGAACAGGTTCTGCACATTGACGAAATATTGCATGCGCCCGAAGCTGGCGTCGACATCCCAGGCTACATTGAGCGCGGTGGTGCCGAAAGCCGCCACATGGTTGTTCACGAAGACCTGCGTGGGGTCACCGCTCAGCTTCATGGCGTTGCGCCAGCGCTCCATGATGTCCACCGTGACGTGGTTGACCGGCTGGAAACGCGCCATCACCGAGACGCGCACCGAAGGCGATGCGCCCAGCCCGGTGGGACCGAAGGCCGCGCCGCCCTGATCGATGGTGGCCACATTGGGCTGCTGGTAATAGATATGCGGTTGCCAGGCGACCAGCGCGCGCAGCGAGGCCGGGCGGCTGAACAGGGTGGCCGCGTAATTGGTTTCGAAATCGACCCCCCAGGTCTCGATCTGCGAGATGTTGACGTTCTGCACGATCCAGGCCTGCACCGCATTGCTGGTGGCCGTGCTGGTGTAGCCGTTGGGGCGCACCTGCAGCGCGCAATAGGGCGAGGAGCCGCCGCTGGCGTAGCAGGCGTTCTGGAAGGCGGTGGTGGAACCGTCGATCTGGGTGATGGCGTTGGAGATCTTGATGTCATAGCCATCGATGGCGAAGCTGAGGCGCCGGGTGGGTTTGAACACCACGCCCGCCGTGAAGGAATTGCCGATCTCCGCCTTCAGATTGGGGTTGGAGGGGTTGATCGAGGGCACCGTGGGGCTGGTGTTCGTCAGCAGATCGGTGGGACGCACCGGCACAGAGGAGGTCGGCGCGAAGAGGTCGTAAAGGGTGGGCGCCCGGATATCGCGCGACTTTGTGCCCCGGAAGCGCAATTTGTCGGAGACCGCCCAGTCGAAGCCGATCTTCCAGGTCCAGTAATGGCCGCTGGTGTTGTAGCTGGTGGTGCGCGCCGCGCCATTGATGCTCAGCGATTTGGCGATGGCGCTGTCCTTCAGGATCGGCGCGTCGAACTCGCCCGCCACTTCCCACACCGTCTGGCTGACCGGCTGCAGCGACTGGCCGAACTGGAAATCGTTGAGCGCACCGCCAGCGGTGCAATTGTTGAAACGGATGCCGGTGCAATCGACCAGATTGGCCGGCGTGGAGCTGCTGCTGGAATGGAAGGACACCTTGCGCCATTCCGCCGAAAGCGCCGCATTGACCTCGCCCGCCCAGGTCGAGAAGGGCGATCCGCTGAAGCCGCCGGTGATGTCGTCCTGAATGGTGGTGGCCTTATAGTTCACCGTATCGGTGATGTAGGAGGCCGCCGCCGCCGAGACATTGCCCGGCCCGAAGACATTGATCGGCACGCAATTGTCGGCCAGGCCGGGGTTTGTCACCGTGACATTGCAGACGATCTTGCCGTTGCTGTTCACCGCATCCAGCGCATAACCCAGCTTCTGCCGGTTCACGTCATTGGCCAGATTGGTGTTCAGCTTGGAGAGGCCATGGGTGTAGTCGATGTTCCAGGTGATGCCATGGACCTTGCCCGAAAAACCGCCCGTAAAGATGAACTGCTGCGAATCCGCCGTGGCCTGCGCGCGCGGCACATCGCTCATCAACTCGCTCAGCGCGAAGGTGGGCGATGTGGCCGGGAACATTGCCTGCACGGCGGGCGAGAGGAAGGCATTGGTGCGGCTGATGTTCACATTGGTGAGCTGCGCCGTCTCGGCATAATTGGTGTTGGTCTTGAAGTTGCCCGAGGCCTGCACATAGGCATGAACATTGTCGGCCACATCATAGTCGAAGCGACCGAAGGCCTGATGCGCCCTCAATTTGGAAATCAGGCTGGAATCCCAATAGCCGCCGTCGCCGCCGACCTGAATCGCCGAGGTGCCCGTGGTGGCGCCATTGGTGAAAGGCACCGGCACGCCAGCCGCGTTGAACACCATCTTGTTGCCGCCGATGGTCGTCAGGCCTCCGAAGGGAAAACCCGCCTGTCGCAGATTGCTTTGCAGCACATAAGGGTTGGCGGCGGTGCCCGCGCCCGTCACCCCGACCTGGTTGAGCCATGGCCGGCTGGAGCGATTGTCGATCCCGCCCTCATAGCGGTATTCATAGCTCAGTTCGAGATGAGCGCGCTCGCCAAGCTTGCCGCCCCAGGCGAGGGAGGCATCGGTCTTGGGATCGTCGCCATATTGCGTGATGCCTTCGCTCGCCTCGGCGCGAAAGCCCAGCAGCTTGTGGTTGATGACATAGTTCACCACGCCGGAAATCGCGTCCGAACCATAGACCGCCGAGACGCCGCCCGTCACGATATCCACCCGTTCTACCAGCGCCTGCGGGATCACGTCCACATCCACCGCGCCGTTGAACAGCGTGGGCGCCACGCGCTTGCCGTCCATCAGCACCAGCGTGCGGGTGGTACCCAGATTGCGCAGGTTGAGCTGGTTGGCCGAGCCATTGCCGCCCGCCGCGCTGCCGATGGTGGTGGGATTGCTGCTCGACCCGCGCGAGCCGGAAAAGGCCGGAATGGTGTTGAGCGCATCGGCCAGCGTGGCGCCGGGCTGCACTTTGAGCAGATCGTCGGTGGAGACCACCGTCACCGGCATCGGGCTGGCGTTGCCGTTCTTGATGGTGCGCGATCCGGTGACGATGATGTCCTGATCGCTCGGCCGCACCGCCGACGCGCTGCCCGCGGCGGCCTGATCGGGCTGCGGCGCTGCCGTTTGGGCCAGCGCCGGCATGGCCCATGCCATGGCGCTGACGCCGCACAGCAAGATGCTGGAACGTGTTTTCATGATACTCTCCCTGTTTTTATCGAATGTCGGGGGCTTGCGCGATGGGCCCCTCCAGCCCCGGCCGCAGCGTCATGCGCCGCGGCCGGGCGAGGCCATCATTGCCCGGGTTGCCAATACATGAAGCCCATGCCCTCGCCGGTTCCGGCGGCGGTGCGCCAGCAAGGGACGTAATCCACCAGCGTCATCTGCGCCCCGGTGTGCTGAAGCGCCATCATCACGATGCTGTAGATCTTCACCTCCGACGTGCCGGACTGGTAATAGCTGTCCGGAATGGCGGCGAGGCCATCGTAATCATAGGCGGCCAGTTTGCTCATCACGTCGCGGTCGAACGCCTCGTCATTGACGAAATGCGACAGGCCGCCGCTGGCGATCACCGCCACACGGATGTCTTCCGGCCATGCCTCGATGGCCTCGCGCAGCACGCGGCCGAAGTCGATGCAGCGCTGCATCGAGGGCTGGGTCGGCGGATAGAACAGGTTGAACAGCACCGGCACATGCGGCGGCGGATTGTCCCCCATGATCTGGTGATAGACGAAGCTGTAGGCATGCGGCACGACCGGATAGTCAGCCTTCTGCTTCATCTGGCGCTCCATCCAGACGTTTTCGGGCCAGGCCTGAAGGTCGTTGAGGTCGAAACCCTCCTTCTGGAACGCCTTGATGAGATAGGTCGCCAGATCGGGATGGGCCTGATGGACGACATGATGATCGGGCGCATAGACGGCGCGCTGCGGCGGCCCGTTATGAACCTCCTGCCCGGTGTAGATGGTGATCGCGGGGCTTTGATCGGGCCAGATTTCCTTCTGATCCTTGCCCAGAATGATCGCCACATCGACCTTGGCACGGCGATAGGCCGCCGCCATCTCGTCGAGAGCCGCGCGGCAGCGCGTCGCGCGCTCGGTGCGCTCCTTGATGGTCAGGAAAGGCTCAAAAGCGGCGCCGCGCTCGGCCTCCAGCTCGGGATAGGTCCAGGTCTTGCCCTGAAACCAGAGTTCGGGATTGTTGCGATCACGCTCGCCATTGGTGAGCCAGTCCTCGGGCTTTTGCCCCAGCATCCCGCTATGGGGGACTGCCATGCCGAATACAATCTTGGCCATGATGTTTTGCCTATAGGTTTGAAGGATGTGAAAAAGGATCAGTCCGCAATGCTGGGAGCCCAGCGCGGCTGAAGCAGAAACAGCGTCGTCAGGGCGCCGATCAGGCAGAAGACCACGATCGCCAGCATCGGCAGCACATAGCTGCCCCCCACATGCAGCAACCAACCCGAAAGGCTGGCTGCCACACCGCCCGACAGGCTGGTGGCCACCTGCTGCACCCCGGTCACCAGACCCACGGCGGGGCGCGGGATCAGCGTCAGGCGACACAGCGCCAGATTGTTGGCCGTGGCCAGCCCCAGGAAGGAGAGCGAAAAGACGTTCCAGAACAGCGCCGCCTGAAGCGATTGCGCATAGGCGCCCAGCAGCACGGTGCAGGCCCCCAGAAATCCGGCGATCACGAAGCCCTTGCGCACCAGCACCGGATCGCCGCCGCGATCGATGATGCGATCCGCCGCCCAGCCCGCCACCACCGCCACCACCGCGATGCCCGCAAAGCTGAAGAAGGTGTAGAGCCCGGAATTGGCCAGGGAGAGCCCGCGCGCCTCGACCAGATAGGCCGGCATCCAGGTCATGCAATAGAAGGTGAAATAGCCGTAGCAGAAGGCGACGATCAGCGTGCCCCACACCATCGGGCTGGACAGAATGCCGCCCAGCGTCACTGCCGCAGCCTTGCGGCGGATTTCGGCCCGCGCCTCGGGCGGGGGCAGGTCGTTCTTCACCGCCAGCATCCAGGGCACCAGCCACAGCAGCCCCGCCGCCCCGGTGACGAAGAACATCACCCGCCAGTCATAGGTGACGATCAGCCAGGCCGCCATCGGCGCGCCGATGGCCGGGCCCAACTTGTTGCCCGCAGTGAAGATACCCACGGCGGTGCCGCTGTGGCTTTCGGGAAAATTGTCACGAATCCAGCGGTAACTCGCCGGGATCACCGCCGCCTCGGCCGCGCCGACAATGATGCGCATCACGATCAGCGCCGTCAGCGTGGAGATCGCGCCCGTGACGACCGTGGCCAGACACCACAGCGTGAAGCAGAGCGTATAGGGCGTCTTCACGCCATAGCGATCGACCAGCCAGCCCATCGGCATCTGCACCAGCCCATAGGACCAGAAGAACGCCGCATTGACCCAGCCGCGATCGAGATCGCCCAGTCCGAAATGCTTGATGAAGGGCTTTTCGGCCAGCGCCGAGGAAATGCTGGTGCGGTCGACATAAGCGATCAGCACGCCAAGCGTGAGCAGCAACAGCAAAGACCAGACCGCCGACGACACGCCAGCTGCCTCCGGGGCTTTGGCTGCCCGCATGTCTTGCCTCGCGGCATTGTCAAAGGCTTTTACCACCGCATCATTCCCATCGTCATCTGCTTGAATTGTTCCGCCCGGGCATCGTCCGTCCGGCGCATGCTTATCGTGCCTCCAGACTTGCAACCGCCGCGCGGGCACATGTCTCATCGAGGGTGAGATCGCCGCCTTGAAGGCTAGCGCCGGATACCGCGACAATACCGATCAGTTCACCGTGCCGGGTGACAGGTAATCCTCCTCCGCGCAGCACGCCGATGTCCGGATCGGCGGCGGCCTGCGCGGCCAGGGCCGGATCATGCGCCGCGCGGTTGGCGACATCGATGGAGGATTCGTGATAATGCGCGACGATGTTGGCCTTGGTCTGCGCGATCAGTTGCGAGCGAAAACCCGCGCCATCGCCCGAGAGCATCACCACCGGCCTGCCAAGAACATCGGCGATCAGCACGCTCACTTTTGCGCCTTGCTGCGCACAACGGGCCTGCGCGGCCTGCGCAGCAAGAATGGCGGGCGCGAGCGCGGGGGCCTCGCCGCGCGGCAGGTTTTTGGGCATGGCCGCGATGGTCGCGGCAAGCGAGGGCACCGTGCCGCCCGCGCTCTCGGCATGGCTGGCAGCACCGGCTGGCGCGGCATCGGGCGCGGATGACTGCGCCAGCTGCGCGCCCGCGCCCATCAATCCCAGCAGCAGAATGCCGCCCAGCGGCATGACTTGTTTCAACACCATCACATGTTCACTTTCCAGGGAATGTTGGCAGACGGCAGGCATGGCACATCCTTCCCGAAATCCCGTCCAAGCCCGGCAGAGCCCGCGCGAAACAGGGTTGAGATCATGCGCCACCTGGTCCAGACTCCGGCAAAGACCGGTCTGAACCGTCAGCACTCTATGTTGATTGACCGGCGCCGGTGTTATCCGGCTCTACCGTCGCACGATCAGCGAGATGTCATCGCCATGGTTGAAAATTCCTCTCTGTCGATTCGAGATATTATCGAAACATTCGCGATGGAGCGTCACCCCGTTTCAGGCTGGTATTGCCTGCACTACAGTGACAGCGAGACCATGGGCCGCGCGAAACTCTCCGCGATCTATTATCTTCTTGCCGGTGACGAACCGATGGCCCCGCACAAGAGTGACGCGGTCGAAGTCTGGAGTCATTTCATGGGCGCTCCGGCCGAATTCGTCATCACCAATGGCAGCCGGATGCAGCTCACCAGCACGCTGGGCCCCGAGCTGGCGGCAGGGCAGCGCCCCCAGATGGCGATCCCGGCCTATCTCTGGCAATCCTGCCGCAGCCTGGGCGCGTGGAGCCTGCTGGGCTGCACCGCCTCGCCCGGTTTCACGCCGCGCGCCGCCTTCATCATGGATGCGGAGGACTAACATCTCAAATGCCATGCTGCGCGAACCAGCCCTGCACAAAATCGAGCAGCAGCCTCACGCGGGTGGGAATGGAGCCGCCCGGCGCGACCGCCACATAGAGCATCTGGCCGAAGGGCACCCAGCCGGGCATCACCTCCACCAGATCGCCTTGCGCCAGATCCTCGCGCACCAGCGGCTCGGGCATGAGGGCCAGCCCCAGATCGCGGCGCGCGGCATCGCGCAGCGCGAAAAACGTGTTGGCGGAAAAGGTCGGCGCCGGCTGGAAGCGCTCCTCGCGGCCCTCTGCGGTGAACTGCCAGGTATGGTAATTGTATTGCACCAGCAGCTGATGATGCTGCAGATCGGCGGGGGCGGACAGCGCCGCCGCTTTATCCATATAGGCTTGCGAGGCACAGAGGCGATAGGGGATCTCGACAAGGCGCTTGGCGATGATCCGGCTGTCGGGAATCTGCCTTGTATGCAGCGCGATGTCGCAGCCCTGCTCCAGAAAGCCGTAAGCTGTCTGCGCCATGCCGCCCAGGATCAGCGTGGGGCGGATATCGGGATAGGCTTTCACGAAATCGACCAACAGATGGGTCGCGGTCGATTGCATCCACTTGGGCGCGAGAACCGATAGCTCGCCGCGCGCTTCCGAGGTCTGGACCGCAACCTGTTGATCCATCTCGGCAACGCGGGTGAGAATATCGTCGCAGAAATGGAAATAGCCCTGCCCGGTCTCAGTCAGCGCCAGAGACCGCGTGGTCCGGTTCATCAGCCTGACGCCAAGGTCATTTTCCAGAGCCTGAATGTTGCGGCTGACAATCGTGCGGGAGACGCCCAGCGCCTTCGCGGCAGCCCCAAGGCCACCGCGCTTCACCGATTCCACGAAGGATTCCATGGCCTTCATGCGGTCCAAGCCGCCTCTCCTCTTCACGCCGCATCCGCAGATGCAGTCCGGCTGTCATGCAGATCCGATGCCGCGAGACTAGGCCGCGTTTGCGCCAAGGGCAAATAAGGAACGCGTCCGATTGGATCATCTGACGCAAGATTAGATTGCGCAAAATGCGTCTTATCTGGGCCGCCCAGATTGATACATCGCTGTCACACGGCGCCGGCATTCGAACCCATATGGCAAACCCATTGGGATGTCCCTGCTGGCCAAGGCCCTGTTTCGCATCAGCCCTGCACCCCGTGCCGGGCGTACCGAAAAAGCGATCGCATCAGTTCCAAGGAAAGGACACGTCTCATGAATGCACCCCTCGGCGAAAGCCTGGAAGCGGCGATCAAGCGCGCCGGAAGCGCGGTCACCCTGCTGCGCGACAGCCAGCGCCGCGCCTTCTCGCATGGCACGGTTTCGGGCCAGTTCACCAACTGGCAGAGCGAGGTCAACTCCTGGCGCACGGGCGTGGGCTTCATGGACCAGTCGCACCATATGGTGGACCATTATATGAAGGGGCCCGATGCCTTCAAGCTGCTCAAATATCTGGCGGTCAACAGCTTCGAGGGCTTCACCCCCGGCATGGCCAAGCAGTTCGTCTGCTGCACGCCCGAGGGCTATTACCTCGGCGACTGCGTGCTCTTCTACCTTGAGGACGAGCTGTTCAACCTCGTGGGCCGCCCCACCGCGCTCGACTGGGTGCAGTATCATGTCGAGACCGGCAACTGGAACGTCACCACCGAGCGCGACCCGCAGTCGATGGACCGCGGTGGCCGTCCGCCGCTGGAATACCGCTATGAGGTGCAGGGCCCGCTGGCCGGCGCGCTGATGGAGAAGGTCACCGGTCAGCCCGTTCCCGATGTGAAGTTCTTCGGCATGTGCGATTTCACCATCGCCGGCCACCGCGTGCGCGCGCTGCGTCACGGCATGGCGGGCGCGGTCGGCTTCGAGATGTTCGGCCCCTGGTCGCAGGGCGATGCCGTGCGCGACGCCATCCTGAAGGCAGGCGAGGAATTCGGCCTGCTGCGCGTGGGCTCGATCGCCTATTCCACCGCCAATCTGGAATCCGGCTGGGTGCCCGGCCCCCTGCCCGCGATCTTCAGCCATGACAGCATGAAGGCCTATCGCGAATGGCTCCCCGCCAAGTCGGCGGGCAGTCTGGCGGGCAGCTTCGCCTCGGCCAACATCGAGGATTATTACGTCACCCCCTTCGATCTGGGCTATGACCGCATCGTCAAGTTCGACCATGATTTCGTGGGCCGCGAGGTGCTGGAAAAGATCGAGAAGCGCCGCAAGAAGGTGACGCTGGTGTGGGATGCCGACGATATGGCGCGCGTCGTCTCCTCGGCCTGGCGCGATGGCCCCAGGTACAAGCACTTCAACATGCCCAAGGCGCGTTATGGCCTCTATCAGATGGATGCCGTGCTGGTCGGCGGCAAGTCTGTGGGCATCTCGCTTGACTGCGGTTACATCGCCAATGAGCGCAAGATCGTCTCGCTGGCGGTGGTCGATCAGGATTTCACCGCGACCGACACCGAAGTCACCGTGCTGTGGGGCGAAAACCCGGTTTCCAAGAAGCCGCAGGTCGAGCCGCATGACCAGGCCGAGGTGAAGGCGCTGGTGGCCCCGGCCCCCTATGGCGCCCACGCCCGCAACACCTACCGCAAGTAAGAAGGACAGGCCGGAGGGCATCTTCCCTCCGGCCCCCTCCCAAAGACAGCCCCGCCCGCCCGCACACCATCGCGCGGACGGGAACGGCGAAGCCTGCGCGTGACGCGCCCCGGCACGATGATGCCCGAGTTCGAGGTGATCCCATGATGAGTCCGCCCCTGATCCAGCCTCCCCGCGACGATGCCCATCATGACGTCACCCAGGGCTATTCGATCGAGATCACCGCCAAGGATGTCGAGGCGCTGACCGCCGCCGCGCCGCTGATCCCGCCGCGCACCATCGTCGCCATCACCTTCCTGCCCAGCGAGGATGCTCAGGCACGCCTTGATGCGACCCGCGCGGTGCGCCTGCTGGGTTTTGTGCCCATGCCGCATTTCTCCGCCCGGCGCCTGACCTCCAACGATGATTTCGAGGGTTTCCTCAAGCGGCTGGTTGATGAATCCGGCGTGCGGCGCTGCTTTGTCGTCGCGGGCGATCCGCCCGAACCGGCGGGGCCCTTCGCCGACACAGCCTCGCTGATCGCCACGGGCGCTTTCGAGCGCGCCGGGGTGCGCACCGTGGGGCTGGCCGGCCATCCCGAAGGTCACCCGCATATGACCGGGGCGCAATGCCTGCAGGTGCTGGAGGAGAAATGCGCGGCGATCACGGCGCGCGGCATGAAGCCCGTCATCGTCACCCAGTTCGGCTTCGATGCCGAGCCCTTCCTGCGCTGGATCGAGACCTTGCGCGCGCGCGGCATCGATGCGCCGGTGCGCCTCGGCGTGCCCGGCCCGGCGGGCATCAAGACGCTGATGCGCTTTGCCGCGCGTTGCGGCGTGGGCGCCTCGGCCTCGGTGCTGGCGAAATATGGCATCTCGATCACAAGGCTGATCGGCACCGCCGGGCCCGACCGCATGCTCGAGGCGCTGTCGCACGGCCTGACGCCCGCCCATGGCGAGGTTCAGCTCCATTTCTATCCCTTTGGCGGGCTTGAAAAGACCGTCGCCTGGATCGCCGACTATCAGGCCCGCCCGTAAATCATAAGAACAGAAAGACCCTGCCGTGACCGATATCTGCACGCTGACCCTGCAATGCGCCGACCGCCCGGGACTGGTGGCCGCCGTCGCCGGATGCCTCGCCACGCATGGCGGCAACATTCTGGATGCCGCGCAGTTCAATGACCGGGAAAGCGGCCGCTTCTTCATGCGCGTCGATGTCGACCTGCCGGACGAGCAAGCCCTCAACCGCTTTCGCGAGACCTTCCAGCCGATGGCCGCCGGTTTCGGCATGGCGTGGAAACTGCGCCGCCATGCCACGCCGACCAGGGTGCTGATGATGGTCAGCAAATTCGACCATTGTCTGGGCGATCTGCTCTATCGCCGCCGCATCGGCGAGCTGCCGATGGATGTGGTGGGCATCGTCGGCAATCACCCGCGCGATGCGGTGACGATCTCGCTGCAAAGCGGCATCCCCTATCACCATTTTCCGATCACCCGCGACACCAAACCCAGCCAGGAAGCTCGCATCAAGGCGCTGGTCGAGGAAACCGGGGCCGAACTGATCGTGCTGGCGCGCTATATGCAGATCCTGTCCGACGATCTGGCGGCGTTTCTCTCGGGGCGCTGCATCAACATCCATCACAGCTTTCTGCCCGGCTTCAAGGGCGCGAAACCCTATCATCAGGCCTATGACCGGGGCGTGAAGATGATCGGCGCGACAGCCCATTACGTCACGGCGGATCTGGATGAGGGCCCGATCATCCATCAGGATGTCGAGCGGGTCAGCCATGCCGATATGCCCGATGAGCTGGTGCGCAAGGGGCGTGACATCGAGCGGCGCGTCCTCTCCGAAGCGGTGCGCCTACATCTGGAGGACCGTGTGCTGCTCAACGGCAGCCGCACCGTCGTCTTCCGGCACTGACCCGATGCTGCGGACCATCCCGGGCAAGCAGATCGCCGAAGGCCTGAGCGAAGAGGTGGCGCGGGAGGCGGCCCGGTTTCTCGCCGAAACGGGCCGTGCCCCGGCTCTTGCCGTGGTGCTGGTGGGCGCTAATCCGGCCAGCGAGATCTACGTGCGCCGCAAGATCGCCCAGTGCCGCAAGACCGGCATCGCCTCGATCGAGTACCGGCTGGATGGCGCCACCTCACAGGCCGATCTGCTGGCCCTGATCGCCCGGCTCAATGCCGACCCCTCGGTCGACGGCATTCTGGTCCAGCTGCCCCTGCCCGGCCATATCGCGGCCACACGGGTGCTGGACGCCATCACGCCGGGCAAGGATGTCGACGGGTTTCACCCCGTCAATGTCGGGCGGCTCTCGACCGGCACGGACGGGCTGGTGCCCTGCACGCCGCTGGGCTGCATGATGCTGATCGATACGGTGATCGATGATCTGCGGGGCAAGCATGCGGTGGTGATCGGCAAGTCGAACATCGTGGGCAAGCCGATCGCCATGCTGCTGCTCGAACGCGAATGCACCGTCACCGTCACCCATATCGCCACGCAGGGCCTGCCCGACATCGCGCGCAAGGCGGACCTGATCGTGGCGGCAGCCGGTTCACCCGGTCTGGTGCGGGGCGACTGGGTGAAACCCGGCGCGGTGGTGATCGATGTAGGGATCAACCGCATTGAAAATGCGGATGGCACGTCGAAGATCGTCGGAGACTGTGCCATAGGCGAGATGGAGCATGCCGCTGCCGTCACGCCCGTGCCCGGCGGCGTGGGCCCGATGACCATCGCCTGCCTGCTTGCCAACACCATCAAGGCCGCAAGGAGCCTGCATTCATGACCAGACTCGCATCGGCACCCTTCGGCCAGCCCGTGGCACGGCCCGAACTGGTGGCCTTGAACCCGGGCATCACCAGCCGCTGCGAGGTCATGCTGCACGATCTGCAGGTCATGGCCGATATCGGCGCCTATGCCGCGGAGCATGGCGTGCTTCAGCCGCTGATCCTGCATGTCACCCTGACCGTCACGCCGCCCGGCCATGACGAACTGGGCGAAACCTTCAACTATGCCGACATTGGCGATTACGCGCGACATCTTGCCGGGCAGCGCATCGGCCTGATCGAGACCTTCGCGCAGAGGCTGGCGCGCAAATGTCTGGAGGCCGATGTCGTGACCGAGGCCGAGGTGCGGATCGACAAACCCCGCGCCGTCCCCGGTGCGATGGCCGGCACCCGCGTGCTGCTGCGCAAGGGCTGAGAGGGACGCTTGGGTCAGCTTCAGCGACGCCTTGTGCCATCCGGCTGGCAGGACACCGGCGGCGTTCCTGCCGCGCATGCGTCGTCGCTGCCCGAAGGCGGCTCGCCCTATGTGCTGCTGGACGATGCACGTGGGGCCTCCCCCGGCCTGCTGTTCCATCAGCCGCATGAGATCATCGCGGCACACCGGCTGGAGGATGTCCGCCCGGCGCTGGACCGCCTGCGCGAGGGCGTGGCGCGGGGCCATCATGCGGCGGGCTTTCTCGCCTATGAGGCCGGCTTTGCGCTGGAACCCCGGCTTGCCAGCCGCTTTCGGGGCCCGGGCGATCTGCCTTTGCTGTGGTTCGGCCTGTTCGACGCGCCCCGCACGATCACCCTCCCCCCAAGGGCCGCCGATCGGACCGGCACCATCGAACGATCGCCGATCCCTTCGGCCCTGGAGGGTAGCTACCTCCGGAGCGTCTCTGACATTCTGGCGCTGATCGAGGCCGGCGATTGCTATCAGGTCAATTTCACACTCGAAGCCCTGATCGAGGATCATGGAGACCCGTTCGAACGCTACCTCGCCCTGCGCGGCGCGCAACAGGCGGGCTGGGGCGGGATGCTCTCAACAGGCGAGGCGACGCTGCAGTCCTTCTCCCCCGAACTGTTCTTCGCCCTGCGTGACACCATCGTTTCCGCCCGCCCGATGAAGGGCACGGCCAGACGCGGCACCGATGCCGCGCGGGATGCCGCCGCCAAGGCGCGCCTGCAGGCCGATCCCAAGGAGCGCGCCGAAAATCTGATGATCGTGGATTTGCTGCGCAATGACCTGTCGCGGGTCTCGCAGCCGGGCAGCGTGCGGGTGGAAGACCTCTTCGGCATCGAGACCTACCCCACCCTGCATCAGATGACGAGCTCGATCACCGCCCAACTGCAGTCCGGTCTGGATGCCATCGATGTGATCGAGCGCCTGTTCCCCTGCGGTTCGATCACCGGCGCCCCCAAGATCCGCGCCATGGAGATCATCGCCGGGCAGGAGCAACGCAACCGGGGCTGTTACACTGGATCGATGGGCTATATCGCTCCGGATGGCAGCGCGGCGTTCAATGTGCTGATCCGCACGCTGGTCCAGCACCACGCGACCGCGCGGATCAGCTTCGGGGTGGGGTCGGGGATCGTGCGCGATTCCGATCCCCGCGGCGAATGGGCCGAATGCCATGCCAAGGCAGCGTTCCTTCAAGCCGCTTTCGCGCCGGAGCCCGCATCATCATGAGCGTTCAGCCACAGATCCCCTATCAGCGCGTGGCCCTCATCGTCGCCTGCGCGCTGTTCATGCAAAATCTCGACGCGACGGTGCTGGCCACCGCGCTGCCGACCATGGCCCGTGAATTCGGCGTATCGCCCTCCGATATCAGCCTGGCCCTCACCGGCTATCTGCTGGCGCTGGCGGTCTTTATTCCCGCCTCCGGCCCGGTGGCCGACCGTTTTGGCGCCCGCAAGACATTCCAGGCGGCGATTGCCGTCTTTGTCCTCGGTTCGGTGGCCTGCGGCTTTGCGCCGGGGCTGGCCACGCTGGTCATGGCCCGCTTTCTGCAGGGCATCGGCGGGGCGCTGATGGTGCCGGTCGGGCGTCTGGTGCTGCTGCGCTCGGTGCGCAAGGACGAGATGGTCGCGGCCATGGCCTGGCTCACCATGCCGGCGATGATCGGCCCCATTCTGGGCCCTCCGGTGGGTGGGGCGATCGTAACCTGGCTCGACTGGCGCTGGATCTTCTGGATCAACGTGCCGATGGGGGTGCTGGGCATCGTGCTGGTCGGCCGCTTCATTGCCGATACCGCGCCCGAAACCCATACGCCCTTCGACCGCATGGGCTTCATCCTCTGCGCGCTGGCGCTGGCGCCGCTGATTTTCGGCCTGCAATTGGCGGAAAGGGTCGGCCAGGGGCCTGTCGCCATGCTGCTGATCGGGCTGGGCGCACTGGCAACACTGCTGTATGTGCGTCACGCCCGCCGCACCGCCTTTCCCCTGCTCGACATCGCGCTGATGCGCATCGCGACCTTCCGGCTGTCGGTGATCGGCGGCACGCTGATCCGGATCACGCAGGGCGCCATGCCTTTCCTGATGCCGATGGTGCTGCAACTGGCGTTCGGGCTGAACGCGGCGGCCAGCGGCGGCATCACCCTGTCCACCGCGCTGGGCGCCTTTGCGATGAAGGGCGTGGCGCGCCGGGCCTTGCGGCGCTTCGGCTTCCGCACCACGCTGGCGGTGATCGGCGTCGCCTCCCCGCTCTGCTATGCCATCGCGGGATGGATCGGCCCGGGCTGGCCGATGGGAGCGATCTTTGCCCTGCTGATGGTCTGCGGCTTTCTGGTGTCGCTGCAGTTCACCGCCTACAATGCGATTGCCTATGCCGATATCCCCGCCGATCACATGAGCCGGGCGACCAGCTTTTACGCGACCTTCCAGCAGCTCTCGCTGTCGCTGGGCATCTGCGCGGGCGCCACCACGCTGGGTCTGGCGATGCGCTGGCACGGCCATGTCCGCCCCGGTTTCAAGGATTTTTCCCTCGCCATCTGGACCGTGACCGGCCTGTCGCTGCTGGCGCTGCTGGCCAATCTGGCATTCAGGCGTGACGCCGGCGCGGAATTGAGCGGGCATATTCCCGCCCGATCATAACACCGGCGGCGGCGGAAACCCCGACCGCCGCCGGTTCACACCATCAGAGGAACTCGGCCGGAATGTAGAGCGGCATGGAATCCTCCCACAGGCTGTCGGTCAGCAGGCGCTTGTTGCCGCCATCGGCATCCATCACGAAGATCTGGCCATAGGGCTGGAAGGTGAAGTCATAGATCGCCGCCTCATCGCGGAAACCATACATGCCGCTGGAATAGAGGATGCGGTTGTCATGGGTCCACACCGAATGGCCGTCATTGGCGCCGGTCTCCGTCAGGATGCGATAATCGCTGCCATCGGGCCGGATGGTGCAGACATGATAGTTTGCCGGGCCGAACTGACGGGTGAAGGTGATCAGTTCGCCATCGGGCGACCAGAAGGGCAGATTGTCCTTCTCTTGCGTCAGGACACGGGTGCTGTTGTCCTCCAGATCATGGATGCGCAGGCCGAAATGCCCCTCGCCCCAGACGCGGTAGACAATGTAACGCCCATCCGCCGAATAGCTGGGAAAGCCCGAATGCACCGTGCCATCGGTCAGCGCCTCATGGAAGGAACCGTCCACCCTGGCGCGCATCAGCACGGCCTTGTCATGGCCTTTGCGTTCCTGGAACCAGTTGCCGCATCCAAAGGCCGCCCATTGCCCATCGGGCGACCATGTCGGCTGGAATGCCCCGGCAATGCCCTTCTTGTTGAGCAGCGGATCGAGCCCGGCCTTGGCCGCGTCGAAGGCCACGACCTGATCGCTACCATCCGCCTTCATCGTCACCACCGATGAATTGCCCAGCTGCTTCTGGGTGATCATCAGCCGCCCCTGGCGCGACAGCACCGGGAAAGTGTCGGTGGAGCGATAGTCCCAGTCCTCGTCCCAGCTGTAGAGCGGCTTGTTCTGGGCGCGAAAACCGAAGCCGACCTTCTCATAGACCACCTTCGTACCATCGGGCGACCAGCAGGGTGAGCGCAGCTGGCGCAGCACCGATGACGCGCCCGAGGTGTAATGCAGGCCGGTGGCCGCCTCTTTCTGCACCCATGCCGCATCGGTGGCGCGCATGCCGGGCCCGGCGCCGCCCGCCTTGATGAAATAGGCGACATCCTTGCCATTGGCCATGAACTGCGGGGCCAGCTTCAGATCGGGGCCGGTGGTATGCTCGATGCGATCCTTGCCCGTCGCGGCGTCCACCGAGACGATCTGGGATGCGATCCGCCCGATCCATTCCGGGCGGCGCGCCCCCCATGTATGCTCCCGCTCCAGTTCGTAGAAGACGATCCGGCTGCCATCGGGCGACCATTTGGGCGATCCGAGGCAATAGCCCGGCTTCGAGACGAGCTGGCGCAGATCGCTGCCATCGGCGCGGATGACATAGATCGAGAGTTCCTGCGTATGCTCCCAGCCATGGCCATTGCTGTGCCCGGTCCAGCCGGTGTTGCGGTCGGACGAGAAAGCAATCCACGCGCCATCGGGGGACCAGGCGGGGCGGAAGGAGCAGTCTGGCGTTTCCGCATCGATTTTCGAGGTGTCGCCGCCGGTCAGTCTGCGCTTTTCACCCGTGGCGAGATCGACCACCCAGATGTTGGCGCGATAGCCATCGGCGGTGGACACGAAAGCACCCTTGCTGCCATCGGGCGAGAGCACCAGCGCATCTTCCACCGAAGGCGTCTCCACCACCGGCTGCACATCGCTGCCATCCGGACGGCAGCGGAAGACATCGGCCTGCCCATCGCCGTTGCGCTCGCTGGTAAAGCTGATCCACTGGCCATCGGGCGAGAAGCTGGCGTGATAGTCGAGGTTGCCCTCAGGCAGCAGCAGTCGCTCATCGCTACCGTCGGCATTGGCGATGTAGAGCGCGCTGGAGGAAGGGCCGATGCGGTTCATCAGCATCACGCCCTTTTTGGCGCCCTTCTCAGCGGGGATGCCCGGCGCGGCGCGGGTCTGTGGGTCGGTGTTCAAGGTAACTCTCCGATCATGGAAAAGAGTGATCGATCGCCGCGGCAGCGGTGGATCGTAGCGCGGTCAGGCGCTGGCGAAAGCGAAGCTTGTGGGGGCACCAACCGCCAGCACGGCGGAGGTGGCGGTGAGCTGTCCGCTGGCGGGGTCCACCGCGAACAGGCGCACAAGGTTTGATGCCTGATTGGCCACCAGCAGCCAGCGGCCGGTCGGCGTGATCTCGACGGCCCAGGGCTTGTCCCCCCCTGCGTCGATGGTCTGCACAGGCGTCAGCTGGCCATCAGCAGCATCGATGGCGAAGACATGGATCGCTCCCGTCCTGCGGTTCGTCGCGTAAAGAAAGCGCCCATCGGCGGACAGGGTGAAGCCGGCGGCACTGGGATCGCCCGGAGCATCGGGCGGATCGAGCCGGATCATGCCTTGCGGGGTGAGGCGCCCGGTCGCGGTATCCCAGCCATAGACGTAAATTTCGGCGGACAGCTCGGTCAGCAGATAGGCGAAGCGGCCATCTTTGCCGAAAAGCAGCAGGCGCGGCCCGGCCCCGGCGGGCACCGCGACATGCAGATCGGGCGCATCCTCAAGGGCACGGCGCGCGGCATCGTAGCGATGGAGGAAGATCCGGTCCGCGCCCATATCGGCCACGAGCAGAAAGCCCGCCGACGGGTCCAGCGTCACGCCATGGGCATGCGGGCCTTTCTGGCGCCGATGCGGCCCGCTCCCGCTGTTGACAAGGCGCGCGCAGACGGGCTGCACCACCCCTTGCGCCGAGATGGGCATCACCGCCACCTCGCCACCGCCGAAATTGGCGACGAACAGCGTTTCCCCATCCGGGCCAAGAGCCAGATGCGTGGGCCCTCCCCCCCCGGAAGGCGCTTTGCCAAGGAGGGTCAGCCCCGCGCTTGCCCCATCGATGCGAAAGCTCATGACGTCGCCGATGCGATCTCCGGCATTGCCCATTTCGCTCACGGCATGAAGAAGGCCCCGCCCGGTGTCGGCAAGCACCCAGGTCGGCCGATCGACCGCCGCCACCAGGCTGACCGGGCCGAGACGACCGGTGGCTTCGTCCAGACGGGTGGCATGAATGCCACCATCGGGCCCGCCGCCCTGCGTGCCGATGTAGACAATCGTTCCGAAAGGCTGGTCGTTCATAAGGCGTCAGCCGGAAAAGCGACCGCACCCGACACTGCTATCATTCCGCTTTCCATCACCCGCTCTTCTCGTGATTGCGGCCCGCCAGCCTGACATGGGCAGGCGCGGAGCGGACCGTTCTTTCGGGTGAAGTTTCGGGAAACGCAGCGCTTCGTGCAAGCGCTCGTCTGGCAACTCACTGTCGCGGATCATTGCCTAATCGGCGGATTATTTGACCTGTTTCGGCGCGTCGAAACGCCGGGCGGCGCGCAATTCCGGAAACAGTCGCGACCATGCCGCCGCCACCAGAACCGAGCCCAGCCCGCCCACGACAACAGCGGCAACCGGCCCCAGCAGGGCGGCCATAAAGCCGCTCTCCGCCTCGCCCAATTCGTTGGAGGCCGAAATGAACAGGGTCGAGATGGCGCCTACCCGTCCGCGCATCTCATTGGGCGTGTGCAGCTGCATCAGCGACTGGCGGATCACCACCGAAACCATATCCGCCGCGCCGATCACGATCAGCGACAGCATCGACAGCGGCAACCATCGCGACAGCCCGAAGCCCATGGTCGCCACACCGAACACCGCCACGGCCACCAGCATCGCGCCGCCCACCTGATCGCGGAGCGGCCGCCAAGCGAACCACACGGCCATGGTGAGCGCCCCCACCGCGGGACTGGCGCGCAGCATGCCCAGCCCCTGCGGCCCGACATGCAGGATATCGCGGGCATAGGCGGGCAGGATCGCCGTGGCGCCCCCCAGCAGCACGGCAAACAGATCGAGCGAGATCGTTCCCAGCAGCAGGCGGTTGGTGAAGACATAGGACAGTCCCTCGCGCATCTGCTCGAAGGGATGGGCCGTGCTGCGCTCGGCGGCATTCATGCGGGTGCGGATGGCGATCAGGCAGCACACGGCGACCAGCAGCAGCACCGCCGCCAGCCCGAAGGCGTAGCCCGGCCCCAGCGCATAGGCCATCCCGCCCAGCACCGGCCCCAGAATGGCTCCGGCCCGCCCGGCCATGGCATTGGTGGCGATCGCGCGCGGCAGCACCTCACGCGGGACCAGATTGGGGGCCAGCGCATTCATCGAGGGCATATAGAAGGCGCGAAACACCCCCAGGGCAGTGGAGACAAGATAAAGCATCACCAGACTGACCGAACTGCCAAAGGCCAGCACCGTCAACAGCACCGCCCCCAACCATTGCACCATCAGGGACAGGCTGGCGATCAGCCGCCGGTCCACCCGATCCGCCACCAGCCCCGAAACCGGCGTGAGCAACAGCACCGGCAGGAACTGGAAAAAACCGATCAGGCCGAGCCGGAAAGCAGCCTCCTTCACGCTCATCGTCAGGCGCGCAACGTCGTACACCTGCCAGCCGATCGACAGGACCATGCTGCTCTGCGCCAGCATCGCGAAAATGCGCGCGATCCAGAACAGGCGGAAGTCGCGATAGGCGAAGGGGAAGGTGCTGTCGGTCACAGTCGGTTCCTGACGCTGGACGTGCCGCGCTGCAAGATGGAAAGGCTGGGGGAGATATTAAAAATAGAAATGCGAGGGGAGCGTCTTTGTTGGTCGCATCTCTCAAGAGAGATGCTCCGGGCCCTCGCGCTCCCATAACGTCTCCCGACGCATGGGCAGTAGCACCGCGATGATGCGCCCAGCCTCTCCACCTACACCACCGCAGGCAGGCCATCCTACTGTGCAAGCGCGCCGCAAGAAAGCCTGCGGCGCCAAGAATGCGTGCAGGACCGATAGGCAAGGCGCCAAGGCAGACAGTAAAGGGAGCGCGAGGGCGATGGCCCTCGCATTTCTCTTTTACTTCCCGAATCTTACCCCAGATTCCCGGTCGTTTCGTCAAAAAGCTCGTCCACCGACAGCTTGCGCGGGATGATCTTCTGCTCGAAGGCCCAGTCGATGGCCAGTTGCAGGCCCTTTTCATTGGCCGCGCGGCCCATCGGCGGGAAAGGATCGGACACGCCGCCTTCGGTAAGGTCTCGGCTTTCCTGCACCATGCGGTAGAGTTCGCGCACCACGTCGGGGCGGTTCCTCGAAATCTCCTCATGCACCACGAAGATGTGGTTGATGGGCACCACGCCCTCGCGCGCGAACCAGTCCTTGGCGGCGTTGAAAGGATCGGGGACGAGACGCTCGACACGCGAATCCTTGGGCAGGTCGATGCCCTGCAGCGTGGCCTTCAGTTCGCCGTCGAGCATCATCTGGCCGATGTCGCTGCCCTTGGGCAGGCGTTCGCAATTGGCCGGATCGGTGTATTCGAGAAGGTGCCCCTCGCCCACGGTGCACCAGGTCACCTTGTTGAGGTCCACGCCATATTCGTGCTGCAGAATGCCGCGCACCCACAGGCCGGTGGTCTGGGCATAGGTGCGCACGCCCACACGCGTGCCCTCGATGTCCTTGGGGCTGACATGGCCCAGCTCGCGGTTGAAGCCCGCGCAGTGATGCTGAAAACGGCCCGAGATCGGCGCGGGCAGCATCACATAGGGCTTACCGTAGCACCTGGCCTGCAGATAGGTGACGATGGCCAGCTCGCCGCAATCGAAGGCGTTTTCGCGCAGCATCGGCTTGAAGCCGTTCTGCGCCGGGCTGGGGCCGCAGATGTCCAGCTTGACGATATCGGAGGTAACACGGCCCTCGCGCAGCGCCTTGGTGACGGGATAGTCGTCGATGTTGGCGCGCAGGGTCAGCACGTCAGCGGTGGTGTCGGTCATGAACCTCTTCCCTTTGTTTTACAGACAGACTTCGATGAGCGCCGGGCCGCTTTCGCCCACGGTGCGCACCATCTGGGCATGGAAATCCTCGGCAGTTTCCACGCGCACGCTGGGCACGCCCATGCTGGTGCCCATGGCCACCCAGTCGATGCGCGGATTGCCGATGTCGATCATCGCCAGCGCCTGAGGGCCCGGCGCGCCAAAGCCCATGTTGGCATATTCGCTCTTGAGGATCTGGTAAGAGTGGTTGGCGAAGACGATGGTGGTGACGTTCAGGCTTTCACGCGCCTGCGTCCATAGCGACTGGATCGTATACATCGCGCTGCCATCGCCCACGATGGTGAAGACGCGGCGATCCGGGCAAGCCACCGCCGCTCCGGTGGCGACAGGCGTGCCATAGCCGATCGAGCCGCCCATGTTCTGGATGGTATCATGCGGCAGGGCGCCCGCCGTCAGCCCCATCGACTGGCGGCCGGTGGTCAGCGATTCATCGACCAGAATGCAGTGTTCCGGCATGGCCGCGGCCAGCGCATGGGCGATGCTGGTGGGGTCCAGCTTGCCCTGCGGCACCGGCGTTTCGATGCGCGGCTGCAGGATTGGCGCGGTGTTGGTAGCCCCCAGAGCATCCAGCAGCATCTCCAGCGCCTTGGCACTGTCCTCGCCGGTTTCGGACAGGGTGTGAACAGCGGCATCGGGATGCTTGAGCAGGCTGGGCGAGCCGGGATAGCTGAAAAAGGCAATCGGCTCGGTGGTTTCCAGCGTGATGATGTGGCGGAAGGGCGCCAGATACTCCAGCGCGGCGGGCACGAAATAGGGGATGCGCTCCAGCGGCGCGCGGCCCGCGCCGCGCTCGATCCGGGCAGTGAAGAACTGCGTGGCGATGCGCGCGCCGGTAGCGGCGGCAAGACGGCCCGCCAGTTCGACAGCGGGACCATGGGTGGCAAGGCCCGCCAGAATGACCAGCACGGGCTCCTGCGCACCCTTGATGGTGCGGGCGATATGGTCGATCCGCTCCTGACTGGGGGCTGGCGGTTCGGGCAGTTCGATGGGGAAACCGGGCACCTCGCCCGCATCGCCCCAACTGGTGTCGCCCGGCAGGATCAGCGTGGCAATCTTGCCCGGGCGCGCGGCGGTGACGGCGCGATAGGCATCATAGGCCAGCGTTTTCGCCGTATCCGTGCGCCGCACCCAATGGCACAGCGGGCGCGCCAGCCCCTCGATATCGGACTTCAAGGGCGCATCATACTTCAGGTGATGCGTGGCATGCTCGCCGATGATGTTGACCATCGCGCTGCCCGCGCGCTTGGCGTTGTGAATGTTCGACAGGCCATTGGCCAGACCCGGCCCCAGATGCAGCAGCGTGGAGGCCGGCGTGCCCTTCATGCGGTAATAGCCATCCGCCGCGCCCGTCGCCACGCCCTCATACAGGCACAACACCGAGCGCATCGCGGGGTTCTCCAGCGCGGCCAGAAAATGCATCTCCGACGTGCCCGGATTGGCGAAGCAAACATCCACCCCCTGCGCGACCAGCGTGGTGACAAGGCTTTCCGATCCGTTCATCGCGTTCCATCCATTTTGCGGCGGGCATGGTCCCGCAGCCCGTCATCGGGAAGAAAGGCCTCCGACACCAATTGGAAGGGGCCGTGGGGTGATTGATTTGAAGGGGAAGTCCTTGTTGGTCGCATTCCTCAAGAGGAATGCTCCGGGCCCTCGCGCTCCCGGAACGTCTTCCGACGGTAGGGCAGTGGCGCCCGATCCTTGCGCCGAACCTCTCCACCTGCACCACCAAAAAGCGCCGCAGGCCTGAAATCCGACAGCGCAGTCTTGGCGGCGCTGCGACCTTGCTCCAACGCCGAACCCGTAACGCCAAGGCCGACAAAAACCGGGAGCGCGAGGGTGTAACACCCTCGCACCTTCCCTTGTTTTCTTAATACCCGGCCATCTCCCGCGCCTGCCCGATCACGCCATAGGACCGCTGAGGCGCGCTCATCAGGAAGCGATAGCCCTCACCCAGCAGGCGCTCGACATTCTTGGCATTGGTGTGCGGGTTGCCGACCACGACATTGTGCTTCTTGCAGGTCTCGACGATCTTTGCCATCGCGCCCAGCACTTCGGGATGCTCATACTGGCGGGCATAGCCCAGCTCCTGCGACAGATCTCCCTCACCGATCAGGCAGAAGCCGATGCCGGGCACATTGGCCAGCATGTCGTCGAGATTTTCGATCGCCTCGATGCTCTCGATCATCAGCCCGACCAGCAGCTCACCCTCAGGCGCCAGCGGCCAGACATCGGCCTTGGCGTAATAGTCGGGCTGGCTCAGCCCCCAATAGCGGGCCGCCGTGGCGGGGCCATCGCCACGCACGCCCTTGGGCTCATACAGGGGCGCGTTTTTCGGGCGGGCATAGCGGCAGGCGGCCACGGCGTTGTAGGCCTGCTGCACCGTCTTCACATGCGGCGTGATGATGCCATAAACGCCGCGATCCAGCGACTGCTTGGCCTGCCACTGGTCCATCTCGCCGCCGTTCGAAGGAATGCGCACCAGCGGCGTCACCGCTGGGGCGACCGTGGCCGCGCCATGGATCTGCTTGCGGTTGAGCAGATATTGCAGGAAATCGCCCAGCGCGGACATATCGAAGGGATTATGCTCCATTTCCACGACCAGCCCGTCATAGGGGCTGTCCGACAGGTCGATGGCGCTCTGCTTGTCCGATTTGGCGAAGCAGGTGAAGGCGGGCTTGCCCTCCTCGAAAGCGCGGATGATGCCGTTCAGGCGATTGCTCATGGAATTGTCCTTTAAGAATGTGGGAATGCCTCAGGCTTCGGGAGCCTGCCAATACATGAAGCCCATGCCCTCGCCCGTGCCGGCTGCGGTGCGCCAACAGGGCACGTAATCGACCAGCGTCATCTGCGCTCCGGTATGCTGCAGCGCCATCACCACGATGGAATAGATCTTCACCTCCGACGTACCGGACTGGAACCAGCTGTCATCAATGGCCGAGAGCCCATCGAAATCGTAAGCGGCCAGCTTGCCCATCACATCGCGGTCGAACTCCTCGTCGTTCACGAAGTGCGTCAGGCCGCCGCTGGCGATCACCGCCACGCGCACATCCTCGGGCCAGGCCTCGATGGCTTCACGCAGCACGCGGCCGAACTGGATGCAGCGCGCCATGGAAGGCTGCGTGGGCGGATAGAACAGGTTGAACAGCATCGGCACATGACGCGGCACATCGCCGCCCATGATCTGGTGATAGACGAAGCTGTAGGCATGCGGCACCACCGGATAGTCCGGCTTCATGCCCTGGCGCTGGGCCATCCAGACGTTTTCGGGCCAGGCCTGAAGATCGTTAAGATCGAAACCCTCCTTCTGGAAGGTCTTGATGAGATATGTCGCAAAATCCGGATAGGCCTGATGCACCACATGATGGTCAGGCGCATAGACCGGGCGCTGCGGCGGCCCGTTGTGGACATCCTCGCCCGAGTAGATGGTGATGGAAGGCGACTGATCGGGCCAGATCTCCTTCTGGTCCTTGCCCAGCACAATGGCCACATCGATCTTCGCATCCCTGTAAGCCTGCGCCATCGTATCGAGCGCCTTGCGGCAGCGGGTGGCTCGCTCCGTGCGTTCCTCGATGGTCAGGAAGGGCTCGAAAGCCGCGCCGCGCAGGGCTTCCAGCTCGGGATAAGTGTAGGTCCGGCCGCGGAACCACAATTCCTGGTTGTTGCGGTCACGCTCGCCATTGGCGAGCCAGTCTTCCGGCTTCTGCCCCAGCATGCCGCTGTGGGGCACAGCCATACCGAACACGATTTTCGCCATATGATCCTCTTTGAAGTCCGGCGGTTGCCCGCCCCGGGGTCAGGCGGGTGGTTAACCCTTTCCCCCCGCGCCCGGCCAATTCATTCTTGTCACCACCCGATTGCATCAGGCGGCCCTCTCTTTCTACTCTTCCGACAATCTGGGCGCCCATTCCGGCCTCAACAGGGTCCATGTCCCCACCGCGCCGATCAGCAGGAAGACGAAGATGACCAGCATCGGCACGTCATAGCCCCCGCTTTTCTGAAGCAGCCACCCCGACAGCGACGCCGAAACACCGCCCGCCAGGCTGGTCGCCACCTGCTGCACACCGGTGACCAGGCCCACAGCGGGCTTGGGGATCAGCGTCAGGCGGCACAGCGCCAGATTGTTGGCGGTGGCCAGCCCCAGCGCCGTCAGCGAAAAGACATTCCAGAACAGCGCGACATTCAGGCTCGACGCATAGGCGCCCAACAGCACGGTGCAGCCGCCGCAAAAGCCCGCGATCACAAAGCCTTTACGCACCAGAACCGGATCGCGCCCGCGCGCGATCAGCCGGTCGGCGGCCCAGCCCGCGATCACCGCCATGATGGCGATGCCCGCAAAGCTGAAGAAGGTGTAGACGCCCGATTTGGCGAGGGACAGCCCGCGCTTTTCCACCAGATAGGCCGGCATCCACGTCATGCAGTAAAAGGTGAAATAGCCGTAGCAGAAGTTGGTCAGCATGCCGCCCCAGACCACCGGGCTGCGCAGCGCGGCGCCCAGCGTGATGCCCGATGCCTTGCGCTGGATCTGCGCGCGATGTTCGGCCTGCGGCATGTCGTCGGGCACCAGAAACAACCAGCCCAGCAGCCAGACCAGCCCCACCACCGCCATGGCCACGAACATCGCCCGCCACGAGTAATTGACGATCAGCCATGCCGCGGCAGGCGCCCCGATGGCCGGGCCGAACTTGTTGCCCATGGCGAAGATGCCCACGGCCAGGCCGTTGCGGCCTTCCTCGAAATTGTTGCGGATCCAGCGATAGCTGGCCGGGATCACCACCGCCTCGGCCACACCCACCAGCAACCGCATCAGAAACAGCGCCCCCAGCACATTGATCATGCTGGTGAAGAACGACACGCCGCACCACAGCACAAAGAGGATCGCATAGGGCCGCTTCACGCCATAGCGATCCACCACCCAGCCCATCGGCACCTGAGCGATGCCATAAGACCAGAAAAAGGCCGAATTGATCCAGCCGCGCCCGACGTTGGACAGCGCGAACTCTTTGACAAAGCTCTTGTCGGCGATGGCCGAGCCGATGCTGGTGCGATCGAGGAAGGAGATCAGCACCCCCAGCGCCAGCAGGAACAAAATCGCCCAGCGCGCCATATCGGACAATGGCCCGACCGGGAGCGACACGCCCGAACCGGCGCCGCCCCCTCTGATGGTTGAACCTGATGCCATAAACCCTCTCCGTGGGTGATCGTCTCGCACTTTTATCCTGCCGGCGTGGCAGCGGGAGCGTATAACGCCCCGCTCCGCACCATCAGCCCAGCGACGGGTACAGCAGCTGCGCCGTCTTGCCAAAGATCCATGCCCGATCCTCATCGCTCAGGCAGGCAAGGCCAGCCTCGGCATCCGCCTTGATCTGGCCAAGCGTGCCGGGCGAGGTGGGGAAATTCGATCCCCAGGCCAGACGGTTGGCGCCAAAGGCCTCCACCACCTTGGGGAAGAAGGTTTCGGCGCTGGCCTCGCCCTTTTTCACATCGCCGAAAATGCGCGGCGTCAGCTTCATGTAGATGTTGGGCAAGGCGGCCAGTTCGAACATGCTGGCGGCCTTGGCATAGGGCGGGCCATCCAGCACATCGGGGCGGCCCAGATGGTCGAGGATGATGTTCACATTGGTGAAACGCGTCGCCAGGTCGATAACCTGCGGCAGGCCGACCGGGCCGGTCTGGATGCACATCGGGATGCCGAGTTCGCCCAGAAGCTCCCAAGCCGGGTAGGCAGCAGGGTTCTCCAGCTCGGTGGGGTCGAAATCCTTGGTCGAGCCGCCGGTGAAGATGCGCAGGCCCTTCAGCCCCTTGCCAACCCAGTCGCGGATCACCGCCACCGCATCGGGCGCCGCCACATCGACCGAGCCCACCGCGACCAGCCGGTGGGGATACTGGTTGCAGCCATCGACGACATAGGCATTGTCGAAGCCATAGGTGGTCGAGGAATGGACCACGGCGGCGCGGTCCACACCGGCCTCGTCCATCGCGGCGATCAGCGCCTCGACGGTGTTGGGCCGCTCCTGCGACCAGTCCGAACGCTTGCCGAACAGCGGCGCGGGCGGGTAGCGGGTCTCATCATCCGAGATGATATGGGGATGAATGTCGAAAATCTGTGATGCCATCGCGGCACGCCCCTCCTTGAGCCGCCTGCGCATGGACAGGCGGCGTGACTCCCTGTTTCGCCGGAGATGCTCCGGCGATGGACCGCGATCGGATCGGTCGGTCCTGCGAATGTCAGCTTCGTCAAATTCGCCGATGCGGGGAATTTGATGTTGGGCCGCGGGTCATAAATTCGGCAGACCCGCGGGCCCGGCTGCGGGCGCTTACAGCCCGCGCTTCTTCAGCAGCGCATCGAGGCGCGGATAGACGCGGCGCGCATTGCCCTCATAGATCGCGTGACGGTCGGCATCCGACAGCGCCTCGCAGGCATCGACATAGCGCTTGGTGTCGTCGAAATAGTGGCCGGTGGCGGGATCCTTGCCACGCACCGCACCGATCATCTCGCTGCCGAACATCACATTCGAGGTCGGCACCACCTTGGTCAGCAGTTCGACGCCGGGGTGATGGTAGACGCAGGTGTCGAAATAGATGTTGTCCAGCAGCCCTTCCAGAGGCCGGTCCATCATCTCCAGGCTCATGCCGCGATAGCGGCCCCAGTGGTAAGGCACCGCGCCGCCGCCATGGGGAATGACAAGGCGCAGCGTTGGGAAATCCTTGAACAGGTCGCTCTGCAGGATCTGCATGAACACCGACGTGTCGGCATTGAGATAATGCGCGCCCGTGCCGTGGAAGTTCGGATTGCAGCTGGCCGCCACATGCACCATCGCGGGCACGTCCAGATCGCACAGCGCCTCGAACAGCGGATACCATTCACGGTCGGTGAAGGGCTTGCCGGTCCAGTAGCCGCCGGTAGGATCGGGGTTGACGTTCACCCCGACAAAGCCCAGCTCCTCGACAATGCGGCGCAGTTCGGGGATCGAATTCTTCGGCGCCGCGCCGGGGCTCTGAGGCAGCATGCCGACGGGCACGAAATTGTCAGGGTAGATGTCGCAGACCCGGCGGACCAGATCGTTGCTGATCGTTGCCCATTCCAGGCTGGTGCGCTCATTGCCCAGATGGTGGCTCATCAGCCCCGCGATGGGCGAGAACAGCGTCAGGTCATAGCCGCGCTCCTGCTGCAGCTTGAGCTGGCCATTGCCCACGCCTTCGCGGATCTGGTCATCGGTGACGTAGCTGTCGCTCAGCGGGGGCGCATTCGCCGGATCGTTGGCCGCCGCCACCTGAGCGGCGCGGAAATCGCGGAAGGATTTGGGTACGGTCGTGAAATGGCCGTGGCAGTCGATAATCATGAACGTCTCCGTCAATCCTGCCGGGCGGGGCGGTTATCCTTCCGCGCCGGGTTTATGCGGTGGCTTAGGGCAATGCGAGGGCCGGCGATCATTCATTATGATCCGGAGTAGATAAGTCTTGAGGAAGAGGAAGATACGAGGGGGTTACCTCCTCGCGCTCCCATGACGTCTCCCGACGAAGCGGCAGTGGCGCCCCATCGCTGCACTCTCACTCTCCACCTGCGCGACCTAAGGCGCCGCAGGCATCATTTTCCTGCCTGCGGCACCGCGAGCCGGGCGCAAGGCCGAACCCGAAGCGCAACGCAGACACGAAAGGGAGCGCGAGGGTGTAACCCCCTCGCACCTCACCCTTTTCTACTGCAAACTCACAGCTTGGAAGGATCGAGGAACAGTTCCTCGATGCTCATCCGGCGCGGCGTCAGGCCTTGATCGAAGGCGGTCTTCTCCAGCGCCTCGATGGTCTTGATGTTGGCCTCGATGCCATAGGGCAGCGGGTCATTCCCCACCAGCGGGATCAGCTTGCGATAGCGCTCGTCCGAAGCGGTGTTGGCCGCGCCCGAGTGCAGATCCTTCAGCCAGCCCTGCTTCGCCTCGTCAAAGGCCTCGTAGATCGCCTTGGCGACCCAGGGGTTTTCCTTCACGACCGATTCCCGGATCACGATCGTGCCATGCATCGGATAGATGCCGGTGCGGCGATAGTAATCCCACTCCAGCTCCTCGGCATTGGGGAGCAGGTCGGGATAATGGGCCTCGACCTCCTGCCAGCCGCTGGCGCTGAAGCCGGCGGTGGGGTTGCCCTTGCGGCCGATGCCGGCATTGCCGTGAAAACCGGCCTGCAGCTCGCCATCGGCCATCATGTCGGCCAGCGGACGGGTGGCATGGCGCACATTGGCAGGCAGTTTCATCTGGGTGACATGCTCTTCATCATCGACAACCCAGTTGATCTTGCTGTTGTCGACGCCGAATTCGTCGATCAGCACCTGGCGAGTCCAGGCGCCGGTCGTCACCGAATAGGCACGCACGCCCACGGTCTTGCCTTCCAGATCCCTGGGCGTCTTGATGCCGCTGTCCTCGCGCACCAGCAGACCGGCGTGATGGAACTTGCGCAGCACGAAGATCGGCAGGGCGATGAAGGGCGCGCCATAGGCCCGCGCGATGATATAGGTGGTGGGCGCCAGCTCGCAGACATCGAATTCGACATCGCGCACCATGCGGCGGAAGGCGCCGATCTGCGGCTTGATGGTCAGCCATTCGGCATCGACACCCGCGACGGGGATCTGCCCGCTGCGCAAGGCGGAGGTATGCGGCTGCTCGGCAACGGCGAAGGTCAGGTGAAGCTTATCGGGCAAGGTCACTCTCCGGAAACAGGCTTTGGCCAGAATATGGCTTGGCGGCCCCGTGGATCGGGCATGTCCCTTCCAAAGCGCGTTAGGGCCATGCAGGTCAATCGGGCCAACCCAATACCTGCCAAGCCAAACTCAAATCTTATCAAGCTGGCATGCTACGCTCAGCGCACGGAGGCAAAGGTGATGCTCACCGGGTGGGGTGTTTGCAGCTGTTTGTCGGTGGCCGTCAGCCGACCGCTGCGCGCATCCACCGCGAAGACCCGTATCTCGTCGGATTGCTCATTGGCGACCAGCATCCAGCGCCCGTCGGGCGAGAGCGCGAAGGACCATGGCACCTTGCCGCCCGAGGCGATCCGTTGCACCAGCGTCGCCTTGCCGCTGGGTTTGTCGAGCGCATAGGCCAGCAGCATGCCCTCGCTGCGATTGCCCGCGTAGAGAAACCGCCCATCCCTGCTGAGCGCAAGTTCCGACCCGCTGCTTTCCCCCAAGGCATCGGAGGAGCGCGTCGGCTGTTCATCCACCGGGGAAAGATGCCCGGCCCCGGCATCCCAGCGCAGGGTCACCAGATCGGCGTTGAGTTCGTCGAGCAGATAGAGGAAGCGACCATCGCGCGCCGCCACCATATGGCGCGGCCCGCTGCCCGGTGGCGCCACGTAATCGCCCGCAGATCCGGGCCGGGGCGCCTGAGCCTCATGACGCATCGGATCGAAGGGATAGACGAACACCCGATCCGCTCCGAGGTCTGCCACCAGCAAAGCCCTGCCGCCCGGCGCCACGATGGCGGCATGGGCATGAGGGCTTTTCTGCCGCCGGTGCGGGCCTGTCCCGTGATCCTGCACCAGCGATGCGCGCGGCCCCAGCGCGCCATCCGCCTGCACCGGGAAGGTCGCCACGGAGCCGCCGCCATAATTCGCCGCCACCAGCGTTCCGCCATGCGGATCGAGCGAGAGGAAGGTCGTCCCCCCGCCCCCGGCATCGACCTTGCTGACAAGCCTGAGCGCACCTGTCGCCGCATCGATGCGATAGGCCAGCACATGACCATTCGACTGGCCATCATTGCCTGCCTCATCCGTCACATAGATCATGGGCAGATGCGGATGAGCCACGGCCCATGTGGGGCGCCCATCCTCCGCCACAACACCGATGTCCGTCAACACGCCGCTGCGGGCATCGAAGCGGGCGGCGCGCAATTGGGCGCCATGCGTGCCCAGATAGACCAGCTCGCCCTTTTCCGCCCCTGCCTTGCCCGGCCTGCCTGCCGCATCGGCGGAGGCCTGACAGCTCCATGCCAGCGCCACCCCCGCAAGCAGCAGGGCAGGCATTGCTTTCCATGTCATCGCATGATCCTTTCCACGGCGCCGGACGTTCATCGGGCAGGCAGATAGAGCGGCATCGAATCCTCCCAGATGCTGTCCGTCAGCGCATGCTGCCCGCTGCCGTCCGCATTCATCAGCCAGATCTGGCCATATTGCTGGAAGGTGTTGTCATACAAGGCTGCTTCATCGCGAAAGCCATAGCGCCCGCTGCTCCAGGCGATGCGCCCGTCTGCGGTCCAGACAGCATGACCGTCATTCGCGCCATGGCTGGTCAGGCGGCGCAGGTCACCGCCATCGGGGCGGATGGTGAACACGTCATAATTCACCGTATCGACCTTGCGGGTGAAGACGATCCGCTGCCCATCGGGCGACCAGCCCGGCAGATTGTCCAGCTCCTTCGTCAGCACCCGCACCTTGCGGCTTTCCAGATCGAGGATGCGCAAGCCCAGCTCGCCATCGCCCCAGACGCGATAGACGATGAACCGCCCATCGGCGGAATAGCTGGGGAAACCGGCATTGATCGTGCCGTCGGTCAAAGGTTCCGCCGCGCTGCCGTCGAGCCGCACCCGCATCAGCGTGGCCTTGCCATGGGCCCTTTCCTGAAACCACTGGCCAAGGCCGAAGGCGATCCACTGGCCATCGGGCGACCATGCGGGCTGGAACGCCCCGGCCAGCCCCTTCTTGACCAGCACCGGATCCAGCCCCTTGCCATCGACATTGAACACCACCTTGCGGTCGCTGCCATCGGGCCGGGAGGTGACGACCGAGGCATTGCCGAACTGCTTGTCGGTATAGACCATCGTCCCGTCGCCTGACAGCGCGGGGAAGACGTCCATGAAGCGATAATCCCATTGCGCATCCCAGCTGTAGAGCGGGGTGAAGGGGGCACGGACCTTGAAGCCCACCTTCTGATAGATCACCGATTTGCCATCCGCCGTCCAGACCGGCGCACGCACTGCCGGGCGCGGCAGGGGCGCGCGGGTCGATGTATAGGCCAGCCCCTCATGGGGGCCGCCTTTCACCAGATAGCCGATCTCGCCCTGCGCCAGAAACTGCGGGAAGACCTTCAGCCCGGGCCCGGAGGTATGCTCCACCCTTTCGCCCGTGGCGACATCGACCGAGACGATCTGCGATTGCACCCGACCAATGCCTTCCGGCCTCCGTGCCAGCCAGGTGCCCTCGACGGTGATCTCGTAAAAAACGATGCGGCGGCCATCGGGCGACCATTTCGGCGTGCCCAGCGTGTAATCGGCGCGATAGGCCAGACGGCGAAAGCCGGTGCCGTCGGGCCGGATCGCATAGATGCTGAGCGCCTGCGTATGCTCCCAGCCCTTGGTGTCGTCATGCCCGCGCCACGGCGTGTTGCGATCGCTGGAGAAGGCGATCCAGCGGCCATCGGGCGACCAGCTGGGGCGGAAGAAGCCATGCGGCAGATCGGGATCGCCGCGCACCGCGGCGCTGGCGGTCAGATTGGTCAGTTTTCGGCTGCGCAGATCGAGAAGCCAGATGTCAGCCGTGCCCTCCGCGCGGGTGGAGACGAAAGCGATCCGCGTGCCATCGGGGGAGATCGCGCCGGCATCCTCAACAGCTGGCGTCGCGGCCAGAGGCTGCACGCTCCGCCCGTCGATCGAGGCGCGGAACAGATCGGACTGGCCATCGCCGTTGCGTTCGGAGGTGAAGGCCAGCCAGCGGCCATCGGCGGACAGGCTGGCATTATAGTCAAACCCGCTGTCGGCCAGCAGCTTGCGCTCATGCCCGCCATCGAGATCGGCGATGAACAGCTCGCTGGTCGAAGGGCCGATGCGGTTCATCAGCATGGTGCCGCGTTTGCCCACCCTTGCGCCCGGCGCGCCAGCCCGCAGCTTTCCACCCAAGCTGACGGCCAGCCCCCCGGCGGCCAGCGTGTTGCCCAGAAAATCTCTCCGCTTCATGCTTTTCTCCAGCACAGGCCTGCCCCGGCGACCGGGGCGGCGCCCCTTTTTCCGTGGGGCTCGCTCAGCTTTAAGGACCGCCCGGCGCAAGCCTCATCGAAATGCTGGCGTCGGTGATACTTTCCACGTTGCAGGGGCAAAGGATGGCTCGTTCATGGTGCAGTGCGTTATTGATTTTGCGCTCAGGCGATACGATTGATGCCATTCAAAGCTTGCGCCTCCATAAGCCGCAGGCCCCATCCAGCCTGGCATCTGGCGCCGGGCGGCCTGCCTTCACGAACAATCGGACGCCACAGGAAGAAAAATAGCAAAAACTTGTTTTTAAAAGATTATATCGCTTTTATTTCTGCCGAATCCAACGATTTATCATGCAACATCCGGCTGCTTGGGCCATCCATGGCGACCTTCCCATTGTCCGGATTGCAGTGCAGCATAGCGCGCGATGATAAGTTTCACGTCATTCCAAGCGATAAATTTTCCTGCTATCGCTATCGGCAGGGAGAAGAAACATGCCTGACACCCAGACATCGCGCGATGGCGACTCGATCAGCTTTCGCCAGCTCAAGCTGTTCGAAAGCGTCGGCCGGCTCAACAGCGTGCGACGTGGCTCGGAAGAGTGCAATCTGTCTCAACCGGCCGTCACGCAGGCGCTGACCAAGCTTGAGCAGCAGCTCGGCATCATCCTGCTGGAACGGCGGGCCAGCGGCAGCTATCTGACCGCGGCAGGCCAGATCATGCATCGCCGCGTCAGCCGCCTGTTCCGCCAGTTCGAGCAGGCGCTGGTCGATCTTGGCGTACCGGGCGGCCTTGAAAACGCGCATGTCGTGGCCAACCGCCTGTCGCGCGCTCAAGCCCGCAGCCTGATCGCCATCATCGATTGCGGCTCTTTCGCGCTGGCCGCCGAGAAGCTGGGCCTGACGCAGGCTTCCCTGCAGCGCGCCGCCCGCGATCTGGAAAGCAACCTGCGCCAGCCGATCTATTACCGCACCGCCGCCGGGGTGATGGTGACGCCTGCGGGCATCGAATTCGGCCGCAAGATCAGGCTGGCCCTGCAGGAAATCGAATGGGGCATTCAAGAGATCGAGAGCGCGCGCGGCGCCGGTGAAAGCCGGATCGTCATCGGCGCCCTGCCCTTCGGCGGCAGCATGCTGCTGGCATCGGTGCTGGAGGACTTCGTCGCGAGCCATCCCGAGGTCGATCTGCGGATCGTCAATGAAGGGGCCAGCGTGATGATGAAGAGCCTGCGGGCGGGCGATGTCGATCTGGTGCTGGGACTGGTGCAGGACACGCAGGCCGCCGATCTGAGCAACCAGTTCCTGGCCGAGACGCCCTATCGCATCGCCGCCCGGCGCGGCCATCCCCTCACCCGCCTCAAGCATGTCACGCTGGAGGATCTGCTCGCCTTCGACTGGGTGGTGGGCGCCCCCGGCTCCAGCCGCCGCTGCTGCTTCGAGCGGCTGTTCGCCAACACCGCCCAGCCCCGCGCGCAGATCTCCGGCTCGGCCATATCGGTGGTGCGCCACCTGCTGAGCGGCAGCAACCGGCTGACGCTGATGACCTCCTATGAAATCATCCATGAGGCCGACACGCTGGTGCCGCTGCCTTTCGATCCGATCACCCCCGTTCCGGTCATCGGCGTGACCATGCGCTCCAACTGGCTGCCGACGCAAATGCACCATGACTTCATCCGCCTGCTGCGCGAGCGCGTGATGACCTCCAGCGTGCTGCCTTTCCCGAGGCGCGCCAGTTAGCCGGTGCGGGGAGGTTGCGGGTCCAAAACGTGACGGCGTATCCGTAACGGACCAGGCCGGCAGTTGAAGGCTGCCCTCCCGTAACGCCGGCTCATTCCCGCGCGCATCGTTCATGCCAAGGTGCGGCCAAAGAGCCAAAGATCAGACGGCCATCACTCCCCGCGCAAACACCTACCTCAATGATCCCCGCATATTGAGTTCATATCCCTATCCAAAAGGCGAACCGGGATCGAAGCGCGCGGCAGGATTGCACATGGTATTTCTTGGCAGGCTCAGCATTGCGACTGTGTCCAAAATCGGCAACGCCATTCTGGCCAGTGCCGCCATCGCCTGTGCGCTGGTCGGCCTGCACGGGGTCCATACTTTGGGCGATGACTTGCGCGCGACCATGGATGATACGCTTCCCGGCCTCGTCCTTCTCGACAAGATCGACGATCATTCCTCGATGGCGCAACTGGCCACCGATATGGCCGTTGCCGGGCCGGACCGGGAGACAAGGCGCAAGGGCATCGGCGACTATCTCAGGATCGAAAGCGAAACCGATCAACTGCTTCGCGATTACCAGCCGCTGATCTCCGACGACACCGAGCGCCGGGAATACAATGACGTTACGGCGGCATGGAACGCCTACAAGATCGCCGCCCGCGCCACCCTGCCCAAGGATACGGCGCAAAACGAGGACCATGCGGCGCTCGACAACAGCCTCAGCAAGGTCGGCGCGGACCTCTCCCACACGCTGGACATCATCGTGCTGCACAATCGCACAGAGGCGGATCGCGCCGGCGCAGACGGGAAACGCGCCGTGGCGCGCACCAACCAGCTTGGCCTGCTGTTGATGGCCGTGGCGATCATCGCGGCGGCAGCGGGGATCGCGCTCTTCCTGCACCGGGTGATCCGCCCCCTGCTGCGGCTTTCGGCGGCCATGCAGGACATGGCCTCCGGCGACCTCGACCGCGAGGTGCCGGGCCAGCATCTGACCGATGAGGTGGGCCAGATCGGGCGGGCGCTTGGCGCGATCAAGGAAGGAGTGGCGCGCCGGATCGAGGAGCAGGCGCAAGCCCAGATGGAGCAACAGCGGCAGGTGGTGTCCGAATTGGGCAAGGGCCTCGCCGCGCTCAAGGGTGGGCACCTGACCGCATCGATCCATCACCCCTTCTCGCACGACTATGACGCGTTGCGCTGCGATTTCAACGAAGCTCTGGCGACCATGGCCGGGCTGATGTGCCATGTCGACCATGCGTCCCAGTCGGTCAAGTCGGGGGCCAGCGACATTTCGGACTCCGCCGCCGATCTGGCGCAACGCACCGAGCAACAGGCCTCCAGCCTTACCGTCACCGCCAATGCGGTGCGTCATCTCACGGTTTCGGTGACCCATGCCTCGCAGGATGCCGCCGAGGCGGCCAGGCTGGCGCGCAACGCCCTGAACCATGCCTCCAGCGGCAGCGAGGTCATGACCCATGCGGTGGCGGCGATGGCGCAGATCGCGCAATCGAGCCGGAAGATGGAGGAAATCGTCAGCCTGATCGACGGCATCGCCTTTCAGACCAATCTGCTCGCGCTCAACGCCGGGGTGGAGGCGGCCAGAGCAGGCGAGGCCGGACGCGGTTTCGCGATTGTGGCGCATGAAGTGCGGGAATTGTCCCAGCGCAGTTCGCTGGCGGCGCGCGACATTGCGGCGATCATCCGGGAGAGTGTGAAAGACGTGGCGGCCGGGGTCGATATGATCGCCCGCTCGCAGGTGGAGCTTGAGCATATCAGCGCCCAGACCTCGCAACTGCAGACGCGGATCGATGGCCTTGCCATGGCGACCGGAGATCAGGTCAGCGCGATCGGGCAGGTCGAGGCGACCATGGGCGAGTTCGACCTGCTGACCAGAAAGAACCTCAAGCTGGTTGAGGAATCAACGCGGTCTGCCCAGACATTGGCCCAGCAAGCCCTTATTCTCGAAGGGCTGATCCATCACTTCGAGTTCAGCCAGAACAGCCAGCTTCCATCGCTCAAGGGCAGCCGCTTCGCCGCCTGACGGGCAGATCGCGGCTTGGGCGGCAGCTCAGCCGCGCGGGCGACAGGCTTTCACATGATCGACAAAGGCGCGCAATTTGGGCGCCAGATTGCGCCGATCCGGAAAATAGAGGAAAAAGCCCGGAAAAGGCGGGCAATAATCTTCCAGCAAGGCCACCAGTTCGCCGCGTTCCAGATAAGGCCGGAAGGTTTCCTCCACCCCGAAGGTCAGGCCGCCCCCGGCCAGGGCCGTACGCAGCATCACGCCCATATCGTTGGTGGTCACCTGCGGGTCCAGCGCCAGCACGAAGGGGCGGCCTTCCTCCTCGAACTCCCAGCGATAGGGCGCGACTTCGGGCGCGGGCCGCCAGCCGATGCAGCGATGCGCCATCAGATCGCGCGGATGGCCCGGCGCGCCATGCCTTTTCAGATAGGCCGGCGATCCCACCACCATCTGGCGCTGATCGCCCGAGGCGGGGATGGCCACCATGTCCATCTCCACCACCTCGCCCAGCCGAACCCCCGCATCATAGCCGCGCGCGACGATATCGAACTCTTCATCGGTGACGGTGATGTCCAGCTGCACACCGGGATGGGCCTCGATAAAGCTGGCGAACAGCGGCCCGGCCAGAAACCATTCGGCGATGGAGGACACCGCCAGCCGCAAACGCCCGCTGGGCGCCGCATGCCGGTCGCCCGCCGCGCTCAGGGCGGCGCCCATATCCGCCATGGCGGGGGCAAGGCGCGCATGGAGCTGCTCGCCCGCCTCGGTCAGGCTGACGCTGCGCGTGGTGCGCTGGACGAGCGCCACCCCCAGATGGTCTTCCAGCTTGCGCAGCGCCTGACTCACCGCCGAGCGCGTCACGCCCAGCCGGTCGGCCGCGCGGCGAAACCCCTGCGCATCGGCGATGGCCAGAAACGCCGTAACCCCGTTTAGATCGATGCTCATTGGTTAGATATACTGAACAATGCAGGTATAATCGAGCGAGTTATCGCGCCACCCTGCAACGCCTACCTCCTCCCCATCACAGGAGGACCGCATGAGCAAACCCTACCACAACCTCGATCTGGCCGGACAGGTCGCCGTCGTCACCGGCGCGGCGCGCGGCATTGGCCGGGCCACCGTCGCGCTGCTGCACGGAAGGGGCGCACGCATCGTCGCCACCGATCGTGCGGACAGCGTGGCCGCTCTGGCGTCGGACAGCATCGCCACCTTGTCGGGCGATGCGGGGGATGAAGAGGTCGCCCGCCGCACCATGGCGCTGGCGATGGAGCGCTTCGGCAGGCTCGACATTCTGGTCAACAACGCCGGGCGCACGCTGAACCTGCCCATCGAAGACACCAGCGTCGCGGATTTCGACGCCATTCTGGCGGTCAATGCGCGCGGCAATTTCGTCCATGCGCGTGAGGCGATGAAGGTGATGACGCAAGGCGGCGCCATCGTCACCGTTGCGTCGGTGTCCTCAATGGTGGCCTTCGCCACGCAGGCGGCCTACGCCTCCTCGAAAGGGGCCATCGCCCAGCTGATGCGGGTGATCGCCATAGAGGGCGGTCCGCGCGGCATCCGCTCCAATGCGGTGGCGCCGGGCGTGATCGAAACCGACATCATGGAGGGCGTGATCGAGGGCGATGGCCGCGCCATGCTGCGCAGCTTCGGCGAGCAGCACCCCATTGGCCGCATCGGCCAGCCGCAGGAGGTGGCCGAGGCCATCGCCTTCCTCGCCTCGCCCGCCGCCAGCTTCATCACCGGCGCCATGCTGATGGTCGATGGCGGCTGGACCGCGCAATAAGGGAGACAGGCCATGACCACTCTGGACAGCTATCGTCTGCTGGGCCGCTCCGGCCTGCGGATTTCACCTTTGGCGCTGGGCACGATGACCTTCGGCGCCGATTGGGGCTGGGGCGCCGATGAGGCCGAGGCCCGGCGCATGTTCGATCTCTACACCGACCGGGGCGGCAATCTGCTGGATACCGCCGTGAATTACACCAATGGTGCTTCCGAACGCATCCTCGGCAGCTTTCTGCGCGACAAACGCGAGAAGGTCGTGCTGGCCACGAAATTCACCATGTCGCGCGATGCGGCCAATCCCAATGCCGGGGGCAATCACCGGCTCAATCTGGTGCGCTCGGTCGAGCAGAGCCTGAGGCAGCTGGGCACCGACCGTATCGACCTGTTCTATCTCCACGCCTGGGACATGACCACCGGCGAGGAGGAGGTGATGCGCGGGCTGGACGATCTGGTCCGCGAGGGCAAGATCGTCTATCTCGGCATCTGCAACACGCCTGCATGGCGCATCGCCCGGATGCAGACGCTGGCCGATCTGCGCGGGCTGGCCCCGCTGGTGGCGCTGCAGATCGAATGGAGTCTGGTGGAGCGCAGCGTCGAGCATGAGCTGGTGCCGATGGCGCGCGAACTGGGGCTGGGCGTGCTGCCATGGTCGCCCTTGGGCGGCGGGGTGCTGACCGGCAAATACAGCCGCGCCGATGTGACGGGCAGCGCTCAGGCCGATGTCTCCGCGACGCGCAAGGGGGTGATCGCCTCCTCCGGCCATATGAGCGAGGAGGCCATCGCGCTGGGTGAAACGGTGCGCGGCATAGCGCAGGAGATCGGCGCCAGCCCGGCGCAGGTTGCGCTGGCATGGCTGCTGGGCAGGCCGGGGGTGACCTCGCCGATCCTCGGCGCCAGAACCGCCGCGCAGCTTGAGGACAATCTGGGCGCGCTCGATCTGGCTCTGGATGCGCGGCACATCGAAAGGCTCGATCTGGCCAGCGCGCCGGCGCCGATCTTTCCCGCAAGGTTTCTGCAAAGGCCGATGCTGCGGCAATTGATCTTCGGAACGAGCCAAGCAAGCCGGTCAGATTGAGCCGGCTCAGGTCTCACAATGCCAACACCGCTGGCAGACCGGCGCTGGTGGGTGGCCGGCCCTTTCTCCAGCCTTCACCCCTGGGCCACGATCTGCGTCACCCCCATCGCCCCAAGGACCGCGTTTTCCATCAAGGCGGGGAATTGAGGGCTCTCAAGGAAAAATGGTCCGGGGCTGTTGATCAGCGTGTTGTTCAGCAGCGCATACATGATCTGAAAGGCAAAACGCACCCGGTCGACGTCGATGCTGGAGGGATCGACGTTGGCTTCACCACGCAGCCGCACGATATAGGCGCTGGCAAGGTTATGCGCATTGCGCCGGAAAGGCTCCCAGGCTTCGCTCGCCTCCAGACTGACCCTGAAGGCTGAGCGGAAGAACGTGGCCTGCTCCACATAACGATCCACCTGCGCTCTCATCAGCCGGGGCATGATGTCACCAAACGGCGCGGTGGCGACAATGCTTTCCAGCATCGGCCCTGATTCCGCAGCGGCAAAGACCATCACCGCCTTGAAGAGCGTCGCCTTGTCAGGGAAGCGGGAATAGAAGGCCCCCGTCGAGCACCCCGCCGCCGCGCAGATATCGTGGATGCTGACAGCGTCAAAGCTGGTCCGCCGGGCGATGGCCAGGCCCTCGCGGATCAGCGCGTCGCGCAAGGTGCGGCTGCGCGCCTGCAGGGCGGGAACAACCCCGATCTTCGCCAGGTCGCCTTCCACGTCGATGGCCAGTGTGGGGTCCGTCATGGCGCGGTGCATCGCCGATTTGCCGCAGATTGTCCACGCCTCGAAAAACAGAATACGAGTCGCATTCTTATTGACGCGCGGAAAGCAGCGGTGATAGGCGCAAGTCATCTGACATGGCTCAAGGTCTGTTGAGCATGGATGGAGAGGATGAATGAACAATCACGCGCGCTTTCGCGCCTTCGATCGCCGCACCCTTCTGAAGGGCACGGCCGCTGCGGCAGCGGGCATGCTGATCGATCCCGCTTTCGCGGCCACCGCGCCGCAAGCATCGCCAGGCAAGGGAGCCAAGCTCGTGCTGTTGGGCACGAAGGGCGGTCCGCGCGTGGGCGGCAAACGCGCCAACCCGGCCAATGCGCTGGTGGTGGACGGCAATGCCTATATCATCGACGCGGGCCTGGGCGTGACGGCGCAATGCGTCAAAGCAGGCCTGAACCTTGCCGACATAAGGGCGATCTTCATCTCGCATATGCATTCCGACCATGAGCTGGAATTCGGCAATCTGGTCTACAACATCTGGGCCGCCGGCGCCTTGCACCGCCCGATCGATGCCTATGGCCCGGCAGGGCTGGAGGCCATGGCCGCCGATTTCTGGCGCCTCAACCATATGGATATCGCAACACGCATGGTGGATGAGGGGCGCGTCGATCCCGCATCCCTGCTGCGCACCCATGATTTTATCGCACGGCAAGGCCATGTCATGACTCAGGATGGCGTGAGCGTGACCGCCTTCACCACGCCGCATCCCCCGATCGAGGACCTCGCCTACCGTTTCGAGACGCCCCATGGCAGCATCGTCATCACCGGCGACACGGCCTACAATCCGGCGCTGGCCGATTTCGCGCGGGATGTCGACGTGCTGGTGCACGAGGTGCTGTATGTTCCGGGTGTCGATGAGCTGGTCAAACGCGCCCATGGCACCTCCACCTTCCGCAACCATCTGATCAACAGCCACACCACCGCCGAACAGGTCGGCATGATCGCGACGCGGGCGCGGGCGAAAAAGCTGGTGCTCACCCATTTCGTGCCCGGCGACATGGACTGGATCACCGACGATATGTGGCGGCAGGCTGTCGCCCGGCATTACAAGGGCGAGATCGTGGTGGGCCGCGATCTGATGGAAGTCCCGCTCCGCGGTTAGGCGCGGCGATCTTCCCGACACCGCCAGGGCTCACGCATGAGCCGGCGCGAAAACACAGAGGATGTTCCGAATGTACGTCAACCGCCTTGTGCTGGCGGGGGTGGCGGGCGCCGTTGCGGGCTTGTCGACCCCGGCTGCCGCCTCCGCGCCCGACAGCGATGCCCCGCCCCGGATCGCGACGCCCCAAATCGTGACGCCCGACCCGCGCGGCGCCAATCTTGCCGTCCTGTTCCCGGCGAGCCCACGCAAGCCTGACTCGCCCAAGGGGGAATATGATATCTATTGGCCGAGAGGCGGCGGCTGGGGGCCTTATCAGGGCGGCGGCTACTGGATGTCGCGATATATGGAAGACTGGCGCAACGTACCGCGCCACAAGGGAGATATCTTCAACATCCTGAAGGAGATCCCGCTGACCCGGGGGGGTGTCGTCCGGCTCAGCCTGAACGGCACGATGCGCAACTGGATCGATTATCAGAACAATCCCGGCCTCAAATCCACCGGCTACCAGACCACCGTGCTGCAGCGGACGATTGCGGGCGCGCGGGTCGATCTGGGCGATCTGTTCACGGCCTATGCCGAAGTCGCCAATGGCCTGGCAAGCGGGCATAATTTCAACAAGATCCCGACCAACCAGCAAAAGGACGCCACCATCCTGCAGGCCTTTGGCGAGGTCCATGGCAAGGCCTTGAAGGGCTATCTGGGCCTGCGCGTCGGGCGGCAGGATTTCTGGGATGGCCCGCTCCAGCTCGCCACCGTCCGCGAAAATCCCAACATCCGCCAAATGTGGAATGGCGTGCGCGCCTTCGGGCTCTGGAAGGATGTCCGGGTCGATGTCTTCCATCTCTATGGCACCACGCTCAATGACGGGGCCTTCAACGATCCGGTCAATCATGCCGAGCGCCTCGATGGCGCGGTGCTGGGCACGCATATCGACACAGGCCATGTCGGCAAGGTGAAGACCACCCTGTTTCTGGACGGGATCTATTACCACTACGGCCTGAACCGCAGCTGGGGCCAGACCAGCGGGCGGGACGACCGCGACATCTACGGCGCCTATCTGCATGGCGACATCGGCAGAATGGCGCTCGACTGGAGCGCCTTCCGGCAGACGGGCAGCTTTGCCGGTCGCGCTGTTTCAGCCTATGCAGTCTTCACCAAGGCCTCCTATTTGCTGGCCACCAGCCCGCTTCAGCCCCGCATCGGCTTTCGCGCGGATGTGGCGTCGGGCGGCGGGGCTTACGGCAAGGGCACCTTGCATGATTTCAACTTCATGCATGGCATCACCATTCTGACCACGTCGAACAACTATCTGGTCTACACCAATGCCGTCTTCGTGGGGCCGCAGGCCTCGATCCAGCCGACGCCGCGACTCAATCTGTCGACCGAATACAGCCACGTCTGGCGCATGGACGATCACGATGCCGTCTACAATGGCGGCACCTCGCTGGCCTATGCAGGCACGCAGAATGTGCGCGGCAGTACCGTTGGAGACATCTGGCGCGCCAAGATGGATCTCAAGCTTAACCGGCACCTGAACTGGCAGGTCAATTTCGACCGGATTTTTGCCGGAAGCGTCCTCACCCGCGCCGGATTCAGGAATGAATCCTATATCAATAGCATCGTCACCTTCAAATTTTGAACCCATCGGGGCGGCAACGGTCCGCGCCATGGGCCATTGGATTTCACGCAAAAGACAGATACAATGATGCGAATGCATTGCAATAGCTTCAACCCCTGACTATGGCTCCTGTCAAACAAGGGGCCATCTTCCATCATGCGCGCATCATTCCGTTCGCTTCTGCTCGTCACGCTCACGCTGCCCGCCACGGCGGCCTGGGCCGGCGCACCCGCATCCGAAGCGCCGACAGACGCTTCCAACATCATCGTGAACGGCGTGCGCCCGCCCCGATCCTATGCGGTCGACGACACCAATGCCGCCAAGATCGCGGCGCCGCTGCGCGACATTCCGCAATCGGTCACCGTGGTGCCGGCGCAAGTGCTGCTCGACCAGCGCGCCCTCTCCTTGCAGGACGCCCTCAAGAACGTGCCCGGCATCGGCATGAGCTCGGGCGACGGCCAGCGCGATCAGGTGTTCATTCGCGGTTTCACCGCCATTGCCGACCAGTTCGTCGATGGCTTCCGCGACGATGGCCTCTATTTCCGCGATCTGTCCAATGTCGAGCGGGTCGAGGTCGTGAAGGGCCCGGCGGCGGTGCTCTATGGTCGCGGCTCGTCGGGCGGGTTGATCAACCGCGTGACCAAGAAGCCGACGCTGAACATCATGTCCGCCACCTTCACCGCCGGCAGCTATGACACCTATCGCGGCGAGTTCGATGTCGGCCATTTCGACCCGCAGGCCGGTGTCGGCGGGCGCATCACCGGCGCCTATGAGGATGATGGCAGCTTCCGCTCGCAGCAATTCCTCAAACGCAAGGCGGTCGCCCCCTCCTTCGTCTTCGGGCAGGGCAAGGACACCACCGTGCTGCTGCAGGCCGATTATCTGATGGACAGCCGTCTCAACGATTTCGGCATTCCGGCGATCAAGGGCCGCCCGGTCAATGTCGATCCCGGCACCTATTATGGCGCGGCCAATGCGCGGGCGACGGATGTCGCGCGCTCCGAAGTGTTCTCGCAGACCGTCACGCTGACCCAGCGCATCTCGGACACTTTGAGCTTCCGCGACGGTTTCCGCCATTATCACTACACGCTGGACCGCCATAACACCAATGTGACGGCGGCCAATGACACCACCGGCATCATCACCCTCAGCCATGGCGGCATCGCGCGTGACGAGGATGGTTGGTCCAACCAGGCAGAACTGACGCAAAAGCTGGCTGTCCTCGGTATCAAGAACACGCTGCTGTATGGTTGGGAACAGGCGCGTCAGGCCAAGGGCGCGATCACCCTCGCCTCGCGCGTGGTGGGCACCACCTCGGCCTTCGCGCCGGTGCTGCCGCAGGTCGATCCCTCCAGCTTCACCGCGATCAGCGCCAGCAACATCAATTATTTCAACGTCACCGGCCTTTATGCGCAGGATCTGCTCGATTTCGGGCATGGCATCAAGGCGCTGATCGGTGTGCGTCACGACCGTTTCTCGCAGCGCACCGTGCAACGCATCGCGGGGCAACCCAACCTTTCGCGAGTGGATAACACATGGAGCCCGCGCGCGGGCCTCGTCCTTCAGCCGGATGCGAAGCAGTCCTATTACGCCTCGTGGAGCCGCAGTTACCAGCCCTCGGGCGAGACCTTCGCGCTTGCCACCACCAACGCCAACCTTGCGCCGGAGAAGACCGAGAACAAGGAAATCGGCGCGAAATACAATCTGTTCAAGAACCGCCTGTCCCTGAATGTCGCCGCCTTCATCCTGCGTCGCACCAACATCAAGGGCACCGATCCCACCACCAATGCGGTCGTGCCCATCGGCACCCAGCGCACACGGGGCGTGGAGCTGTCTGGCACGCTCGATCTGGGATCGGGGCTGAAGGCGATTGCCGGCTATTCCTATCTCGACAGCGTGGTCGTCGCCTCGGCCACGCCCAGCTTCGTCAACAAGAGCGCGACGCTGACGCCGAAGAATCAGGCCAATCTGTTCGTGACCCAGACGATCGCCAAGCATTACGGCATCGGCGGCGGCGGCAATTATGTCTCCAACCGCTGGGCGGACCCGGCCAACACCACGATCCTGCCGCATTACGTGACGCTCGACGCGATGGGCTGGGCGGAATTCGGGCCGCTGCGGCTGCAGATCAACGTCTATAACCTCACCGACAAGCGCTACATCGTTTCCGGCCACGGCACGTCGGCGCTGCTCAACATGCCCGGCGCGCCGCGCAGCGTGCTGGGGACCGCCCGGATCAGCTTCTGAACCCCCATGACCGATGCGACCTTTGCAAGCGTCAGGCCGCATGCGGACATGCACCGATTGAGGTCATTTTCAATCGCATAACGCGCCGCCCTGCCCTTTCCGGCCTCCGCCGGAGGGGACAGGGCGGTCTGGCGCATCGCCTCTTGCCCCGGCTGCCATAAAAAATTGAAGACTGTCACAAAAACGATATTTATCGCTATCATATGTAGCGGCGATCGAGACAGCCGAGGGTCATTTTTCCATGAAGTCAAAATATTGGGGCGGCAGCACCCTGCCGCTCACAGCGCTGGCCTGTGCGCTGGCCACGCCCGCATTTGCTGCGACCGCGCCTGCCGCGACCGATGCCGCGGACGCCGGTGACGGCCAGATCATCGTCACCGGCGATCACATCGCCAACCCGGTCAAGCTGAAGAAAGAGTCCGCCGCCACGGTGGAGGTCATGTCCGCCGAGGAGATCGCCAGGCAGCCGGGCGGCAACATCGTCGACATCATCTCGCATCTGCCGGGCCTGACCGGCTACAGCGACATGGGCCTGGGCCAGGCCGCGACGGGCGAGAAGGAATTCGTCACCATCCGCGGCATCGACGCCAGCTACAACAGCTACACGATGAACGGCATCGAAGTGCCGACCGCCGATTTCTCGACCCGCGCGCTCTCGCTCAAGATGATCGCGCCCTATGGCATCGCCAATGTGACGGTCACCAAGACCCCCACCGCCGACATGCCCGGCGATGCCATCGGCGGCGTGATCGATATCGCCACGCCCTCGGCCTTCGATTTCGCCAAGGGGCGGCTCAACAAGATCACTTTGGCCGGCACGCTGTCGGGCAAGGCGGTGGATATGGGCTTTCCGGCGGCGGGCGGCACGGCGCAGGGGGAATTCGCCCGCACCTTCGGGACCGAGAAGCAGTTTGGGATCTACGCCACCGCCTATTACGACAACCGCAGTTCGGTGGGCACCACGCTTCAGGCCCGCAGCTATACGCCCACGCTGGAAAGCGAGGCCAATGTCAGCGACTGGCGCAATCTGAAGGGCGGGGTGTCGCTGCAGGGCCTGCAGTCGGACTTCTACCGCGACCATATCAAGCGCTATGGCGGCAACATCGCGCTCGATTACCATGGCGATCGCCAGACGCTCTATCTGCGCGGCACCTATGGCCGCTATGAAAACAGCGCCACCGACAGCCAGCACGGCCTGTTCTCCATCGCCACCGGCTATGACGCCAGCGGCAGCTTCGTACCGGTCGGCCTGCTGTCCAGCGGCTATTTCCAGACGCGCGACCAGACCACCTCGCTGGCCTCGGTTCAGGCGGGCGGCGCCACCAGATTCAGCGACCGCCTGACGCTGACCTATGACCTTTCGGTGGGGCGCAGCACCTGGGCGCGGCCCAACTATGTCGAGGGTTCGCTCTACGGCCAGTACATCGTCGACGGTTCGGCCAATTTCGACGCCGCCAACCCCGCCGCGCCGACAGTGGCCTACACCAATGCCACCGCACGCAACTATGCCAGCAATGCCGACAACACGGCCCTCTGGAAGTTCCAGGGGTCGGACAGCGGCGCTTCCAACATGCTCTATGCCGGCAAGGTGGGCGCCGAATACAAGGTCGGCAATGGCTGGCTGGACAGCGTGAAGGCGGGTGCGCGGGTCAGCATTTCCAAGCGCTATGAATATCAGCATCAGTTCATGGGCAACAATGGCGACAATTTCGTCATCAAGGATGCGGCGGGCCATGTCGTGGCCTACACCAATCCGCAGGGGCCCACGGTCAGCCAGCTGGCGGGCACGGCGATCACCGATGCCTATGGGCTGGCGTGGAAAAGCTTCGATCGCTCCACCTTCGTCAATGGCATCGTGCCCTACAAATACACCAGCCAGTATGGGCTGGATCCCGACACCGGGCAGGTCACCGGCAATCCGGGCGTCTATACGGTGAACGATTATCTGCGCAATTCGGTCTATGGCACAGAAAGCACCTATGCCGCCTATGTGCAGGCCAATCTGCATCTGGGGCCGGTGCAGGCGGTGGCGGGGCTGCGCTATGAATACACCGATTTCAAGGCGACCCAGTGGCAGGTGCTGACCACCGACACCGGCGGCTGGGTCAAGAGCGGGAACACCTATGGCGAACTGTTGCCCAGCCTCAATCTGGTGTGGCGACCGGATCAGCAATTGGTGGTGCGCGCCTCGGCGCATCGTGGTTTCTCGCGCCCCGCTTTCGGGCTGATCGCCGGGCCCGAGACGGTGACCATCGACGATATTTCGGGCACGCGGTATATTTCGCGCTCGAACCCCAATCTGAAAGCCACCACCTCGAACAATTTCGATCTGGGTGTGGAGTGGTATGGGCATGACGGCTCGTTCCTGACGGTCGCCACCTATTACAAGGCGCTGCAGAACTACATCTTCACCGCCAGCGCCACCGGCAGCCTGCCCAACAGCGCCAGCGGCACGCTGGGCGATGTGACCATGCCCGAAAACGGCACCTCGGCGCATCTCTATGGCATCGAGCTGAGCGCCAACCACAAGCTGAAGGAGCTGCCCGGGCTGCTCTCCGGCTTCGGCATCGGCGCCAATGCCACCTTCCAGCACAGCAGCGCCGATGCGGGCGCCGCCTATGACAACCGCAAGACCTGGCTGCCCCGCGCGCCCGAGCAGATGTACAATGTCAACGTCAGCTATGAGCACGGGCCTTTCAACACCATGCTGACGTGGCAGCGCACCGGGCTGCAACTGCTGAGCCTGACCAGCAACAATCTGGACCAGTATCTGCAACCTTCCAGCACGCTGGACCTCAATGTCGGGCTCAATCTGGGCCATGTGACCTTCGGGCTTCAGGTGCAGAACCTGCTCGACAAGGCGCAGTTCTGGAAGACGATGGGCAAAGGCACGCAATATCTGGGCACGCAGGATGGCGGGGGCAACGGCTCCTATGTCCAGACCGGGCGCTTCTTCAAGCTGACGGCGTCTTACCAGTGGTAAGGGGCTTGATGGCGGCCGGGGCGATCCCGGCCGCCGCCCTGCTGCTGGCAGGTGTCGCGCTGGCGCAGCCGGTCGAGGGCATGCCGGGTGATCTGCGGCTGGATCAGCTGCAGGAACTGGGCTCGCACAACAGCTACAAGCGCTATCCTTCGGCGGAAGAGGATGCGCGGCTGCTGGCCCTGGCCCCGCAATACCGGGATGAGCTGAGCTACGGCCATCCGCCGCTTGAGGCGCAACTTGCGCTGGGCATCCGCCAGATCGAGATCGATGTCGCGCCCGATCCTGAAGGCGGGCTCTATGCCACACCTTACCATATGGCCGCGCCGGCGCTACGCGATGCGATGATGGCGCCGGGCGCGAAGGTGCTGCATGTGCCTCAGCTCGACATCGAAAGCCATTGCCTCACCTTCCGCGACTGTCTGGCCGTGCTGCGCCGCTGGTCGGACACGCATCCCGACCATCTTCCGCTGACGGTGCTGGTCAATGCCTCGGACCACCCGCCGATCAAGGGTTTCTGGCTGCATGATGCGGTGTTCGATGCCGCCTCGCTGGAAGCACTGGATGCCGATCTCCTCGCGGTGATCGGGCGGGAGCGATTGATCACGCCCGACGATGTGCGGGGCGAGCGCGCCACGCTGGCGCAAGCCTCCCACGATCACGCATGGCCGACGCTCAGGCAGGCCAAAGGTCGCTTCCTCTTCGTGCTGGACGGCAATGACCATCACGAGGCGCTGTACCGCAGCGGTCATCCCTCGCTGCGGGGCCGCGCGATGTTCGGCTACTACCCCGAGGATGCGCCCGAAGCGGCGGTCTTCAACATTCAGGAACCGCGCGGCCATGAAGCGGAGATCGCCCGCCTGCTCCGCGCCGGCTATCTGGTCCGCACCCGCGCCGATGCCGACACCAAAGAGGCCCGCGCCAACGATTCCACCCGCCTGAAGTCCGCCGTGGCCTCGGGCGCGCAATTCGTCAGCACCGACTATTACGACGGCGTGCCCAACCCGCAGGGGCTGGCCTATCGCGCCAGCCTGCCGGGCGGGCGCAAGCTGCGCTGCAACCCCGTCACCGCCCGCTGCCCCGCCCATAAGCCTTAAGGACGCCCCGATGCCCCGCACGCTGCTGCTCGCCCCTGCCCTGCTTGCCCCTGCCCTGCTTGCCCCTGCCCTGCTTGCCCCTGCCCTTCTTACCATGGCGCAACCCGCCCTCGCCGCGCCCCTGCCGGACGTTGTCCTCACCGGCACGCTTCACGACAGCGATCGCGCCACCTACCGGGAACTGCCCTTCGATGTTCCGGCGGGCGTGACGAAGATGACCATCGATGTCGACGGCGCCGATCCTTCCAAAGGCACCTATCTGGTGCTGGGCGTTTACGATCCGCAGCGCGAACGCGGCTGGGGCGGCGCCATCAAGCCGCATATCACGCTGGCCGAAACCTTCGCCTCCACCTCCTATCTGCCCGGCCCTCTGCCTGCCGGACGCTGGCGGCTGAGCGTGGCGGTGGCCTTCATCAAGCCGGGCAATGTCACGCCTTACAAGGTCACGGTCCATTTCGATCAAGGCCCTGCCGCGCAGGTGCTCGATCCCGGCGTGAAGAAGGCGGGGCCGGGCTGGTATCGCGGCGATTTCCACGTCCATACCGGCCAGAGCGATGCCCAGTGCCGCTCCGTCCCCGGCGGCAAGGCGGTGCCGTGTCCGGTCTGGCATTCGCTGAAGGCGGCCTATGACAAGGGGCTCGATTTCGTCTCGGTATCCGACCACAATGTCACCTCGCACTATGCCGAGCTGGCGCAGGACGCCCCCTATTTCGACAGCATGCTGGTGATCCCGGGCCGCGAAATGACCACGCAATACGGCCATTTCAATCTGACCGGCATCACGGATTTCATCGACTTTCGCGTCGGCGGCGCCGGCTATCCATCGGTGAACGCCATCTTCGACGCCGCCAAACCGACAGGCGCGCTGATCTCCCTCAACCACCCCGAAATCCCCACGGGCGAAACTTGCCTCGGCTGCGGCTGGTCGGCGCCTGACACCGATTTCAAGCGGGTCGATGCCATCGAGGTCGCCAATGGCGGGATCGCCGCCGATGCGGGCGGCCATTTCGACGATGGCTCAGGATCCGGCACGGCATGGTGGGAGGCACAGCTTAACAAGGGCCATCACCTCACCGGCATCGGCGGCAGCGACAACCACGATCCGCTCGATGGCCGGGCGGGCACCTCGCCGGTGGGCGGGCAATCGCCGGTGGGGATGCCCGCCACGGTGGTCTTCGCCCAGAACCTGTCTCAGCGCGATCTTCTTGCCGGGGTGCGCTCGGGCCGGGTGTTCATCGATCTGGGCGGCGCCAATCCCGCGCATCTGCTCGATATGGCAGCCGGCGTCAAAGGCGGGCCGATGGCGCCCATGGGGTCGACGCTGGAGCGCGGCGCCTGTCTGGCGGTGGCAGGTCAGGTGCATGTGCGCGGCGAGAAGGGCGCGCATGTCGATCTGATCGTGGATGGCCGCCATCAGGGGCTGCCGGGCGGAGGAGCAATCGCCTCGGACGAGGCCACCATCGATTTCACCCTGCCCGCCGCGATCCAGGCCCGCTGGTTTCGAGCCGATGTGCGCGGCGCCGATGGCAAGCGCCTGCTGATCGGAAATCCGATCTATCTTGAAACGCGCAAGGCTTGCGCGAAACCCTGACCCCCTGACAGACCATCCACCTTCGTCGCCCTTATCGTTGACCGGCGTATCACCGATCAGCCGGGGGCGGCGTTGGGGAAAGGCAAGTCTTCGAGGAGGCGGACCGCATTGCGCCCGCCGCGCTTGGCCTCATAGAGCGCCTCATCAGCACGTGACAACAGCGCTTCGGGGGTGTTGGCCTTGGTCATACGCCCCCAGCCAACACCGATGCTGACGGTGACGACACCGCCCTCAGCCGGTGAAGGCAGCGCCATATTCAGCACGCAAAGCCGCATGATCTCCGCCAGATCCCTGGCCTGATGCGCGTCACAGGCGGGCAGGATCGCCACGAATTCCTCGCCGCCGTAACGCGCCACGAAATCGCCCGCCCGGGTGGCGCAGGAAGCCAGCGCCTTCGCCACATCGCGCAGGCGGCAATCGCCTTCGGGATGTCCGAACCGATCGTTGAGTTGCTTGAAATGATCGATGTCGATCATCAGGATCGCCAGAGAGCCCCCGCTACGGCAGGCACGCGCCCATTCAGCCTGAAGGGCGACGTCAAAGCTGCGCCGATTGGGCAGGGCGGTCAGGCCGTCGGTCCGCGAGAGCGCATCCAGCCTGTCCCGCTCCTCGAGATTGCGCAGATGCGCCAGAATGTTTCGCAAGCCATAAACCAGCGTTGCCAGCGCGAACCCGGCCATCGTCCACACCGGATGCGTCCAGACCAGCGCCGTTGCCACCGCGAGCAAAGTGGCGGGCAACATCAGCGGACTGGCCGCCTGCACCAGCCTTTCGCGCCTGAGGGGAATCTGGACGGGGCGATCCTGCGTGGGTTGCGCATGGGCCGCCATCACCATCAGCGCCAGAAACGGAAGATCGATGATCACATCGACCATATCGCCGAAATCGGCGTTTTCCTGCCAGTGGTTGATATAGGCGGCTGTCATCAGGTAAAGCAGCGCATAGACCGAAAGGGCCTTGAAAAACGCCCGCTCGGCAGCATCGCGGCAGGCAGAAAAGCGAACCAGCGCGAAAACCGCGATGAAGACATTCTCGATATCGAACATCCGCGCCAATTTGCCGGCGCCCTCCACGCTGGCGCCCGCCATCGTCGAGAATGTGGAGGTATGGGCGAAGAACAGCCCCCCCAGCGCCGCAGCAAGTATGGCATCGACCAGTCTCACCGGCCAGGCTTCGCTGGTGGGGCTGGCTGTGGCGAAGATAATGGGCACGCCATAAAGGACGAAAAGCAGCATGGAGGCGATCGACTCCCCCGTGACATTGCCAAGCGCGAGATAGACCAACACATTGGCAGCCATCCCTCCGGCCCATAAGAGCATGGCCAGCGCGAGCAGCAACCAACCCTGTGCCGCCCCGGCCCTGCCTCGCCACCAGCACAGCAAGCCCGCGATAAGCGGAGCCAGCGTGAGAAAACCCAGCGAAACGACGGATTTGTGTTCAGGGATCGCCTGCCCGGCAAAGGCATGACACATCATGAACGCGCAGGGCAGGCCATATCGCCACCCCCTGAGCCCTGGGAAAACCATGGCAAGCTGACCAGGGGCGAAGCGTGCCTCCATATCCGTTTCTCTCCAGAGACCTTCTGGCCTCAAGGATGGGCTCGTCTGGTTAGGAAAGGGTAATGAACTGCCTGAAAGTCCCTGCGAGTTGTCCCGCGCAGATCGAATTAACAAAAATTATCACGCGCCCGCCTGGTTTACGCCGAATTTCAAAGAGCTGCATCTTCGGGCGCAAGAGAGAAAATGCATACATTTCCATTATTTCGCATGCAAGGCTGAGAGCGCTCTCTTCTCCCCCCCTTCTTCAGACTTTCCCGCCTTGCTTATCTTACTCAGACCCCAGACAGGCCTCGCCGGCAAAGTTCCGGTGATCGATCACCTCACGCCTGCCGACATCGATGACATCGCAGGCAAGGCGGCCACACGCTTTGCCAAAGATGCCGATCTGCTGATCAGCGATACCGTCGATCCGGGACCAGATGAGCGTTGCTGTCACGTTGCGCGCAGCGGCGCGCCATGTTTCAACCGACGTGAATGTCCTCAAGCACGATGCCATTGGTTTCGGGCATGGCTTTCCAGGTCCAGATCAGCTGCAGGATCATCATCGCGCCGAAAAACACAAAGACCCATCCCCCCACCTTCGCGGCAAAAACCGGAAAGAGCCAGGTAATCGCCGCCGCCATCACCCAATGCGTCGTGCTGCCCAGCGCCTGCCCCTTGCCACGCACAGCGCTGGGAAAGACTTCCGAGATAAAGACCCAGATCACCGCGCCCTGAGACACCGCAAAGGCCGCGATAAAACCAAGCAACCCCGCCAGGATCAGCGATCCATTGGGCGCCGCGGCCTCCAGCTGATAGCCGACCAGCAACAGCGCCCCCGCACATAGCACCGAACCGACATAAAGCAGGGGCTTGCGACCGAACCGGTCGATCAGGAACAGGGCAAGGATCGTGAAGGCAAAATTGGTGCCCCCCACCGCGATCGACTGAAGCAGCGCACTGTCTCCCTTCGCCCCGGCGAGTTGAAAGATCTTCGGCGCGTAATAAAGCAGCGCATTGATGCCGGAGAGCTGATTGAACATGGCGATCGCCACCGCGCAGGCCACAGGCTTGCGATAGGTGGCGCCGAACAGCCTTGTCTCCACCGCCCCCGTCAGCTGCGCCCCGGCCTCCTGAATGCGAGCCAGTTCGGATCGCGGATCGGCAAAGCCCAGCCGCTGCAACACGCGCTCGGCTTTCTCGGGCAGGCCGTTGATCGCCAGCCAGCGCGGGCTTTCGGGCAAAAGCAGCGTCATCAGCAGATAGAGCGCCGAGGGCAAGGCCACGATGCCGAACATCCAGCGCCATGCCACGCTTTCCGCCACCAGCTTGGAGACCGCATAGTTGGAGAGGAAGGCCAGCAAAATGCCCAGCACGATGTTGAACTGGTTGAGGGCCACCAGCCGCCCTCTGAACCGGGCCGGAGACACCTCGGCGATATAGATCGGCGTCACCACCGAAGCCGCACCAATGGCAAGTCCGCCCAGCGAGCGGAAGGCGATCAGCACAGGCCATTGATCGGCCAGCCCCGTGCCCAGCGCCGAGATGACATAGCAGATCGCCACCACCAGCATCACCTTGCGGCGACCGAAGCGGTCCGCCGGCGCTCCTGCGATCAGCGAGCCCAGAACCGTGCCGATCAGCGCGGAGGCCACCGTGAAGCCCAGCATCGCCTCGCTCAGCCCGAAATGCGCCTGCAAGGGCTGGGTCGCGCCGGAGATGACAGCCGTGTCGAAACCGAACAGCAGCCCGCCCAGCGCCGCCCCGGCCGCGCTCAGGACAATCGACACGGTGATATGCGCCTCATTGGCCTCGTCCGCGGCCTGCGGTGGAAGGGGGCTATGCATGGGTGCTGTCCTGCGTGAGAGCGTCATGGGCGGCGGATGGCGCGGCATGCCAATGCATCGGCCATTGGCGCGTGGCGGTGCGATAGGCCATGGCCAAGGCGCCGGTGAGGCCTGCCGAAGGGCCCGCCGTGGGCGCCGCGACATAGGCC
>NZ_BCZE01000028.1 GCF_001598555.1 Novosphingobium rosa NBRC 15208
GTCGATGATGTCGGCGCGGTCGATCACGCGGCGCAGGTCCGGATCGGTATGATAGGCGGCCACCACGCTGCCATTGGCCGAGGTAACGAAACGCGGCAGCGCCAATTCCCCGGCACGCGCTGCGCACACATCGCGCAGCATTATCTCACCCAGCTGCGCGCAGGTGGCATTAACCACCGGCAGGCCGCCGATAGTCTGCGTCGGCGCGATACGCTCTTGTTCCACTGACGCCGGCCCCCGTGTCCTGCATCGCAAGATGGGACGCCGACGTTAAGATATTAGCTCAGTCACCCCCGCCTAACAAGCCGAGGACCAAGGGATTCGGTATAGTACCTATGTAAATAATGGTTAACGTGCCGGAGTGGCACGATCCTGATCCGGCCCTGGCCAAGCCCCCACCCAACGGCGCACAGAGATGATCTTCACCGGCTGAGCCAGCATCTGCCCCTTCATCGGGCCCTCGCCCTTCTCGGGATCGAGCGGCAAATCGTAAATGCGGCGCGCCACATCCATGCCCTTCACCACATGGCCGAAAGCCGCATAGCCCAGCCGGTCATCCTCGCTGTCCGCCTTGGGGTTGGCGTCCAGCCCATCGATGTCCGAGAGCAGAATCGAGAAATCGCCCGTCGCCGTGCCCGGCGCATTGCGGGCCATGCTGATCGCTCCCGCCTTGTGATGCACGCCCGTCACCGTGGTCGGCTCATGCGCGATGGGCGGCAGCACGCGGCGCGGATCCCCCTGCGTGCCCGCCTGAATCAGGCCGCTGGGCTGCGTGCCCCACGGCAGGTGCATCACGCGGTAAAAAATGATGCCGTCGAACCGCTTGCTGACCGCATAGCGCAGGAAATTCAGCGTGGAGATCGGCGCATGCTTGCCGTCCAGCTCCAGCACGATCTCGCCCTCGGTGGTGGTGATGACCGCATGCTCCACATCCTGAAGCTGGATCGCCGGCGGCGGCGCATATTTGGGCAGAGCCGCCGGCATGACGGCTTTGTGCCGCACCGGAGCCGCATAAAGCGGGGTGGTGACCAAAAGGGCGAGAAGGGCGATTCGTTTCAGCATGGCTGAAGAATAGTAAGAGAAAGATGCGAGGGCCATCGCCCTCGCGCTCCCTTTAATGTCTGCGTTGCGCATAGGGTTCGGCCAAGGCGCTTGGTGCGCCGCGCCGCAGGCAATGTTCCCTGCACAGCGCTATAGGTTTTAGAGCCTGCGGCGCTTCAGGTGGAGAGGTTCAGCGCAAGGATCGGGCGCCGCTGCCCTATCGTCGGGAGACGTAAAGGGAGCGCGAGGGCGCCCCAGCTTGTCGCGTGCGACAAGCGCACGCTTATGGCCCTCGCATCTTCCTTTTCACCCTTCCAGCAACCCCCGCGCCACCAGATCCGCCTCCAGAGCCGCCGCCCCGCCGGTGAAATGATGCACATGCCACCCCAGCCGCCGCGCCGTGGCGATGTTGGCCGCGTTGTCGTCCACGAACAGCATCTCCTCCGGCGCATGGCCGAAGCGCTCCGCCGCGTGGTGGAAGATGTCATCGTTGGGCTTCACCATCTTCTCTTCGCCCGAGACGACGATGTCGCGCATATGCCCCAGTTGCGGCATGGTCGGGCGGAAGAGGTCGAAGGCCTCCACGCCGAAATTGGTGATGGCGTAGAGCGGCACAGCGCGCGCCGCCAGCCGGTCGACCAGTTCAGGCGTGCCGGGGATCGGGCCAGGGATGCTTTCCATCCAGCGGGTGGCATAGGCCTCGATCAGCGGGGCTTCGGCTGGATAGAGCGCGCTGCGCTCGGCGACCATCTGGGCGAAGGGCTTGCCGGCGTCATGCTCGAAGTGCCAGTCCTTGGTCACCACATTTTCGAGGAACCAGTCGAGCTTTTCGGGATCGTCGATCAGCTTGGCGTAGAGCAGGCGCAGATCCCAGTCGGTCAACACATGGCCGATGTCGAACACCACCACAGACGGCTGAGTGGCGGGGCTGGGCTGGGGGGTCATGCTGCTGCCTTGGATTCGGGAGAGGAAAGGGGCGCGGCCCAAACGCCGCCAGCCCGCTGTCACCCGGATCGGGGCAACAGCGGGCTGGCAAGCGCATCAGACGGCAAGGGCAGGTAGGTTACCTGCCCATCGCGTTCAGCCCTGGCGGGCCTTGAAGCGACGCTGCGTCTTGTTGATGACATAGGTGCGGCCGCGACGACGGATCACGCGGTTATCGCGATGACGGTCCTTCAACGACTTCAGGCTGTTACGAATCTTCATGGGTCGTCTCTTTGTCGTGGGGCGACCAGTCTTGCTGATTCTGTCCGCCGGAAATTGAAGCCGGGCCGATAAGGGGCGCGGCGGTGGAAGTCAAGGCCGGGAAGGCAATTCCCCGGCCCGGCCAGAGATCAACCCTGCATCAACCCTCGCGAATCTCGGTCAAACGGCGCTCCCAGGCCAGAGCATGCTGCACAATCACATCCAGATCGGCGTAGTGCGGCACCCAGGGAACGGTGGCCTTGATGCGGCTGTTGTCGGAGATCAGCGAATCGGGGTCGCCCGCGCGGCGGCCCTGCAGCACGCGGGTGATCTTCATGTTGGTGACGCGATCCACCGCATCCAGAACGTCCAGCACCGAAAAACCCGTGCCATAGCCGCAGTTCATCGTCAGCGAGCGTTCCGGCTGGTCGATCAGCCCTTCCAGCGCCAGCACATGGGCGTTGGCCAGATCGGACACATGGATATAGTCGCGCACGCCGGTGCCGTCGGGCGTGTCGAAATCGGTGCCGAAGACGCCCACGCTCTCACGCTTGCCCAGCGCGGCTTCCACCGCCACCTTGATAAGGTGCGTGGCGCCCGCTGTGCTCTGCCCGGTGCGGGCTTGCGGATCTGCGCCCGCCACGTTGAAATAACGCAGCGCGCAGAAGTTGAGCGGATGGGCCGCCGCCACGTCCTTGAGCATGATCTCGGTCATCAGCTTGGACATGCCATAGGGGTTGATCGGCTGCTTGGGGCTGTCCTCCGTCACCGGCGAGACCTCAGGGATGCCGTAAGTGGCCGCCGTGGAGCTGAAGATGAAGTGCTTCACCCCGCCCTTCACCGCCGCATCGATCAGCGCGCGGCTCTTGGCGGTGTTGTTGTGATAGTACTTCAGCGGATTTTCGACCGATTCGGGCACGATGATCGATCCGGCGAAATGCATGATCGCCTGGATGCCGCGCTCGGCAAAGATGCGGGCCAGCAGCTCGCCATCCTCGATATCGCCCTGATAGAGCGGCACGCCCTCGGGCACGGCAAAGGTGAAGCCGGTGGTGAGGTTGTCGATCACGCAGACATCCCAGCCCGCATCCTTCAGCGCCAGCACGGCATGGCTGCCGATATAGCCTGCGCCGCCCGTGACCAGCACCGGAACCTTTTTGCTCATATCCATCCCTTTGCATCTACAGGCAGCCGCCGATGCCTGTTCATAGCCCGCCCAAATCTACGGTCCAGCCCTTATGCCGCATTGCGGCAAAATCCTGATCCGGCTTGAATGCATTTCGCAGAATCATGAAGGGTTCATCCTTCAGAAAGCCCCGAAGGCCTAGCGCTGAAAGCGCGACGCAGCGGTTGCGCCACGCAGACTGGCGCTCACGGAGTTTCCTCATGTCCTTTTCCGCCCATCCCACGTTCCGCCTGTCGCTGAGCGCCGCCATGCTGGCCCTGTCGATCGCCGGCACCGCCAGCGCCCAGCCCGGTTGGGGTGGATATGGTGGCGGCTATGGCGGTTATGGGGGCGGTTTCGGCAGCGGCTTTGGCGGCCGCAGCTATGCCAACGCCTCCCCCCGCGATGACCGCGAAGGCAAGCTCGACGCCGAAGGCTTCCCCGCCCCCGACGCCGGTGACCTGCTGGGCAGCGGCCATGTGACCATCACCGCCATGGCCGGCTCGATGGGCGAAGGCCGCGAGGAAGCCACTTTCGAGGCCGCCGTGATCGATCAGCTCGCCAAATCGGGCTATGACACAGTGACGCGTGACCCCAATGGCGGCCAGATCACTGAAATCGGCATCATCCACGACGAACTCGTCCCCGCCGAGCAGAAGCACAGCCCGCTCTCGGGCGAGGCGGCGGTGGGCGTTTCCAACTATGGCTCCGGCTTCGGCGTGGCGCTCAATTACGATGCCAGCAAGCCGCGCGGCGCGCTGATCGAAACCCGGCTGGACCTGCGCATCCGTGACCGCGCCACCGGCAAGCCCCTGTTCGAGGGCCGCGCCCGCATCGCCACGCGCGAGGGCGATTCGCGCTGGACCGACGAAAAGATCGCCAACCGCCTCGCCGCCGCGATCTTCGCCAAATTCCCGCAAAATCCGCATCCGGCGCCGCCCGCAACTGCCCCTGCGCCCGTCCCCGCCCCTGAGGCACCACCCGCCCCTTCGGCGGGATGAACCCCTTCACAGCAGACGGGCCCCGCTCTATCGAGAGCAGCATGACCCAGCCCATCGCGATCGACTCCCATTTCGACTCCGGCAACATCGACCTGCTCCGGCAGAGCGGTGACACGCTGACCCTGGCCATCAATCAGGATCAGGACAGTGACTTTTTCCAGTGGTTCCACTTCCGCGCCACCGGCATTGCGGGGCGCACCATCACGCTGCGCATCACCAACCTTGAGGCCAGCGCCTATCCCGGCGGCTGGCCGCATTACCGCGCCTGCGTCTCGACCGACCGCCGCCTCTGGACCCGCGCCGACACCAGCTACAACCCCGCCGAGGACGGCGGCACGCTGACCATCACCTACAAGGCCGAGGGCAACATCGCCTGGTTCGCCTATTTCACCCCCTATTCGATGGAACGCCACCACGATCTGATCGGCGAGATGGCCGCCCAGCCCGGCTTTTCCTATCGCTGCCTGGGCCACAGCCTCGATGGCCAGTCGATCGACTGCCTCGAAGTGGGCGAAGGCCCGCTAGAGGTCTGGCTTTACGCCCGCCAGCACCCCGGCGAGAGCATGGCCGAGTGGTGGATGGAAGGCGCGCTGGAAGCGCTGGCCGATCCCGCCAACCCCCACGCCCGCCTGCTGCGCCAGCGCTGCCGCTTCCATATCGTGCCCAACGCCAACCCCGATGGCTCGGTGCGCGGCCATCTGCGCACCAATGCGGTGGGCGTGAACCTCAACCGCGAGTGGCACACGCCGACCGCCGAGCGCAGCCCCGAGGTTCTGGCCATCCGCAACGCCATGGACGACACCGGCGTCGATTTCGCCATGGACGTCCACGGCGACGAGGCCATCGCCGCTGTCTTCATGGCCGGCTTCGACGGCATCCCCTCGCTGCGCCCCGGCCAGCAGGCGGGCTATGACCGCTATATCGAGCTGCTCGACCGCCGCACGCCCGATTTCCAGACGCGTCTGGGCTATCCCAAGGCGCCCGCGGGCAAGGCTAATTTGACGATGTCCACCAACCAGCTGGCCGAGCGCTTCGGCGCAGTGTCGATGACGCTGGAAATGCCCTTCAAGGAGCATGAGCCCCTGCCCGATGCGCTGCAGGGCTGGAGCGCGGAACGCTCGATGCGGCTGGGCGAGGATTGCATCGCCGCGCTGGCCGAGTGGGTGCATATGGTGCCGGCTTCGGCTTGAGGTTTTGTAAGTAGGAAGAGAAGATGCGAGGGCCATCGCCCTCGCGCTCCCTTTAATGTCTGCGTTGCGCTTCGGGTTAAGCCAAGGTGCTTAGCTCGCCGCGCCGCAGGCTTTAATTTGCCAGCACAGTCTGTCGATCAAGATAAACTGCCTGCGGCGCCTTAGCTGGCGCAGGTGGAGAGGCGGAGCACACCATTTCGGCGCCACTGCCGTTGCGTCGGGAGACGTCATGGGAGCGCGAGGGGGTAACCCCCTCGCACTTTATCCCTTTTAACGTCCTGAACTCTTGCGAAAACCAAAAAGGTTCAGGCGGCACATCAGCACCGCCTGAACCCCTCAGGCATAGGTTGTCACGGTGCTGCCGAGCGCAGCGGCCACCGGGCTGGAGGCAACAGCATCGGCCACCGTTGTGGTGGTGACGTTGCTGCTGGCCAGTTTGGCGAGCTGAGCTTCGGCAATGGGCTTTCCATCTTGCGACAGACTGATGTTGGTTGCGCCTTGCTGACGCACCACCCCCAGATCCACACGCACCGCGGCGACCGAGGAGGATTGATAATTGACCGGTCCGTCAGCAGTGACGGCATTGACGGCATAGCTCATGCAAGACTCCTTTCGCAGGAGGTCAGAACGGCGCGAAAACCGCGGAATTAAGCGGTTTCAGCCGTAGCGGGCAGTCTGTGACCAAGCCACGCCGAACAGCACAAGTAACGCTACCTAAAAACAGCCTTTTGTGCGGTAACCTTAACTTAGATTGGCGGGGCCGAAGGCATGGGGCAGCAGCTGCGAGAGGCGCAGTTCCACCACGCTGTCTGCGCCAAGACTCCAGACGACAGGGTCGGTGCCGCCCAGCTGCGCGATCTCGTTGAGCACCTGGCGGCAGCGGCCACAGGGCGTGACGGGGGCCGCGCCGGGGCTGGCCGCGCCATCCTCGCCCGGGGCGCCGCCGATCACCGCCACGGCCATCAGCCCGCCGCGCACGCCATCGGCCATGGCTTTCGATACCGCCACCGTCTCGGCGCAGAGGGCGAGGCCATAGGAGGCGTTTTCGACATTGGCGCCGGTCACCACGCTGCCATCGGCAAAGGCCAGCGCCGCGCCGACATGGAACTTCGAATAGGGCGCATAGGCCCGCGCCGAGGCATCGCGCGCGGCGGCGATCAGCGTGGCCTGATCGACAGTCAGGGTGGGATGCTTCTTCATCGTCATTCCTATTGTTGCACCACGACCCAGCGCAGCGGGGTTTCGCCGGCGTTGTTGGCCAGCGCGTGATTGGCCGTCCACATCGCCCAGGGGCGGCCGACATCGGGGGCGAAGCGGTCGCCCTCGACCCAGAGGTTGCGGTCCAGCCCGCGCGCGACGTGATAGCGCGCATCGAAAGCGGCGCTGACCTTCAGGATCGCGGGCTTGCCGGTGTGAGTCTCGATCTGGTTGATGAAGGTCATCAATTCGCTGACCACGGCGGCGTCGGAAACCTTCACCGGGCAATTGTCGGCCACATCGTCCAGCGCCACGGCGGGCGGCAGCATGCGGGCATCGCGCGGCACCACGGTGACGAAATTGGCGGCCTGCTTGTCGGCGGGTTGGCAGGGATCATAGCGGTGCACCGCGCCCACCTGCAGCCCGGCGGCGCGCGCGCCATCCAGATTGTGCACCACATTGGGATCGCGGGCGAAGGCGCTGGCCGAGGCGTCGATATAGGCGAAATCGGCGCCGATGGCCTTCACCGCCGTCCAGTCGATGTCGCCGTCTTCCTGGCCGATCTCCACGCCCTGCACGCCATAGGTGGAGCGCGGCGGCATCCAGTGGCGCATCGACCACCAGCTCCACGCGCCGCCGATCATCGCCAGCAGCACCAGCGCGCCCAGCCAGCGCCACAGCATGCGGCGGCTGAACCAGCCTGTCGACGCCCCATGGCCTGACGGCCGGCGGCCCGCCTTGCGCTGGCGGCCCCTGTTGATGGTCTTCGCCATGATCCTTACGCCCGCAGATGCAACACGCAGACCAGCGTGAACAGGCGCCGGGCGGTGGCGAAATCGGTCTCCACCTTGCCCTCCAGCCGCTCGATCAGCAGGCCGGCGGCTTCATTGTGGGTGGCGCGGCGGGCCATGTCGATGGTCTCGATCTCCTCGGCGGAGACGCGGCGCACGGCCTGGTAATAGCTTTCGCAAATGGCGAAATAGTCGCGGATCGGGCGGCGCAACCGCCCCAGCGCGAGGATGAAGGTTTCCAGCTGCTGCCCGCCTTCGTCAGACAGCTCCATCGCGAGGCGCCCGTCCTCCACCGCCATGCGCAGGCGGTAGGGGCCCTGATGGCCGGCTTCCCACGCGCGCAGGGGCTTGAAGCTGTTCTCCTCGATCAGATCGAAGATGGCCACGCGCCGTTCCTGCTCGATATCGGCGTTGCGCTTGAGGATGCTGGCCTCATCAAGCTCGATATGGCTGATGCGCGGCTGGCCGGTTGGCTGGTCCATAGCCCCAGCCTGTCGCAAATGCGGGGAAGCGCCGCAAGAGGCAAACATCGCGCAATCGGAGCGATCCGCCCCTTGGGGCCCATTGCATCCCCGATATCCACAGGGTCAGGGTCTTACGCCCTTATGGACAGCACCGGCCCACGCGCGCATGAGCATCCGAATGCCCAGCCCTGACACCCTGTTCCCCTTCCCCGCCGCCACCGAGTCGGGCGCCGATTCGCCTGCCAGCCGCGCCATGCCCGCCAACCTCGAGGCCGAGGCCGCCTTCCTGGGCGCCGTGCTGATCGACAACCGCGTGGTGGAGGAGCTCAACACCCCGCTGGCCCCCACCCATTTCTTCGAGCCGGTGCATGGCCGCCTCTATGAGCGCATCCTGCAGCTGCTGGACCGCAAGGCGGTGGTCACTCCCGTCACGCTGCGCCCCTATTTCGAGAGCGACGAGGCGTTGAAGGCGCTGGGCGGCACCGCCTATCTGGCGCGCCTGACCGCTGACGGGCAGGGCCTTGTCGCGCCGCGCGTGCTGGCCGAGCAGATCTACGAACTGGCCATGCTGCGCGAGCTGGTGCGCGTGGGCCGCGAGCTGGTCGACAATGCCATCGACACCTCGCAGGAGATCGAGCCGCTGGCCCAGATCGAACGCGCCGAAGCCGCGCTCTATCAGGTGGCCGAGGGCGCGGGCGGGCAGAGCGAGGCGCAGAGCTTCTCGCAGGCGACGCGCACCGCGATCTTTTCCATTGAAAAAGCGTTCAATTCGGGCGGCCATGTCTCGGGCAAGACCACCGGCATGAGCAGCGTGAACGCCAAGATCGGCGGCCTCCACGATTCCGATCTTATCATCCTGGCCGGGCGCCCGGGCATGGGCAAGACCTCGCTGGTGACCAACATCGCTTTCAACACGGCGGACCGCTATCAGAACGATATGGCGATCGGCATCGCGCCGGAGAAGTCCGTGGGCGCGCCGGTGGCGTTTTTCTCGCTGGAAATGAGCGCCGACCAGCTGGCCACCCGTGTGCTGGCCGAGCAGTCGGGCATTTCCTCGGAAAGCCTGCGCACCGGCAAGATCAGCCGCGAGGATTTCCAGCAGCTCTCCTTCGCCAGCCAGCGTCTGGCGCAATTGCCTTTGTTTATCGACGATACGCCGGGCCTGACCATCGCCGCCCTGCGCGCGCGTGCCCGCCGGTTGAAGCGCCGCCATGACATCGGGCTGGTGATCGTCGACTACCTGCAGCTGCTCTCGGGCACGGGCAAGGCGGGCGACAACCGCGTGAACGAAATCTCCGAGATCAGCCGTGGCCTCAAGCAGCTGGCCAAGGAGCTGCATGTGCCGGTGATCGCCCTCTCGCAGCTCAGCCGTGCGGTGGAGCAGCGTGAGGACAAGCGGCCGCTGCTGTCGGACCTTCGCGAATCGGGCTCGATCGAGCAGGACGCCGATATGGTGTGGTTCGTCTTTCGCGAGGATTACTACCACAAGGCCCGCGAGCCCAAGGAGCCCACCGCCAGCGACCCCATCGCCGTCCACGAGCAGCACAACCAGTGGGCGCAGGAAATGGAGCGCCTGAACGGTCTGGCCGAGCTGATCGTGGCCAAGCAGCGCCATGGTTCCACCGGCAAGGTGCGCCTGCGCTTCGAGGCCCGGATCACCAAGTTCAGCGATCTGGCGCCCGAGGATATGGCCGGTTACGGGCAGGATGACGATGAGTGATGAGACGAATCCTTGACTTTTGGGGCTTCGCTGCCTAGCTGCTCTATTCCCGAGAGATTCTCGCAGCCCTTTTTACGGAGTGCTCCATGGCACGCGTCACCGTCGAAGATTGCGTCGACAAGATTCCCAACCGTTTCGATCTCGTGCTGCTGGCCGCCCAGCGCGCCCGCGAAATCTCGGGCGGCGCCGAGCTGACCCTTGAGCGCGACCGCGACAAGAACCCGGTCGTCGCCCTGCGCGAAATCGCCGAAGAGAACGTCACCCCCAAGGTGCTGAAGGAAGCCCTCGTCACCTCGCTGCAGCGCGTGCTGCCCGATGACGACGATGAGGTGGATGACATCGGCTCGCTCTCGCAGCAGGCCGAAGCGCTGCGCATCACCGCCGCCGCGCCGGTGCGCAACACCTCGCTGGGTGGCGATTACGACGGCTGATTTGCGTTAGCCGCTGTTTTCACAAGACCCCGCCGGGCTTTGGCCTTGGCGGGGTTTTTGTTTGTTTTGCGGGTTTAGATGCGAGGGCCATCGCCCTCGCGCTCCCTTTACTGCCTGCGTTGCGCATCGGGTTCAGCCTTGCGCCCAGCTTGCTGCACCGCAGGCAGTATTCCCCGCCCCGCGCCGATGAAGCAAAAGCCTGCGGCGCCATAGGCCACGCAGGTGGATAGATCGCGCTCAACGACCGTGCACCACTGCCCTTGCACCGGAAGACGTCATGGGAGCGCGAGGGGGTAACCCCCTCGCATTTTCCTTCCTTCAAATCCCCTGAAACGCGAACAAAAGAAAACGCCCCGGAAAACCTCCCGGAGCGCCTTCCCTCGCTGTCCTTGAAAATCAGCTCGCCGAAATCGCCGGAGCCGGGGTCAGCCCACCGATACCGAAGCGCTTGCCCGCCTTGGGCACGCTCACGCCGCGCACGGGGATCGGCTTGGCCGGGCCGCTGGGCGTTTCGGGGCGGTCCAGCTTGCCGGTCTCGATCAGCTCCTTCAGCTCGTCGCCGGTCAGGGTTTCATATTCCAGCAGAGCCTGCGCCATCAGGTGGAGCTTGTCCTCCTGGGTCTTGAGGATGTCCATGGCGCGGGCATAGCCATTGTCGACCAGAGAGCGCACTTCGCTGTCGATCAGCTTGCTGGTCTCGTCGGACATCAGCAAACGCTGCGAGCCGCCCATACCGAGGTAACCCTCCTGCTGGTCCTCATACTGCAGCGGTCCCAGCTTGTCAGACATGCCCCATTTGGTGACCATGTTGCGGGCCAGACCGGTGGCATACTGGATGTCGCCCGAGGCACCCGAAGAGACCTTGTCGTAACCGAAGATGATCTCTTCGGCCACGCGGCCACCCATGGCCACCGACAGGTTGGCGTGCATCTTGTCGCGGTGGTAGGAATAGCTGTCCCGCTCGGGCAGACGCATCACCATGCCCAGCGCACGACCGCGCGGGATGATGGTGGCCTTGTGGATCGGGTCCGAAGCGGGCTCGTTCAGCGAGACCAGCGCGTGGCCGGCCTCGTGATAGGCGGTCATCTTTTTCTCGTCCTCGGTCATGACCATGGAGCGGCGTTCCGCGCCCATCATGACCTTGTCCTTGGCGTCCTCGAACTCCTGCATGGCGACCAGACGCTTGTTGCGGCGGGCGGCCAGCAGCGCGGCCTCATTGACCAGATTGGCCAGATCAGCGCCCGAGAAGCCCGGCGTGCCGCGCGCGATCACGCGGGGCTCGACGTTGGGGGCCAGCGGCACCTTCTTCATATGGACGGCGAGGATCTTCTCGCGGCCCTCGATGTCGGGCACCGGCACCACGACCTGACGGTCGAAACGGCCGGGACGAAGCAGCGCGGGGTCGAGCACGTCGGGGCGGTTGGTGGCGGCGATGATGATGATGCCTTCATTGGCCTCGAAGCCGTCCATCTCGACCAGCAGCTGGTTCAGCGTCTGCTCGCGCTCGTCGTTGCTGTTGCCCAGGCCATGGCCACGATGGCGGCCCACGGCGTCGATTTCGTCGATGAAGACGATGCAGGGCGCGTTCTTCTTGGCCTGCTCGAACATGTCGCGCACGCGGCTGGCGCCGACGCCGACGAACATTTCCACGAAGTCCGAACCCGAGATGGTGAAGAAGGGCACGCCCGCCTCACCCGCGATGGCGCGGGCCAGCAGCGTCTTGCCGGTGCCGGGCGAACCGACCAGCAGCGCGCCCTTGGGGATCTGGCCGCCCAGCTTGGAGAAGCGGCCCGGATCGCGCAGGAACTCCACGATCTCTTCCAGCTCCTCGCGGGCTTCATCGATGCCGGCCACGTCGTCGAAGGTGACGCGGCCCTGCTTTTCGGTCAGCAGCTTGGCCTTGCTCTTGCCGAAGCCCATGGCGCCGCCGCCGCCGCCCTTCTGCACCTGACGCAGCGCGAAGAAGGCCACGCCCAGGATCAGCAGGAAGGGCAGGGCCTGCGCCATGATGTAGAGCAGCAGATTGTGCTCATCATCCGGGGCCTTGCCGGCATATTTCACATTGTGCTGCTGAAGCAGGGGCTGCAGCGACACGTCATTGGGCACGGGGACGGTGGTGAAGCTGTCGCCATTCTTGAAATGGCCGGAAATCCGCTGCTCGCCCACGGCGGCGTCGGCGACGAGATCGTCGGCCACCTTGGCGCGGAATTCGGAATATTGCAGCTGAGTCGCGCCGACGTCGCCGCGCGATCCGAAAAGGGAGACGGCGAAGACCAGCGCCAGGAAAATACCTCCCCAGACCAACAGGTTCTTCATCCAGGGGTTACCATTGGGCTGCTCTTCATTCATCGCGCGGTCCTTTCCAGAAGCTCAATGTAGGAGCCCGGCGCTGAATGACAAGCTAACACGCGCAGCGGATTCGCACAGGATTGCAGAAGCACTGCGGGCGGGAATGCTTAACGCACCCCGCCCGCGTCTTTTTATAGCACGGCACCGGCCCGCTTCCCCGGCCTGGCTACCCATCGCGGTATGCTGTGGGTGGCCGGGCCGGGGGAGCGGGCCGGTGCCGTCTGCGCCTTCGCCGTCAGACGAAGGCGCCACAGATTACTGCCCCGAGGGCGTCGGCCCCAGCTTGGTGTTCAGCACCCAGCCCACATTGTCGTTTTCGTCGGCCACTTCCCACCACAGGCCCTGCTTGTTGCCGGTGGGATAGAGGATCGCGCCGGGCGCCAGGCTGCGCACGGTGGCGCCGGTGGCGGCGGGCGTCTTGCGCATCACCACCGGGGCGATGGCCTGGAAGGTCTTGGCGGGGGTCGCCTCGGCGGTGCCCGTCGCGCCCTGCTGGATGCCGCCCAGCTGGTTGACCAGCTTGGCATAGGCGTCGAGGAAAGCCATGGTCACGATGCGACCGATATCGGTGTTGTCATAGCCGCCGCCGACCAGACCCACCGCGCCGCTGCCGAAGAAGCCGCCGCCACCGCCGCCGAAGCTGATGCTGTTCTTGGCGGCATAGCCCTCGGTGGTGGCGATGGTTTCGGTGGTGCGCACATTGGTGACGGAAAGCACGGTGTTGGCCTCCATCTTGCGGCTGTGGATGCCGCCCAGCACCGCGCCGAAGCCGCCGCCGACCAGACCGCCGAGGCCAGCGCCGATGCGCGAGCCCGAGGCATTGCCATTGGCGGCCTGCACCTCGGCCTGAAGCACGTAATCGGCGGCCTTGATCTGGCCCTGGCCGACATTGGAGCCGCGCTGATGGCCCAGATCGCCCGCGATATCGCGCTCACGCTGGGCGGCCTGCAGGCCCGAGCCGCGGTCGACCAGATTGAAGCAGCCCGAACGCTGCACGATCACCTTGAGCAGCTTCTGCGGCGGGGCCAGATTGTACTGGGTCCAGCCGCGCGCATCGTCGCCGTCGACAATGGAGATGGTGCCCAGCTTGCGCGTGCAATGCGGCACATCGTCCAGCGCCTGACGCTGCGCCTTTTCCGCCTTGGAGGGCGCGGCCTGCGCCAGAGCGACATCGGGCGCCATCAGGGCAAGCGTGGAAACAGCAGCCGAAAAGGCCGTCACGGCGTTCAGGATCTTGTGCATGGAACCCCCGTTGTCGCCGGCCCCGGGGGAGACCGGCCTTAATACTTCGGGGAGCGCTGTGCCAGAAGCTGCACCTAAGAATCAATAAAAATTACATAGAAGGGCTGCGGCTTGTCGCAGAGTTCAAGACCCTATGCGTAATCATCTTGCACGCTTTGCTAAACGGCGCGCGTCAGGCCCCATGCCGCTTGAGGAGGAACACGGCATGTTCGGCGCGCCAATTGGCGGCGGCGGCTCCGGTTAACGCATCGCCTTCCAGAAACCATGCGCCTTCGACGGCAATGCCCCGCGATCCTACGAAATCGCGGAAGTCGGCAACGGTAAGATGGTGAATATTCGGCGTTTCATACCACGCCACCGGCAGCAACCGAGTGACAGGCATGCGCCCGCCCCACAGCAGCGAGAGCCGCACCCGCCAATGCGCGAAATTGGGAAAGCTGACGAAAGCGCGCCGCCCGATGCGCAGCAGTTGCTCCATCACCAGATCGGGGCGCTTGGTGGTCTGCAGCGTCTGCGAGAGGATGGCGTAATCGAAACTGTCGTCGGGGTAGAAGGACAGGTCGGTGTCGGCATCGCCCTGAATCGCGGACAGGCCACGCGCCACGCAGGCCGCGACATTGGCCGGCTCCAGCTCCAGCCCGCGCGCGTCGCAATCGCGTCCGTCGCGCAGGGCCGCCATCAGCGTGCCGTCGCCGCAGCCAACATCGAGCACGCGGGCGCCGGGCGCGACATTCTGGGCGATCACCGCCAGATCGGGGCGCAACACATCGGAAGAACTCATCGCAGCAGAAATCCTTCGATCACCCGGTCGAGCGCGGGCACGTCGAGCAGGAAGCTGTCATGGCCGAAGGGCGCGGACAGCTCCATAAAGGACACCGGGGCCCCCGCCGCATTCAGCGCATGGGCGATGGTCCGCGATTCGCTGGTGGGGTAGAGCCAGTCGGTGTCGAAAGAGACGAGACAGAAGCGCGAATGCACGCCCTTGAAGGCCTCGGCAAGGCGGCCCGGGTGGTCGTCCTCGCCGTGCCCCTCGGCGAGGTCGAAATAGCTCATCGCCTTGGTGATGTAGAGGTAGGAATTGGCATCGAAGCGCCCGGTGAAGCTTTCGCCCTGATAGCGCAGATAGCTCTCCACCTGAAAATCCGCGCCAAAGCCGAAGCTCTTGGCCTGCCCGTTCTGCAGCCGCCGCCCGAATTTCTCCGACAGCGTGGCTTCGGACAGATAGGTGATATGCGCCGCCATCCGCGCCACGGCCAGACCCGCATCGGGGCTTTTGCCAGTGCCATGGTAAGCGCCGCCCTGCCACTCGGGATCGGCCATGATCGCCTGACGGCCCAGCTCCTGAAAGGCGATGTTCTGCACCGGCATCGCCGCCGTGCTGGCCAGCACCAGCACGCGCCTGGCCAGATCGGGCCAGTGCACCGAGAGCGACAGCGCCTGCATCCCGCCCATGCTGCCGCCGATCACGGCATAAAGGTTCTCCACCCCCAGGGCTTTCAGCAGCAGCACATGCGCGCGCACCATATCGCGGATGGTGATGACCGGGAAACGCGGGCCATAGGGCAGGCCATCGGGCGCCAGACTGCCGGGGCCCGTGGTCCCCATGCAACTGCCCAGCACATTGGGGCAGATCACATAGAAACGGTCGGTGTCGATCGGCAGGCCGGGGCCGACCATGCGGCTCCACCAGCCGGGCTTGCCGGTGATGGGATGCGGCGTGGCGAGATGCTGATCTCCGGTGGTGGCGTGGCAGACCAGGATGGCGTTGTCGCGCGCTTCATTGAGCGTGCCATAGGTTTCATAGGCGATGCGCACGCCATGCAGCACCTGCCCGCCGTCCAGCTCCAGCGGCTGGTCGAGGTCATATGTGGCGCCGACTGCGTTAAGGGGGGTCTCGATGGGCAGGATCGCGCTGGTGTCTGACATGATGGCGCACGACTTGGGACTTTGCCCCCGCCCTGTCAATTGCGAGCGTGGCAAAGCTGCGCCGAAGCATTTTCGAGTTGCCCGGCCACGGGCAACGGCTCGGAAAATGCGGCCACGAAAAACAGATCATTTTCACCTCATGTGAAAATGATCTAGAGCCCCCCGCATCATGAGCAAGCGTCCCGAACCCAAATCATGGATCAGCGCGATCCACGCCTATGTCCCCGGCAAGAGCAAGGGCAATGATGGCAAGCCGTTGATCAAGCTGTCGGCCAATGAGAACCCGCTGGGCACCAGTCCTGCGGCGCTGGAGGCGCGCGCCCATGCCGCCGCCCCGGCGCTCTATCCCGATCCCGACAGCAAGGATCTGCGCGAGGCTCTGGGCCAGCTGAACGGCATCGATTCCTCGCGCATCGTGATGGGCACGGGCTCTGACGAATTGCTGCATATCGCCGCGCAGGCCTATGCCGGGCCGGGGGACGAGATCATCTATGTCCGCTACGGCTTCTCGGTCTATGATATCGCCGCGCGGCGTTGCGGGGCGGTGCCCGTGGTGGCGCCCGATCTGGATTACGGCACCGATGTCGACGCCCTGCTGGCGCTGGTGACCGACAAGACCCGCGTGGTCTTCGTGGCCAACCCCAACAACCCCACCGGCAGCTACCTGCCCAAGGGCGAGATCGCCCGCCTGCATGCCGGCCTGCCCGGCGATGTGCTGCTGGTGATCGATCAGGCCTATGCCGAATATGTCGCGCCGGAAGACGAGGATGGCGCGCTGGCGCTGGCCGAGGCGCATGAGAATGTGCTGGTGACGCGCACCTTCTCGAAAATCTACGGCCTTGCGGGCGAACGCCTTGGCTGGGCCACGGGCGCGGCGCCGCTGGTCGATGCGCTGAACCGTATTCGCGGGCCCTTCAACCTGTCGAACAGCGCGCAGGCCATGGGGCTGGCGGCAGTGGCGGATCAGGCTTTCGTGGAAAGCTCGCGCGTCCACAATCTGGTCGAGCGCACCCGTTTCGTGGAGCAACTCAACGCCCTGTCGAACCATGGCGTGCGCCCACTGCCCAGTCAGGCGAACTTCGTGCTAATCCTGTTTCAGGGCAAGCTGACGGCGGAAACGGTCTACAACGGCCTGATGGAGCACGGCTACATCACCCGCTGGCTGCCGGGGCAAGGCCTGCCCGATGCGCTGCGCATCACCATCGGCACGGCAGCGCAGATGGATGAGATCGCGCAGGCCATCCGCTCGATGGCCAACGCATGAGCGACGCACCGTTTCGCAAAGTCGCGATCATCGGTCTCGGCCTGCAGGGCGGCTCGATCGGCCTCGCCCTGCGCGAACACGCCCCCGCCATCGCCACCACCGGCTATGACCGTAACCCCGACACCCGCGCCCGCGCCGCCGAGCGCGGTCTGGTCGGCCATGTTGCGGGAACAGCCGCCGAGGCCGTGGCCAATGCCGATCTGGTCATCTTCTGCGTCCCCCCCATGGCCATGGGCGATGCCGCGCGCGAATGCGCCCCGGCCCTCGCCCCCGACGCGCTGATTTCCGACGTCGGCTCCAGCAAGGTCAGCGTCGCCCGCGCACTGGGCGAGGCCCTGCCCCATCATCTGGTGATCCCGGCGCACCCCGTCGCGGGCACCGAGAACTCCGGGCCGGACGCGGGCTTTGCCTCGCTGTTTCAAGGCCGCTGGTGCATCATCACCCCGCCCGAAGGCGCGGATGCCGCCAAGGTCCAGAGCCTCTCCGCCCTGTGGCAGAGCATCGGCGCCAAGGTGGAGGTCATGGATGCCGCGCACCATGATCTGGTCCTCGCCATCACCAGCCATCTGCCGCATCTGATCGCCTACACCATCGTCGGCACTGCGGACGATCTGCAGGAGGTGACCCAAAGCGAGGTCATCAAATATTCCGCCGGCGGCTTCCGCGATTTCACCCGCATCGCCGCATCGGACCCCACCATGTGGCGCGACGTGTTCCTCTCCAACCGCGACGCCGTGCTGGCCATGCTGCAGGTCTTCACCGAGGATCTGACCGAGCTGCAAAAGGCCATCCGCCTCGGCGACGGCGACAAGCTGTTCGACCACTTCGCCCGCACCCGCGCCATCCGCCGCTCGATCATCGAGCAAGGGCAGGATGATGCTCGGCCGAATTTCGGACGGCAGTAAGAGGTTTAAGAAGAAGGATAAGTGCGAGGGGATTATCCCCTCGCGCTCCCATTATTGTCTACGTTACGCGTCGGGTTCGGCCTTGCGCCTGGATTGCCGCGCTGCAGGCTTTCATATCGCCAGCGCAGCCCATCCGTCACAGATTCACGGCCTGCGGCGCATCAGTGCTGGGCGGACAGCTTCATCAGCACCAGCCCACTCACGATCAGCAGTGCGGCAGCGGCGCGCATCACTGTCAGGGCTTCTCCCAGCACCACGATGCCTGCCAGAAAGGCGCCAACGGCTCCGATCCCTGTCCAGACGGTGTAGGCCGTGCCAAGCGGCAAGGACCGCATGGACCATGACAGCAACCCGAAGCTGCCGATCACCCCGACGATGGTGATGACACTCGGCCAGAAGCGGGAAAATCCCTGCGACTGCTTCATGGCAGTCGCCCAGATGACTTCAAGCAAACCGGCGATAATCAGAAAAAACCAGGCCATGGCCGCATCCTTCGAAAACCGCCGGGCCGTCCCGGTCTTGAATCCCGAAGGGGAGCGGGAACGTGGTCACCGCAGGGATCGGATAGGATCGATGGAGCATGAGGTCAACAGCGAGGCGAAGCTCAACGACCGGGAACCACCGCCCCTGCGTCGGGAGACGTCATGGGAGCGCGAGGGAATAATCCCCTCGCATCCATCCCTCTTGAAACCCCTCAATCATTCAAAGCGTTAATTGCCGAATGCACCCGCGCCTCGATCTCGTCACGCGGCAGACCCGCCGGGATCGTTTCGCCCACACGATAGGTGATCGTGCCCTTGCGCTTCCAGAAGCCGCGAAACAGCGGCCCGCTGTTCACCGCGATGGGCACCACGGGCAGGCCGATCAGCTTGTAGATCCCGGCGAAGCCCGACTGCAAATCGGGCTTCTTGCCATGATGCACCCGCGTGCCCTCGGGAAAGATCACCAGAGGGCGGGGAATGACCGAGAACTTGCGCGCCGCCGCGATCATCGCGCGCAAGGCCTTGGCGCCCTGATCGCGCTCGACCGGCACCAGTCCATAAACCTGCCCGGACTTGCCCCAGCCGGGCACTTTCATCAGCTCCACCTTGGCGAAGATGGCGGGGTGATCGAGCAGATTGGGCAGATCGACCGCCTCGAACATCGCCTCATGCTTCATCGCGATCAGCACCGCGCCGGTGGGCAGCGTGCCCTCCACGATCACGCGAATGCCCAGCACATGGCGCGTGCACCAGCGCTGCCAGGCGGACCAATGCTCGCACATCCAGCGGTTCACGCTCTGGCCGCAGTTGCGGGTGATGGGGGTCAGCAGGCCCAGCAGCACCGAGCCGCCGAAGAAGAAGATGGCGAAGAGGATGCTGCGCAGCCGCTCTTCCAATGTGGTGCCCCGATCGGGAGTCATGTCTTTTTCCAGAAGTACCAGGCCTGGCGCGCCAGCCATTTGCAATATTCGGTGAAGAGGATGCGCAGGCTGGGCCGCGTGGGCACGGCATCCTCGATGATGGTCACGCCCTTTGGCACAGGATGGGTCAGTTCGAAAGCAGCGCGGCGCATATGCCAGTCCGAGGTGACGAGCCGCACGCTGGAGAGGTGGTGGCTGGCGATCCATTGTGTGGATTCAGAGGCATTGCTGCGCGTGTCCACACTGTCATAGCCCAGCGTGATGCAGCAGCGCATCAGCGCGGGATCGATCTTGTAGAGCGTGGCGAACTCCGCCTGAGTCACCTCCTGATCGACGCCGGAAACCAGCATCTGGCGCGCGAGGCCCTTGTGCAGGGTTTCCAGCCCGCGCTGGATGCGCCCGTCGCCGCCGGTCAGCACGATCACGCCATCGGCATGCACGTCTCCGGCCGGGCGCGGCAGAAAGGCGGCAAAGGCGATAAAGCCCAGCGCCCAGACCATCAGCACCAGGGAGAGCAGCCGCCTCAGCATCTCACAGCATCCGCCGCAGCGCGGAGAGCACCGTCACGCGGGCCGTCACCACGGCCAGCACCACGGCGGCCAGCGGGATCAGCACCATCAGCGCCCAGTCGAGCCAGCCCAGCGCCCCGCCCGCGATCAGCCCGGCGCCAAGCCCGGCAAAGCGCCTTCCGAGTACCAGCACCGCCGCCACCGCGACCGCCAGCCCCAGCGCCGCGCCCGCAAAGGCATCGAGGCCGATGGCGCGCTGGAAGATGCGGGCGATCTGGCTGTCGGTGCCGCCCATCATATGGACGATGGCGATGGTCTCGCGGTGCTGCCCCAGCGCCGAGCGCGTGGCGAGCAGCACGGCGGCGGTCATCGCCACGCCCAGCAGGCCGACCATGGCGGCGGCCAGCCATTGCAGCGAATCGATCGCGCCGAACACGGGGGAAAGCCAGTGCGACTGCGCATCGACCCGCGCGGCGGGCGCCACCCGGGCCAGCAGCTTGCGCAGCTTTTCAAGCTGGGCCTCATCGGCGGGGCCATGGGTCTTCACATCGATCAGCGCGGGCACGGGCACCACATCGGCAGCGTTGACGCCCTGCTCCTGAGCGCCGCCCAGCCACGGGGCGAGCAGGTTGTTCACCTCCTGCGCGGAGACCAAATTCACAGAGGCCACGCCGGGCGCGCCCTGCAAGGCTTTCAGCGTGGCGTTGACCTGCCGGTCACGCCCCTCGCCCGAATCCAGCACCTGCACGCTGACCCCGCCCGACAAATCCGCCGCCGCCGCCAGAGCGATGTTGCGCAAGGCCAGCCCCGTGGCCGCCGCGATCACCGTCAGCGCCACCATGATGGCGATCACCCAGGGCATCGGCCCGGAGAGCCGCGCCTGAGGCACCAGCTCGCTGTCCGCCCCGCGCCCACGGATGTTGCCGAAGCCCGGCAGGCGCAGCAGGCGCTTTTCAGCAGCAGCGGCCTCTGCGGGGTCTTCCTGAATGTTCAGATCCTCACCCATCGCGCAGATCCGGGAAACGGGCGGCCGCCTGGCCACCTGTCTTGCGCGGCGGATAGCGCAGCGCGCCGGTGGGGTCGCTCATCTTGCCGCGATCCAGCCGCATGATGAGGGAATCCGGCACTTTCTGAAGCAGATGCATGTCGTGGGTGGCCACCACCACGGTGGTCCCCAGCCGGTTGAGCGCCTCGAACAGGCGCAGCAGCTTGACCGCCATATCGGCGTCGACGTTACCGGTCGGTTCGTCCGCCACCAGCAGTTCGGGACGGCCGATCACCGCGCGGGCAATGCCGACACGCTGCTGCTCCCCGCCCGAAAGCGAGGCCGGGCGCGCATGCATCCGCCCCTCCAGCCCCACCCATTCGAGCATGTCCGTCACCGAACCGGCGATCTCCTTCTCGGGCAGGCCCGCGATGCGCAGGGGCAGCGCCACATTGTCATAGGCCGAAAGGTGAGGAACCAGCCGCACATCCTGAAACACCACGCCGATGCGGCGGCGGAAGCCGGGCAGGCGCTCACGCGGGAGGGTGATGGCGTCAGTGCCGAACAGGCTGATCATCCCCCGGCTGGGCCGCTGCGCCAGATAGAGCATGCGCAGCAGCGAGCTTTTCCCCGCGCCGCTCGCCCCGGTGAGGAAGTAGAAACGGCCCGCGAAGAGGGTGAAGCCCACATCGGACAGCACCTCGCGCTCATTGCCATAGCGCAGGCCCACCTTGTCGAAGCGGGCGATCTCGCCATCCATCTGGGTCATGCGCAAAGACCTGACGCGGCGGAAGCAGGCCGGGCGAAGGCGTTCCGGGCAGACGCAAAAAAGGCGCTCGGTTCAGCGGAGGGGCATATCATCACCCTCCTGCTATAACCGGCCCGCGCCTCAGAAAAAAGGGTGGTGGAAAAAAGCACGACACCGTTCAATTTCGGAATACCCTATCTTGCGGCGCTGGCCACAGCCATGCATGACAGGCAACAATGATTATCGCCTGTCCAGCCTGTGCGACACGCTATGCCGTTCCGGATACCGCCATCGGAGCGAAGGGCCGCACAGTGCGCTGCGCCAAGTGCCGCCACAGCTGGTTTCAGGATGGCCATGGGATAGAGGCGGAAGCGCCTGTGGCGGCGGCTCCTGTCGCCCAACCCGCCGCCCCCGTTCCCGCTATGGCCGAGGCGGTTGCCGCCGCGCCGGAACCTGTCGCCCCGCCCCCGCCTGCTTCGGCAGCGCAGGAGAATTGGGCCGCATCACCCCCCGTGCCAGCCCCGGCGAGCGAGATCGGCGCCACGCCGACGCCCGCTTTCGCGGCGCCTGTTGCAGCCTACGAGCGCGACAAGCCCGAGGCGCAGCCCGCCACCACCGTCGCCGACGATTTCGACGACGCCCCCTCCAGCTTCGCGCATGAGCCGCCCTTCCGCCCTCGCCGCAATCCGGCGCGGATGTGGACGATGCTGGCGATCACCTTCGGCCTGTTGGCGCTGGTGGCGGCGGGCGCGGTGTGGCGCTTCGGCCTGCCGGGCTGGCTGCCCTTCGGCCATTCGCCCTTCGCGGCGGGCCAGCCCGATCTGGTGCTGAGCTTCCCCGCCAACCGGCAGGACCGCCGTTCCCTGCCCAACGGCGTGGAGTATTTCGGGATCAGCGGTTCGATCACCAATGTCGGCAAGCAGCGGCGCAATGTGCCCCAGCTGATCGTGGTGCTGCGCGACAAGGGCGGCCACAAGATCGACAATTGGGAGATTACCCCTGCCAAACGCGTGCTGGCCCCGGGCGAATCCCTGGCCGTCAGCGAGGCGAGGACCGATATCCCCCCCGCGTCCCGTTCGGCGGACATCGGCTGGAAGGCCGAGTAAAAAGCGTCTGGAAAGCCGAATAAAAGCTTGTGGTTCGGGTCTTGTAAGAATTTTGCCAAACAGCGCTTGCAGGGTGCCACACCCTCTGCTAGTGGCCCGCTCCTACCGAGCGAAGGGGCCCAGCCTCATCGTTGTCTTGATGCGGTCGTGGCGGAATTGGTAGACGCGCAACGTTGAGGTCGTTGTGGGCGAAAGCCCGTGGAAGTTCGAGTCTTCTCGACCGCACCAGGAACCAGGTTTTTTAAAAACCGGTACAGACGGGGATGCAGGCCCCGCGAAAGAGTCTTCAAGGCTCCCCTGCATACCCCCCCAGTCGATCTGCCCGGACCAGTCGGGCCAGCACCCCCCGGTGACGCCGCCCGGTCATCGGGCGGAGATGATCGCGCCCTGCCGGCATCAGCTGCCGCCCCCTTCGTCCCTGCCCTGAACCAGCCGCAACCGGCACCATGGGAGGCGTAGACGCGCTTGCCATCCGCCGCTACCCCTGAGGCCAGCAGCGCCGCCCTCACGCCTGGCGGGCCGAAGAAAGAGGATGAAAGGTCTTGCTTAAATCGATCGTCTGGAGCGCCATCGCCCTGCTTGGCGCCGCCGCGCTGGCCATGGTGGCGCTGCTGCGCGGCGAGAGCGTGAACGCCCTGTGGGTGGTGGTCGCGGCGGTCTGCACCTATCTGATCGCCTATCGCTTCTACGCCAGGTTCATCGCCGACAAGGTGCTGCGCCTCGATCCCCAACGCCCCACGCCCGCCGTGGCGCGGGCCGACGGGCTCGATTTCGTGGCGACCGACCGCACCGTGCTCTTCGGCCACCATTTCGCGGCGATTGCCGGGGCCGGGCCGCTGGTGGGGCCGGTGCTGGCGGCGCAGATGGGCTATCTGCCCGGCATGCTGTGGATTCTGGCGGGCGTGGTGCTGGCGGGCGCGGTGCAGGATTTCATGGTGCTGTTCATCTCGATGCGGCGCGAGGGGCGCTCGCTGGGCGAGATGATCCGCATGGAGATGGGATCGGTGCCCGGCACCATCGCGCTGTGCGGCACCTTCCTCATCATGGTCATCATTCTGGCGGTGCTGGCGCTGATCGTGGTGAAGGCGCTCACCAACAGCCCCTGGGGCACCTTCACCATCGCCGCCACCATCCCGCTGGCCCTGCTGATGGGCGCCTACAGCCGCTGGCTGCGGCCCGGCAAGATCTTCGAGGTCTCTCTGCTGGGCTTTGTCGGGCTGATGCTGGCGCTGGTCTATGGCCAGAATGTCGCGGAATCGGCGATGCTGGCCCCGCTCTTCACCTTCACCGCGCCGCAGCTGTGCTATATCCTGATCGTCTATGGCTTCCTCGCCTCGGTGCTGCCGGTCTGGGCGCTGCTGGCCCCGCGCGACTATCTGTCCACCTTCCTCAAGATCGGCGCGATCCTGGCGCTGGCCGTGGGCATTCTGGTCACCGCGCCGCCGCTGCGCATGCCCTCGGTCACGGCGTTTGCCAGTGCTGGCGGGCCGGTCTGGTCGGGGCCTCTGTTTCCCTTCCTGTTCATCACCATCGCCTGCGGGGCGGTCTCGGGCTTTCACGCGCTGATCGCCAGCGGCACCACCCCCAAGCTGATCGCCAATGAAGGCCATGCCACCGCCATCGGCTATGGCGCGATGCTGGCGGAGAGCATGGTGGCGATCATGGCGCTGGTCAGCGCCAGTGTGATCGATCCGGGCGTCTATTTCACCATGAACAGCCCGGCGGCGGTGGTGGGCGCCACATCGGCCAGCGCGGCCCATGCCGTCACCGCCATGGGCTTTCCCATCAGCGCCGGCGCCATCGATGGCGTGGCCCATGATGTGGGTGAAACCACGATCATCTCGCGCGCGGGCGGCGCGCCCACGCTGGCGGTGGGCATGGCGCAGATCTTCAGCAGCCTGTTCGGCAACAAGGCGATGATGGCCTTCTGGTATCATTTCGCCATTCTGTTCGAGGCCTTGTTCATCCTCACCGCCGTGGATGCGGGCACGCGGGCCTGCCGCTTCATGCTGCAGGATCTGATCGGGCTGGCCGTGCCGACGTTCCGCAACGCCACCGGGCTGGCGCCCTCGCTGACGGCCACGGCGCTCTGCGTCGCGTCATGGGGCTATTTCCTGCATCAGGGGGTGACCGATCCGCTGGGCGGGGTGAACACGCTGTGGCCGCTCTTCGGCATCTCGAACCAGATGCTGGCCGCGATCGCCCTGATGCTGGCGACGGTGGTGCTGTTCCGCATGAAGCGGCAGGCCTATGCCTGGGTGAGCGCCCTGCCCGCCGCATGGCTGCTGATCTGCACGCTTTATGCCGGCGGCCTGAAACTGGCCTCGAGCGATCCCACGGTAGGGTTCCTTGCCCATGCCGCCAAGTTCAGGGCGGCGCTGGGGGAAGGCCGCCTGCTGGGCCCGGCCAGGAGCATCGCCGACATGCACGCCATCGTGCTGAACGATGCGGTGGATGCCGGTTTGACGCTGGTCTTCATGCTGGTGGTGCTGGCGGTGCTGGCCTATGGCGTGCGCGCCTGTCTGGCGGCCAAACGCAGCGCGCAGGCCAGTTCCAGCGAGATCGCCCCGGTGCTGGGGAGCGCCGCGTGATGGTGCTGCGCGACATCCTTGGCAAGCTGGCGGACAGCGCCCGATTGATGGTGGGGCAAAGCTCCTACCGCGCCTATCTTGAGCATCACGCCGCCCGCCATCCCGACGCTCCGGTGATGGACGAAAAGACCTTTTTCCGTGAGCGCCAACTGGCCCGCTATCAGGGCGGCAAGGGCGGGCGCTGCTGCTGAGGCGACGCTTTAGGCGTGCCGGGGAAACCCGGCGGCCAGCTGATCGATCAGCGCGCGCACGGCAGGCGGCAGGCCGCGCCTTGTCGTGAAGACCAGATGAACGATGCCGCGCTGCGCCTGCCATTCAGGCAGGAGATGCACCAGTTGACCGCTGCGCAAGGCCTGCGCGCAACTGTGGTCGGGCAGCAGAGCCACCCCCAGATCAGCGATGGCGGCGGCGCGCACGGCGGCAAAATCGCCGCAGGTCATGCGCGGCTCATGGCGCAGGTGATGGGCGGTGCCATCGGCCTGTTCCAGATGCCAGTCGATCTCGCCGATCTCGTCGCTGGTGCCCAGCGTGGGCTGGCTGGCCAGCGCGCCAATATCGCCGCCGATGCGGCTCGCCATCTGCGGACTGCCCACCAGAATGCGCGAGGAATGGCCCAGCGAGCGCATCGTCAGCGCCGCATCGCTGGTGAGCGCCACACGCACGCGCAGGGCCAGATCGATGCGCTCCTCGATCAGATCGACGCCGCGATCGGTCGCCACCAGCTGCAGCCGCACCCTGGGATAGCGCGCGAGAAACTGCGTGAGGATCGGCGAGATCACCTCGACCAGACCGGTCGGGCAGCTGAAGCGTACCCTGCCATGCGGCTCTGACTGGGCCTGCGCCACCACCGCCTCGGCCTGCTGCGCCTCATCCAGCATGGCGCGGCAGCGCTCGTAAAAGCTCTGCCCCACCTCGGTGACGCGGAAACGGCGGCTGGAGCGCTCGATCAGCCGCACCCCCAGCCGCGCCTCCAGCCCGGCGATGCGGCGGCTCAGTTTCGACTTGGGCTCACGCAGCGCGCGGCCTGCGGGCGCGAAACCGCCATGGGCCACCACCTCGACGAAATAGGCATAGTCATTGAGATCGGCGCGCATCATCGTTCCTTCAATGGGACGCTGAGTAACATTTTTGCCGACTACAGCCAAGATCGTTCCGGATGCATCTCCTGTCTCAGCGGCGGAGCAAAGCCGCCTTCACACTGACAGGAGAAAAACAATGGCAAGCACGTTCGACAACAAGGTTGTGGTGGTCACCGGCGGCACCAGCGGCATTGGCCTCGCCACGGCGAAAGCTTTCGCGGAGGCAGGCGCCTCGGTCTTCATCACGGGCCGCCGTCAGGACGCGCTGGACAGCGCGGTGAAGGCCATCGGCGGCAAGGTGACGGGCGTGCGCGGCGATATGGCCGATCTGGCCGACATCGACCGGCTCTACGATGCCGTCCAGCAGCAGCACGGCCACATCGACGCGCTCTTCGCCAATGCCGGCGGCGGCGAATTCGCTCCGCTGGGCGCGATCAGCGAGGAGCATTACCAGTCCACCTTCGACACCAATGTGAAGGGCGTGCTCTTCACCGTGCAAAAGGCGCTGCCGCTGCTGCGCGACGGGGCCTCGGTGATCCTCACCGCCTCGACCACCAGCCTGCAGGGCACGCCCGCCTTCAGCGTCTATTCGGCCACCAAGGCGGCGGTGCGCAGCTTCGCCCGCAACTGGATTTTGGACCTGAAAGACCGCCATATCCGCGTCAACGCCATCAGCCCCGGCGTCACCGACACCCCCGGCGTGACGCATCTCTTTGGCGACAATGCGGAAGGCACCAAGGATTATCTGGCCGGGCTGATCCCCGCCGGACGCATCGGCCAGCCCGAGGAAATCGCCAGGGCGGTGCTGTTCCTCGCCTCGGAGGATGCCAGCTTTATCAACGGGATCGAGCTGTTCGTCGATGGCGGGCAAGCGCAGATCTGAGCCACGGCTCGCGACGATGACATGAAGGACCGGCCCATCGCGCTGTCGATGGGCCGGTGCTCGCCTGTGACGATGGCCTGTGGAGAGCCCGTCAGCTGTTGGTGGACAGGCTGCATCGATAAGAACATAATGGGAACATGATGCGCGATTCGCAGGATATACGCCATGGTTCCACAGCCCTCCCCTTCACGAGTGCCCCTGCCGCCGCCGCTGGCCGCGGGCCATCTGCACGAGATTCACGCCGATGCCGATGGCTGGGCGGCAGCACTGGGCTTTGTGCTGGCGGCGGTGACCGGCGCGCAAAAACCGACAGCCCCACCGATCGTGCTGGTGCGCGCCGCGAAGACACGACAGGGCCTGCAGCCCTGCGGCGCGGGCTGGGCGCAACTGGGGTTCGATTCCCGGCGGCTGGTGATTGTGGAAACGCCGGACAGCCTGGCCCTGCTGCGCGCCGGTCTGGATGCCGCGCGCTGTCCCGGTCTGGCCGCCGTGGTGCTGGAGACATGGGGCCCGCTGCCCGACTACGATCTGACCGCCAGCCGCCGTCTGGTGCTGGCGGCGGAGCGCTCGGGGGCGCTGGTGATCGTGCTGCGCGGCGATGCTCCGCCCCGCGCCAGCGCCGCGCAGACCCGCTGGCGGATCGCTTCCGCGCCCTCCATCGCTCTGGCAGCCCAAGCGCCGGGCCATGCCGCGCTGACGGCCACGCTGCAGCGCCAGCGCGGCGGCGCCTCGGGACTGAGCTGGCTGCTGCATCGCGACGGCTGGCAGGGAGGTTTCCATGACAAGGCAAGCCTTGCAGACGTCCAGCCCGCGCCGCTGTCTGGCGCTGTGGTTCCCTTTCCTGCCCTGCGAGCGGGTGAAACGCACCGCGCCGCCTGACGCCGATCTGCCCTTCGCTCTGGTGGCCCGCGTGGGTCAAGCGCTGCGCCTGGCCGCGCTGGAGAAAGATGGCGCAAGCCACGGTCTGGCCGTGGGGATGACTCTGGCCGATGCGCGGGCGCGCTGCCCCGATCTGCTCACCGCCCCGCATGACCCGGTTGAGGACGGCAAGCTGCTGGCCGCACTGGCCGGGCGGATGGCGCGTTTTACGCCAATGGTGGCGCTTGATCCGCCCGATGGGCTGGTGCTGGACATCACCGGATGCGCGCATCTCTTCGGCGGCGAGGCGGCCTTGACCCGGCTGGCGATGGCCGAAGCGGGCCTGAGTGCGCGCCCGGCGCTGGCCAGCCATGCCGCTGCCGCACGCGCCTTGGCGCGGTTCGAGCGCGGACAGGCGGGCGGTGAGGAAGGCTTGCGCATCCGCGCTCTGCCCATCGCCGCGCTGGAACTGCCCGAAGCCTCGCTGTCCGGGCTACGCCGCGCCGGGCTCAAGCAGCTGGGCGATCTGGCCAGCCGCCCGATGGGGTCGCTCGCCGCTCGCTTCGGCGAGGAGGCGGTGGCCAAACTGCGCGCCATTCTGGGCGAGGCGGGCAGCCCGATCACCGCGCGCACCGCCGCGCCGCCGATCCGCGCCGATATCCGCTTTGCCGAACCCATCGGCCGCACGCAGGATGTGCTGGAGGTCGCCGAAACCCTGCTGGAAGACACCGCGCGCCAGATGGAGGCACGGCGCATCGGCGGACGGCGCTTCGTGCTGCGGCTGGAGCGGGCCGATGGGGCCTTGCGCCATCTGGCCGTCGAGACCGCCCTGCCCACGCGCGATGCGGCGCCGGTGGTGCGGCTGCTGCGCGAAAGGCTGGAGTCGCTGGCCGATCCGCTCGACCCCGGCTTCGGTTTCGATGCCATGGCGCTGGCCGTGCCGCGCCATGAGCCGCTGGCCGCGCGCCAGACCTCAAGCGAGACGGAAGATCGCGAAGAGGAGACCATCGCCGCCCTGCTCGACCGGCTGGCGACGCGGCTGGGGGAAGATGCGATCCTGCGCCTCCATCCGCGTGATCGGCACAGCCCGGAAAAGGCGCAGGCCTTGGTGGCCGCCGCGCGCGGTCTGCCCGGCGCGACGCAGGCTCCCGCCCTGCCGCGCCCGCTGTTTCTCTTCGATCCGCCGCAGGAGGTCAGCGCCATCGCCGGTGTGCCCGATGGTCCGCCGCTGCGCTTCACATGGCGCGGGCGGGCGCATGAGGTGCGCCTCGCCGAGGGGCCCGAGCGGATCGCGCCCGAATGGTGGCGCCATGCTCTGGGCCATCTGCCCGAAACGCCGCTGCTCACCCGCGATTATTACCGGGTGGAGGACGGCGCAGGCACCCGTTTCTGGCTGTTCCGTCATGGCCTGTTCGAAGAGCAGACGCATCCGCGCTGGTATCTCCACGGGCTGTTTTCATGAGCTTTTCCGAGCCCGTCGCCGCCAGCGCCTTCAGCTTTTTGCGCGGCGCCTCCCAGCCGGGAGAGATGGTGGCGCGCGCCCATGCTCTGGGCATGGGTGGCATCGGCATCGCCGACCGCAACACGGTGGCGGGCGTGGTGCGCGCGCATAAGGCATGGAAGGAGCTGGGCGGGCCCAAGAGCGGCTTTCGCCTGATCGTGGGGGCGCGGCTGAGTTTTGTCGATGGCACGCCGGACATCGTCGCCTATCCGCTCGACCGCAAGGGCTGGGGGCGACTGACGCGGTTGCTCAGCCATGGCAATCTGAAAGAGGGCGTCGAAAAGGGCGATTGCCATCTGACGCTAAGCGAGTTGCTGGGCCATGTTGAAGGGCTGGCGCTGATCGCGATGGCTGGCGATGCCGCGCTGCTGGAAAGGCTACGCGCCGCCACACCGCATCTCTGGCTGGCCGCCGCCATGCCGCGCGGGGGCAGCGATGCTCGCGATCTGTCTGAACGCATGGCCTTGAGCGAGGCCTGCGGCGTGCCGCTGATCGCCACCAACGATCCGCTCTATGCCACGCCTGCCGCGCGACCGCTGCATGATGTGCTGACCTGCATCCGTGAGGGGGTGACGCTGTCGGCCGCCGGGCATCTGCTGGCCCCGCATGCCGAGCGGCATCTCAAGCCGCCCGCCGAAATGGCCCGGCTGTTTGCCGCCTGCCCTCAGGCGCTGGCAGCGACAAGCGATCTGTTCTCGCGGATCAGCTTCACGCTGGACCAGCTGGTCTATGAATATCCTCATGAGCCCGTGCCCGAGGGCTGGGAGGCGCAGGCGTGGCTGGAACACCGCGTGCGCGAAGGCGCGAAAGCGCGTTTCCCCGATGGCCTGCCGCCCGAGTATGAAGCGGCTCTGGAGGTGGAATTCGGGCTGATCCGCTTCAAGGGTTACGCCCATTACTTCCTCACCGTCCATGATGTCGTGCATTATGCGCGCAGTCTTTCCCCGCCGATCCTGTGCCAGGGGCGGGGCAGCGCGGCCAATTCGCTGGTCTGCTATTTTCTGGGCGTGACGCCGATCGATCCGGTGCGCGAAAAGCTGCTGTTCTCGCGCTTTCTCTCCGAAGAGCGCAACGAGCCCCCCGATATCGACGTCGATTTCGAACACGAGCGGCGCGAGGAGGTGATCCAATATGTCTACGAGCGCTATGGCCATCGGCGCGCCGCCATCGTCGCCACGGTGATCCATTACCGCCAGCGCAGCACCATCCGCGAAGTGGGCCGCGCCCTGGGCTTTACCGAGGATGTGACCGCGCGGCTCTCCGGTCTGATCTGGGGCAGCCGGGGCGGGCCCGTGCCCGAGGAAAGGCTGGCGCAGGCCGGTTTCGATCCCGGCAACCCCGCCATCGCCCGGCTGCGCGATCTGATCGAGCAGGTGCTGGGCCTGCCGCGCCATCTCTCGCAGCATGTGGGGGGTTTCGTGCTGTCTCAGGAGCCGCTCGACGAGATCGTGCCGATCTGCAAGGCGGCGATGGACAAGCGCACCTTCATCGAATGGGACAAGGACGATATCGATGAACTGCAGCTGATGAAGGTGGATGTGCTGGCGCTGGGCATGCTGACCGCGCTGCGCAAGGGCTTCGATCTGATCCGGGGCGTGGGATGCGGCGATTACACGCTGGCCACGGTGACGCCGCCGGATAAGGAAACAGCCACTTTCGAGATGCTGCAAAAGGCCGACAGCATCGGCACCTTTCAGGTCGAGAGCCGCGCCCAGATCGCCATGCTGCCACGCATGAAGCCGAAAATCTTCTACGATCTGGTCATTCAGGTGGCCATCGTGCGCCCCGGCCCGATTCAGGGCGGCATGGTCCACCCCTATCTGCGCCGCCGCACCGGTGAGGAGCCCGTCACCTTCCCCAGCGAGGCCTTGAAAGATCTGCTTGAACGCACCGAAGGCGTCCCCCTGTTTCAGGAACAGGCGATGAGCATCGCCATCGTCGGCGCGGGCTACACCCCCGCTCAGGCCGACCGCCTGCGCCGCGACATGGCCGCCTTCCGCCGCAACGGCAGGATCGAGACTCACCAGCGCCAGTTTATCGAGGGCATGATCAAGAACGGCTATACGCAGGACTTCGCCGAAAGCTGCTTCGCCCAGATCGAGGGCTTCGGCGAATATGGCTTCCCCGAAAGCCACGCGCAGGCCTTTGGCTGGCTGGCCTATGTCTCCAGCTGGATGAAATGCCACCACCCCGCCGCCTTCACCTGCGCGCTGCTCAACAGCCAGCCGATGGGCTTTTACGCCCCCGCCCAGCTCGTCGCCGACGCCCGCGCGCATGGCGTGGAGGTACGCCCCACCGACGCTGCCATCAGCCCCTGGGACAACACGCTGGAAGGCCCGCGCATCCTGCGCCTGGGCCTGCGCCAGATCGACGGCTTCCGCGAGGAATGGGCAAAAGCGATGGTCACCGCCCGCGAAGAGCGCCCCTTCGCCAGCCTTGAGGATCTGGCCCATCGCGCCACCCTGCCCGCCCGCGCCATGGCCCTGCTGGCCGATGCCGATGCGCTGGTCTCGCTGGGCGCCGCCCGCCGAGAGGCCGGATGGGAAGTCCGCCGCCTGCCGCCGCGCCAGCTCTCGCTTTTCGCCGCGATGGACGCCCCCGAACTCGGCGCCGAGCCCGATCCCGCTTTGCCGCCCATGCCCCTGTCCCAACAGGTGGTGGAGGATTACCAGACCCAGCGCCTCTCCCTGCGCGGCCATCCGTTGCAGTTTTTGCGCTCAAGGCTGGAGGCGCGGGGGATTTTGACCGCTGCTCAGGTCAATGCGGCCAGGGATGGCGCGCCCGTTTCCTGCGCCGGGGCCGTGCTGGTGCGCCAGCGCCCCGGCAAAGGCAACGCCATCTTCATCACCATCGAGGACGAGACCGGCATCGTCAACGGCCTGCTCTGGGCCCGCGCGTTCGAGAAACAGCGCAATGCCGTGATGGCCGCAAGGCTGATGGTCCTCCACGGCAAGGTGCAGCACAGCAAGGAAGGCGTGGTCCACCTGATGATCGACCGCGTGGTGGACGCCAGCGCTTTGCTGGCGCGGCTGGAAGAGGGGGTGACGCAGAGTCTGGCCGCCGCGCCGCCGCGTCTGGGGCATCACCCCAGGGATGCGCGGTTGCTGCCGCCTTCTCGGGATTTTCATTAAGGGGTTGAAGGAAAGGTGCGAGGGCCATCGCCCTCGCGCTCCCTTTACTGTCTTCGTTGCGCATCGGGTTCAGCCATGGAGCTAACGTCGCTGCGCCGCAGGCTCTAAAAATCCCCGCACAGCCTTGACCTTCATAGTCTGACTGCCTGCGGCGCTCCGCCTCGCGCAGGTGGAGAGCCAAGGCGCAACAATCGGGCGCCACTGCCCTATCGCCGGAAGACGTTCTGGGAGCGCGAGGGGGTAACCCCCTCGCATCTTTCCTTTCTTCCCCCTTGCTGCCTCAACCCTCCCTGCCTTAGGCATACACCATGCCCATCCTAAAAACCGCCGCTTTTTGGCTGACGCTGACCCTTCCCATGCCGCTCGCCGCTGCGACTCCGGCCGATCTGGAAACCCAGATCCGCGCCCTGCTCGCCAAGCCCGATCTGGCCGGCACGCGCTGGGGGCTGCGGGTCGAGGACAAGACGGGCCAGGTGATCGCCTCCATCGCGCCGGATGACAGGTTCCAGCCTGCCTCCAACACCAAGGTCTTCGTCACCAGCGCGGCGTTTGACGCTTTGGCGCAGGGCAAACTCGCCAATCCCGGCACGCAGGTGCGGCTGGAGCCGGGCGCGAAGGGCCTGCAGAACGTGGTGCTGGTGGGCAAGGGCGACGCCGCCCTCTCCGACCGCCCCGACTGCACCCGCGACTGCCTCGGCCAGCTGGCCGATGCCGTGGCGGCCAGCGGCGTGAAGCGCGTGGGCGATGTGATCGGCGACGACAGCTTCATGCCCGATGAGCGCTGGGTTCGCTCGGGCCGCATCCGCCCCGGCAGCCACACCATCATCTCGGCGCTGACGCTGAACGACAATATCTTCGCCATCACCGTCACCCCCGGCACCGCGCAGGGCGCTGCGGCCAGCGCCACCATGCCCGATCTGGCCCCCGAGGTCGCGCTGATCGACGAGGTGACCACCGCCGCCCCCGGCACCAGCGCCGAAGTGCATGCCGAGATCGCCCCCGGCCAGCGCGCCATCCGCCTGTTCGGCACGCTGCCCGCTGGCGGCAAACCCCAAACCCTGCATTTCGACGTGGATGACCCCGCCGATGTCGCCGCCATCCGCTTCGCCCGCCTGCTGCGCGCCCGCGGCATCACCGTGAGCGGCAGCGTGAAACCGCGCCACGCCCCCCTCACCGCTGAAGCGATTCTGGCCGCCGCCCCCGCCACGCCGGATGCGCCCGCTCTGGCCAGCCTGACGCCGCCCGATCCGGTCGAGGATCTGACGCTCACCGCCAAGGTCAGCCAGAATCTGCACGCCCATCTGTGGCTGAAAAAGCTGGCGCTCTCGCAGGGGCTGGCCCCTTCCACGCCCGCCGGGCTCACCGTGCTGAACGCCACGCTGGACCGCGCCGGGCTCCCCCGCTGGAGCCATGACTTCTACGACGGCTCCGGCCTCTCGCCAGACAACCGCATCACCCCGCGCGCCATGGTGGCCTATCTGCACTGGATCGACGGACAAGGCTGGGCCCCGCAATGGCGCGCCACCCTGCCCATCGCGGGCGTGGACGGCACGCTGGCCGGGCGGATGAAGAACACGCCTCTGGCCGGAAACCTGCGCGCCAAGACGGGCACTTTGCTGGCTGCGAATGCGCTGGCCGGTTACGTCACGGCGGCCAGCGGTCGGGAGCTGGTTTTCGCCTTTTACGCCAACGATCGGCCCGGGGATGCTCCCTCCGTTTTGCCGGTGATGGATAAGGTTATGCAGGTGATTGCCGCAGGGACTTAAAAGGTGAATGCGAGGGTCATCACCCTCGCGCTCCCTTTATTGTCTACCTCGCGCCTCGGGTTCGGCCTTACTGCTACCGTCGCTGCGCCGCAGGCTTTAAAAACGTCAGCGCAGACTATCGTTCAAAATTTGTCTGCCTGCGGCGCCGCAAGCCAGGCGCAAGGTAGACACTCATGGGAGCGCGAGGGCGATGGCCCTCGCATTGTCCTTTTCAATGCCCTGACCTTACCGAACCAGCATTGCTTCCAGCTGGGCCAGCTTCTCCGCATAGGGCGCTCTCAGCTTGCCCGGCCCTTCCCCGCCCTGCACCGCCACGGCGCGGGCATGGCTGAAGCGGCGGAAGCCGTGGATGCCATGATAGGCCCCGATGCCCGAGGCGCCCACGCCCCCGAAGGGCAACCCTTCGATCCCGACGTGAGTCATCACATCCTCGAACACCAGCGCCCCGCTGGTGGTGCGCGCGGCGAAGGACTGGCGGGCGGCTTCGTCGGCGCCGAAGTAATAGGCCGCAAGCGGGCGCGGGCCTGCGTTGATATGGGCCACGGCGGCATCCACATCGTCCACGCCCATCAGGGGCAGGATGGGGCCGAAGATTTCCTCGCGCATCACCTGCATGGCGGGGGTCACGTCGGTGAGGATGACGGGGGCGATCTTGCGGGTGGCGGGATCATGCGGCGGCTCGCCCAGCGGGGTGAGCGGGATGAGGGTCGCGCCCTTGGCCAGGGCGTCGGCGATCAGTTCCAGCAAACGGTCGTAGTGACGCTGGCTGATGATCGCGGTGTAATCGGGGTTGCCCTGAATGGCGGGCCAGCTGGCGGCCACGGCAGTGCGCGCGCCGTTCACAAAGGCCGCTTCCTGACCGCGCGTGACCAGCGCGTAATCGGGGGCAAGGCAGATCTGCCCGGCGTTGAAGGTCTTCACCGCCATCACGCGCTGCGCGGCGCGCCCGGCATCGGCGTCGGGCGCGATGACCACCGGGCTCTTGCCGCCCAGCTCCAGCGTGACGGGCACCAGATTCTCCGCCGCTGCACGCATCACCTGCCTGCCCACGGCGGTGCTGCCGGTGAAAATCAGGTGATCGAGCGGCAGGCGCGAAAAGGCCTCGCCCACGCCGGCGTCACCCAGAACCACCCCCAGCTCGTCGGGCGAGAAATAGCGGCCCGCCAGATCGGCCAGCAGCTCGCTGGTGCGCGGGGTCAGTTCGGAAGGCTTGATGAGTGCGGTGTTGCCCGCCGCGAAGACCCCGGCCAGCGGCGAAAAGGCCAGATTCACCGGGAAATTCCAGGGGCTGATGATCCCCACCACGCCCAGCGGCTGATAATCGATCCGCGCGCCGATCGCGCCATCGGGGGTTTCCATCGGCTCGCTCTGCATCCATGCCGCCACATGCTCGGCGGCGTAGGAGAGCGAGCGCACGCTGCTCCCCACATCGGCAGCCAGCGACTGGAAGCGGCTGCGCGTGCCGAAATCGGCGTTGATGGCGCCTGCCAGCGCCTCCCCATTGTCCAGCAGCAGGGCCATGGCCCGGGCCAGCCGGTCGCGTCGCAGGTTCGCATCGGCGGGGCCGGAGGCGAGCTGGGCGCGTTGCATCGAACGGACGATCGCGGTCATTTCGACCGTGGCGTCATATGGGGTCATGGTTCGCTCATGGCTGAAGGGGAAGAGCGGCGAGGCATCGCTTCGGGGGTGGGGGGAAATGCGATGCCTCGCCGCCATGCAGACCGCGGATCATGGGGGGGGATTGATCCGGCGGTCCGTCTGACATCGCGTATACCGCGCCCGACCGAGTCTGGCCCACAAGCAGGCTGGCGGTGATCCATAAAATAATTTATGATCGCATGCATGTCTCTCCAGCGTCTGCGCACCTTTATCGAGGTTTATCGCCAAAGATCGATCAGCGCCGCCGCGCGCAGCCTCGATCTGACGCAGCCGGCGGTTTCCCAGCATATCGCCGGGCTGGAAAGCTCGATTGGCCGCCAGCTGTTCGAACGGCAGGTGAAAGGCGTGACCCCCACCGCCGCCGCCGACGAACTCGCCGCCGACATCGGCGACCGGCTGGACGTGGCCGAAGCCGCGCTTTCCGCCGCCCGCGCCCGCTCCAGCGACATGGTTGGCGCCATCCAGATCGTGGGCAATGCCGATTTCATGGCCGAGGTGGTCACGCCCCAGCTGATTCCCCTGCTGCGCTCCGGCATCCGCGTGCGCCTGCAGACCGGCGCGCTGGATCTGGTGATCCACAACCTTGTCGAGGGCCACGCGGATCTGGGCATCTCCGCCTTCCCCGTCAACGACCGCCGCCTGCGCACCGACGCCTTCCGCGACGAGCCCGTCATGGCCGTTGCCGCCCCCGAAGTCGCCGCGCGCCTCAATGCCGCGCCGGATCTTTCCGCCGCGCTGGCTCAGGAGCCGGTGCTGGCCTACAACCTCGAACAGCCGCTGGTGGATACATGGCTGCGGCACAACGGCCTCTCCACCGGCCCGATCAGCCCGGCCCTGTCCGGGCAGGACATGCGCGCCCTGCGCCGCCTGCTGACCGAGGGCTTCGGCTGGGCGATCCTGCCCAACTACCTCTGCCAGCCCCGCATCGCGCGCGGCGAACTGGCCGAGATCAGGGCGCCCGTCGGCCCCGTCCACTACACCTACCACCTGATCTGGGCTCCCACCGCGCTGCGCCATCCGCGCGTCGCCCATGCCCGCCAGACCCTGCTGTGGAGCCTGCGCGCCACCGCGCCGCTGCTCTCTGCCCCCGTCCTCTCCGAAAGCCCGTTTGCATGAGTTCCGAATCGACACTGTACGATGCCGTCGGCGGCGCCCCCGCCATTTCCGCACTGGTCGACCGGTTTTACGCGAACATGGACCTGTGGCCCGAGGCTCAGGCGATCCGCGCGATGCATCCTGCGGACCTTTCCCACACGGCGCAGGTGTTCAAGGATTACCTCTCCGAATGGCTGGGCGGACCGGCGCTGTATTCTCCGGTGAAGGGCCACCCCCGGTTGCGGATGCGCCATATGCAGGCGCCCATCGCTTCGGCCGAGCGCGACGCGTGGCTGGCCTGCATGAAGGAGGCGCTGGATTTTGTGGTGACGGATCGGGCGGCGCGGTTGCAGGTTTACGGGAATATGGAGAAGTTGGCAGACTGGATGAGGAATAAGGAAGATTAAGCGAGGGCCATCGCCCTCGCGCTCCCTTTACTGTCTTCGTCGCGCATAGGGTTCGGCCTTACGCCCAGTTTGCCGCGCCGCAGGCTTTAAGATTGCCAGCCCAGCCTATCGGGCAAGGATACCCTGCCTGCGGCGCCATAGCTTGCGCAGGTGGGGAGGCTGGCCACTCCGTTTCGGAGCCACCAACCTCTCGCCGGGAGACGGCATGGGAGCGCGAGGGGGTAACCCCCTCGCACCTTCTCTTCCTGACTTCCCTGTCCCAAATCCCGACAGGCGGAGCAAAACGCCCCTTCCCCCCAAACCAAGATATCTTTACGGAGGCAAACTTGTGCTTGCCGCGCAAGCTGGCGTGATCGCGCCGAAGGGGAACTGATGCATATTGTTTTGAGCCTGGCCGGAATCCTTTTGATTCTGGGCGTTGCCTTTGCCCTGTCGAGCGACCGGCGCGCCATTCGCCCCCGTGTGGTGGGTGCGGCGTTCGGGCTTCAGGCGGGCGTTGCGGCGCTGGTTCTGTACTTCCCCGAGGGCAATCTGGCCTTGCAGATGGTCGCGGGCGGCGTCTCGAATCTGCTGGGTTATGCCCATGCCGGGATCGAGCTGCTGTTCGGCCCGCTGGCCGCGCCCGAGGTGGGCGGCAAGAGCTTCGCCATCTCCAGCCTGCCGGTGATCATCTTCTTCGCGGCGCTGATTTCGGTGCTCTATTACATCGGCGTCATGCCGCTGGTGATCCGCTGGATCGGCGGCGGGCTTGAGAAGATCACCGGCATTTCCAAGCTGGAATCGCTGTGCGCGGCCTCGAACATCTTTCTGGGCCAGTCCGAAGCGCCGCTGGTCATCAAGCCCTATCTGGCGGGCCTGAAGCCCAGCCAGCTGTTCTGCGTGATGACGGTGGGCATGGCCGGCGTGGCGGGCACGATTCTGGCGGCCTATGCCGGGCTCGGCATCCGCATCGACTATCTGGTGGCGGCCAGCTTCATGTCGGCCCCGGGCGGCATCTGCATGGCCAAGCTGCTGATGCCCGACCCCAAGGGCCAGCCGCTCGACACCGATGACACCGTCACCCCGCTGCCCGGCGAGGGCCATGACGAAAAGCCCGCCAACATCATCATGGCCGCCAGCGAAGGCGCGCAGACCGGCGTGCGTCTGGCCGTGGCCGTGGGCGCCATGGTGCTGGCTTTCGTGGCGCTGGTGGCGCTGGCCAATGGCATCATGGGCTGGTTCGGCCATTTCTTCGGCTATCCCGACCTGTCGTTCCAGAAGCTGCTGGGCTATGTTTTCGCAGGGATTTTCTACCTGCTGGGCGCGCCCGACTGGTCCGAGGCCATGCGCGCTGGCGGCATGTTCGGCACCAAGATCGTGCTGAACGAATTCGTCGCCTTTATCGATCTGGGCCACGCCACGGATTTGTCGAAGCAGACCGTCGCGCTGGTGACCTTCGCGCTCTGCGGCTTCGCCAACTTCTCCTCCATCGCCATCCAGATGGCGGTGACCGGCAGCTTGGCCCCCAACCAGCGCGCGCTGATCGCCAAATTCGGCCTGAAGGCACTGCTGGCGGGCAGCCTCTCCAACCTGATGAGCGCCGCTTTGGCGGGCCTGTTCCTCTCGCTGTAAGAGATGCGCGACTGGGACGAGGATTGGGAAGCCCTCGTCTCCCGCAAGACCGTTCGCGAAAGCTGCGGCGGCCATATCGCCATGATCTTCGCCGCCGTGCTGGCGCTGATGCTGGCCATGCTGGCGGCCATCAACTGGCGCCAATGGCGCGCCGACCACACGCCGCAAGCTTTGACGCCCGCCAAAGCGGCCCCTCATGATACTTTGCGCGCGCGTTTCGCGCTCTGCCGCCACAAGCGCTTCAATTGCGTTGTGGATGGCGACACCATCTGGTTCCAAGGCGAGAAAATCCGCGTGGCCGATATCAACGCCCCCGAAGTCTCCGAACCCCAATGCGATGCCGAGCAGGACCTGGGCGAAAAAGCCTCCGACCGGCTGGTGCTGTTGCTGAACGCCGGCGCGTTTTCGTTGGTCGCACCCGCGGACCGGGATGCGGATGTCTATGGCCGCAAGTTGCGGGTTCTGTCACGCGGAGGGCAGTCCCTAGGCGCCGTGATGGTCAGCGAAGGGCTGGCCGAGGCATGGACAGGGCATCGCAGGGATTGGTGTCATTGAAGGGTTTGAAGAAGGATAATGCGAGGGCCATCGCCCTCGCGCTCCCTTTAATGTCTTCGTTGCGTTTCAGGTTCGGCCACAGAGCAACGTCGCCGCGCCGCAGGCAGAAAAGCTTTGGATCTTAAAGCCTGCGGCGCCTTAGGTCACGCAGGTGGGGAGTTTGGGCGCATCAATTCGGCGCCACTGCCCATGAGCCGGAAGACGTTCTGGGAGCGCGAGGGGGTAACCCCCTCGCATCTTCCTTTTCTTACAAACTCCAATCCGCAGCCTGCCCGAACACGCCCTTCAGATCGGCCAGAATCCCGCCCTTCTTCAGCAGCGAGCGGAAATGCCCCGGCCCCAGCGCCAGATACTCGCGGTGCGGCACCGCCAGCACCACCATATCGTATTTCCGCTTGAAGGCATCCTCCACCAGCGGGATGCCATATTCCTCGACGGCCTCGTGAGCATCGGCATGGGCGTCATGCACCGTCACGCCGTGGCCAAGGCGACCCAGCGCCGAGACCAGATCCGCCACCTTGGAGTTGCGCAGATCGGGGATGTTTTCCTTGAAGGTCAGGCCCAGCATCAGCACGTTGCCGGGCTTGCCCTTGCGTGCAGTGTGCAGCTCTTTGGCTACCCAGCCCGCCATGCTGTCGTTGATGCCGCGCCCGGAGAGGATCACGCGCGGGTCAAGCCCCAGCTGCTCGGCGCGGTGCGAGAGGTAGTAGGGATCGACGCCGATGCAGTGCCCGCCGACAAGGCCGGGGGCGAAGGGCAGGAAGTTCCACTTGGTGCGCGCGGCGGCCAGCACGTCCCAGATCGACAGATCCATCTTGGAGAAGATCTGCGAGATCTCGTTCATAAAGGCGATGTTGATGTCGCGCTGGGCGTTTTCGATCACCTTGGCAGCCTCGGCGGCCTTGATGCTGGCGGCGCGGAACACGCCGCCGCTGGTGATCGCGCCATAGAGATGCGCCACGCGCTCTAGCACCTCGGGCGTCTGGCCACTCACGACCTTGGTGATCTTGTCGATCGTGTGTTCGCGGTCACCGGGGTTGATGCGCTCCGGCGAGTAGCCGAGGAAGAAATCGCGGCCGCAGACCAGCCCGGAAACCTGCTCCAGAATGGGGGCGCAGATGTCTTCGGTGACGCCGGGGTAGACGGTGCTTTCATAGACCACCACCGGCACGCGGCCCTCGGCCACAGCCGCGCCCAGCATGGCGCCGATGGTGCGGCTGGCGGCTTCCACGATGCGCAGATCGGGGCGGTTGGCGCCATCGATGGGCGTGGGCACGGTCACGATGTAGAAATCGGCGGGCGGGCAGATGGCCGGGTCGGCAGTCAGGGCCAGCGCGCTGGCTTCCAGACGGTCGCGGTCGATTTCGCCGGTGCGGTCGTGGCCGGTGTTGAGTTCCGCGATACGGCGGGCGTCGATATCCAGCCCCACGGTCTCGAAGCGCCCGGCCAGCGCCACGGCCAGCGGCAGGCCGACATAGCCCAGCCCCACCACCACCACGCGCTGCGCCAGGGCACCGGGAAGGGCCGCGCCCTGCCCCACGGGAACAGCGCTGCTCTGGGCGAGATCGGGATACATCGACGTCAAGGCTGGCCCCTTCTGGTGGCGGCAGGAATCGGCGTGCTGTTTAGAGCTAAAGCTCTTATGCCGTGGTTAACACCTGCGTTTCTAGATACATCCTGAAATTCAGACCGCCAGTGGACCCATTTCATGACCCAGACCGATCCGGCCAAAATCCTCCTGATCTTCGGCACGCGGCCCGAGGCGATCAAGCTGTTTCCGGTGGTGGCCGCGCTCAAGGCCGATCCGCGCTTCGATGTGAAGGTCTGTGTTTCGGCCCAGCACCGCGGCATGCTCGATCAGGTGCTGAGCATCGCGGGGATCGCCCCGGATCATGATCTCGATCTGATGCGCCCCAACCAGACGCTCGATTCGCTCACCGCCGCGCTGATCGTGGAACTGGGCAAGGTGATGGATGCCGAGCAGCCCGCGCGCGTCATCGTGCAGGGCGATACGGCCACGGCCATGGCGGGCGCTCTGGCCGCCTATTACCGCAAGATCCCGGTCGATCATGTGGAAGCGGGCCTGCGCAGCGGCAACATCTATCACCCCTGGCCAGAGGAGGTGAACCGGAAGGTGATCGGCGCCATCGCCTCCCTGCATTTCGCCCCCACCGAAACCAGCGCGGATGCCTTGAAGCGCGAGAATGTCGATCCCGCGCGCATCCATGTCACCGGCAACACGGTGATCGATGCGCTGCATTGGGTCACCGCCCGCATTAAAGCCGAACCCGCGCTGGCCGCCGATCTGGCCAACCTTGAGGAACGCTTCAAGGGCAAGACGATCATCGGCGTCACCAGCCACCGGCGCGAGAACTTCGGCGGCGGTCTGGAAAACATCGCCGAGGCCATCCGCCAGATCGCCCAGCGCCCGGACGTGGCGATCATCTTCCCCGTCCACCCCAATCCCAATGTCCGCGCGGTGATGGACACAGCGCTGGCCAATCTGGGCAATGTCGCGCTGATCGAGCCCCTGGACTATCCCCATTTCGCCCGGCTGCTCTCCATCGCCCATATCATGCTCACCGATTCGGGCGGGGTGCAGGAAGAGGCCCCCGCGCTGGGCAAGCCGGTGCTGGTGATGCGCGAAACCACCGAGCGGCCCGAGGGCGTGACGGCAGGCACCGCCCGTCTGGTGGGCACCGACGCGGCGACCATCGTTTCCGAAATCTTCAACCTTCTCGACAATAAACCGGACTATGACGCCATGGCGCGCGCCCATAATCCCTTCGGGGACGGGCAAGCCTGCGCCCGCATCGTGAACATCTTGGCTCAGGAGTTGGCCCAGTCATGAAGTCGGAGAACAAGCCGCAGGTCTGCGTGGTCGGGCTGGGCTATATCGGCCTGCCCACCGCCGCGATCATCGCGCGCAGCGGCAGCCGCGTGCAAGGCGTGGACGTGACGCAAAGCGTGGTCGACACCATCAACCGCGGCGAAATCCATATCGAGGAGGTCGATCTCGACGGTCTGGTGCAGGGCGTGGTTTCGCGCGGGCTGCTTTCCGCCAGCCTGAGCGTGGAAGCGGCGGACGTTTTCGTGATCGCCGTGCCGACGCCCTTCGACAAGGACCATCAGCCCGATATCTCCTATGTGCTGGCCGCCGCACGTTCCATCGCCCCGGTGCTGAAAACTGGCGATTGCGTGATTCTGGAATCGACCAGCCCCGTCGGCACCACGGAAGCGATCCGTGATCTGATCGCCGAATTGCGCCCCGATCTCAAGGTGCCCGGCCTCACCACGCAGACGCCCGACCTCTCCATCGCCTATTGCCCCGAGCGCGTTTTGCCCGGCCGCATTCTGGAAGAGCTGACCAACAACGACCGCTCGATCGGCGGCATCACGCCGCGCTGCGCGCGCAAGGCCATCGCCTTCTACAAGCTGTTCGTGCGCGGCCAGTGCATCCCCACCGATGCCCGCAGCGCCGAAATGACCAAGCTGGTCGAAAACGCCTATCGCGACGTCAACATCGCCTTCGCCAACGAGCTTTCCATCGTGGCGGACCGCATGGGGCTGGACGTGTGGGAGGTGATCCGCCTGGCCAACCGCCATCCGCGCGTCAACATCCTGCAGCCCGGCCCGGGCGTGGGCGGCCACTGCATCGCGGTCGATCCGTGGTTTATCGTGGCATCCGCGCCCGAGGAAACCCCGCTGATCCGCACCGCGCGCGGCGTGAACGATGGCAAGATCCGCCATGTGATCGCCAAGGCCGATGCGCTGATCGCGGCGCATCCGGGTGCGAAGATCGCCGCGCTGGGTCTGGCCTTCAAGGCCAACATCGACGATTTCCGCGAAAGCCCGGCGCGTCTGGTGGCCGCCACGCTGGCCCGCACCTATGGCGAGCGCATCCAGATCGTGGAACCCTACGCCTCCACCCTGCCGCGCGAGTTCGAGGGCACCGGCGCCACCCAGATCGACCTCGACACCGCGCTTGAGGATTGCGACATCCTGCTGGTGCTGGTCGATCACGACATCTTCCGCCACGTGCCGCTGGCCGAGCGCGCGGGCAAGATCGTCTATGACACGCGCGGCATCTGGCCCGATCAGCCCAAGCCCGATCAGCAGGCCGGTTCGGTCAAGCTGCAGGTGGTGGGCTAACAACACTCGGCGCCGGAGGCACAGGCCCCCGGCGCCATTCCATGTTACTGCGCGATGCGATAGGTCAGCGATCCGGCGCTGAGCGTCACGGCCAGATAATAGCTGGCCGCCGCATCGCTTTCGGTGGCGACCTGCTCGTTGACGATGCTGCCCGTCACCGCGCTGAACGACCAGCCCGCCCAGGCCATGCCGCCCGCCGTCAGCCCGGTCATCGTCGCGCCGCCATCGGTGGAGCGCAAAAGCTGCGCGGAGCCGCTCGCCCCCTGCCCCACCAGCGTGGCCCAGATCTCGCGCGCCAGTTGCGGCGCGAAAGGGCCGAAGACATGGGAGACGGTATCGCTCACCGCGCCCGCCAGCGGTGCGGAGGTGGCGGCAAAGGCCTGCGCCGCCGCCACCGGCAGGGGCGAGATCTGGCTGACGGTCACGGCTTTGGCCGCCCCATCGGCGAAAGCAAAGGCATGCACCGGCACATAACCGGCAGGCTGGGCAATCGACATTCCTTCGGGCATTGGACATCTCCATGTTCGTATTTTGTTCAATGCAGGATCGCGCCAACGGTAGGAAAGTGAAAAAACCGGGCCGGAAACTGTCCCATTTCCATGCCGCATCGCAACAATGACTGGTTGCCATAGGTGTAAACCCATCGATATAGCTGGCCCCGCCCCGGTCATGTCGGGCAGTTTTTCGGGGGACAGTGTGGCCAGCTCGCCAGCACCGGACAGGATCAGGGTGATGCATATCATCACGCATCTCGATCTGGGCGGCGCCGAGGGCGTGGCGATGCAGCTGGTCGAGGGGCTTGCGGGGCAGGCCGATTCGGCGATCTTCGCCGTGCTGCGCGACAAGACGCTGTCCGCCATCGGCGCGGATATGGCGGCGCGGGCGCAAAAGCTGGGCGTTCCGGTGTTTTTCGGCACCGGGCGGGGCTTCAAATCGGGCGGGGTGATTCTGGCGGCTCTGGCGCTGGGGCGGGCCTTGCGGCAATTTCGCCCCAATGTGCTGCATGTCCACACCGAAATCCCCGAGCTGACTCTGGCCGTCGCCTGCGCTCTGTCACCCCGCGTGGCGCGAACGCCTTTGCTGCGCACGGTCCACAACAGCGTGCTGTGGATCGCTTGGGGCCGGATCGGGCAATGGGTGACCAAGCGGCTGGCGCATGGCCGCGCCGTGGCGGTTTCGCAGGCCGCCGCTCAGGCCGATGCCGCGATTGAAGCAGGCCTCGTCCGCCCGCCCGCCGAGGTGGTCTACAATGCCGTGCTGCCCCCGCCCATCGCCGCCCAGCGGATGGAGCCCTCGCCGCTGCGCCTGCTGTTTGCCGGGCGGCTGGTCGAGCAGAAGGGGGCCGATCTGCTGCCCGCCATCCTGAAACAGGCCAGCACTCTGGCCCGGCGCGGCGATGTCGAGGTGACCATCGCGGGCGAAGGCACGCTTCACGCCGATTTGACGCAAACGTTTAAAACGTTCGACAGCCCATGGCGGGTGCGGATGATCCCTCCCGTCGCCAAGCTTTCCCTGCATCTGGAGGATTATGACGCGGCCCTGCTGCCCTCCCGCTTCGAGGGCTTCGGGCTGCTCCATCTCGAGGTGCTGATGGCGGGGCTGCCGCTGCTCACCTGCCGCGCCCCCGGTCTGGCCGAAGTGCTGCCCGAAACCTATCCGCTGACCACCGCGCCGGGCGACACGCGGGCTCTGGCGCAGGCTTTGGCCGCGCTGGTCGATGATCTGGCCACGCAGCGCAAGACCGTCGCCGCCTATCGCCCCGCGCTGGTCGAGCGCTTTGCCCCCCACACCATGCTGGCGGCCTATCTCCAGCGCTACCGCCAGTTGTCAGGAGATCCGGCATGACCGTCACCGTCGCGATCAAGGCCCTGAACGAGGAAGCCCATATCGCCGCCGCGCTGGACAGCGCCTTGGCCGAAGTGGCGCCTTTGGGCGGCCATGTCGTGCTGGGCGACAGCGGATCGCGCGATGGCACGATCCCCACCGCCCAAAGCTATCCCCGCGTCACCATCGTGCAACTGGCCGATCCCGCGCAGCGCTGCTGCGGCGCGGGGGCACAGCTGGCCTTTCAGGGCGCGCTGAAGGCCACCGACAGCGACGATTACCTCTATCTGCTCGATGGCGATATGGTGCTGCAGCCCGGCATGCTGGCGGCGGGCATCGCCTTCTTGCAAGACCATCCGCAGCATGCCGCCGTGGCCGGGCAGGTGATCGAGGCCAACACCCAGAGCATCGAGTTCGAGGCCCGCGCCCGCAATGACAAGGCCAAGCGCCGCGCGCTGGTCGAGGAGGTCGACCGGCTCGATTGCGGCGGGCTCTATCGCCTGAGCGCCTTGCGCGATCTGGGCTATTTCGCCGACCGCAACCTGCATGCCTTCGAGGAGTTCGATCTGGGCGCACGGCTGACAGCCAGGGGCTGGAAGCTGGCGCGCATCGACGTGCCCGGCGTGCGCCACCACGGCCATGACATGGGCGGGTTGCCGCTGATCTGGAAGCGCATCACCAGCGGCTATGCCGGGGGCACCGGCGAGGTGGTACGCGCCGCGATGGAGCAAGGCCGCCTGCCCGAGATGCTGCGCGGCTTCTCGCATCTGCGCCATGCCATCATGGTGGTGGGCTGGTGGGCTTTCCTGCTGCTCAGCCTGCTGGCGGGCTGGTGGTGGCTGTTGCTCTTCGCTTTGGCGGCCCCTGTGGCGTTTCTGGGCGCGCGCCGCCGCAGCCTGCGCCACGGAATCTATTCGGTGGCGACCTGGAACATGCATGCCATCGGTCTGCTGCAAGGGCTGGGGCGCAAACGCGTGCCCCCGCGCCAGCCGCTCGATATGGTGGTGCTTCAGGACGGTGCTGCGTGAAGGGATTCACCGGCAAGATGGCGTGGACGGTGGGGGGCTTCTTCGCCTCCTCGGGTCTGCGTTTCATCCTCAACATCATCCTCTCGCGGCTGCTCGCGCCGGACATCATGGGGGTGATGGTGGTGGTCAACGCCGTGCGGCTGGGGATCGAGCTGCTGACCGATGTGGGCATCGAGCAGAACATCATCCACCACCCCGACGGCCTGACCCGCCCCTTCCGCGACACCGCCTGGACGATGCAGGTGATGCGCGGCGTGTTCCTGAGCGCGCTGTTCGCGCTGGCCGCGCCCTTTCTGGCCGAGGCCTATCATATCGATGTGCGCATCTTCCTGCTGGCGGCCTGCTCGCCTTTTCTGGGGGGGCTGCATTCCACCGCGGTCTTCGTGCTGGTCAAGCAGATGGAGGTGCGCCGCCGCAACCAGTTCGAGATCGGCAGCGAGGCGCTGGCCTTCGCCGTCTCGGTGGCGCTGGCATGGAGCCTGCGCTCGGTCTGGGCGCCGGCAATGGCGCTGGTGGCCAGCGTGGCGATCCGCTCGGCGCTCAGCTATCTGCTGCCCGAGGCGCGGCAGAGCTTCCGCCACGATCCCGAAATCCGCCGCCGCATCGTGCATTTCGGCAAATGGATCATGGTCACCTCGCTGGTGATGTATGCCGCCACCAATCTGGACCGGCTCTATCTGGGCCGCGCGGTGCCCATCGCGCTGGTGGGCATCTATGGCATCGCCCGCGCCATCGCCGATCTGCCCACCACGCTGGCCCGCCGCCTGAGCTATCAGATCATCTTCCCCGCCATTGTCGCCGCGCGCAACGGGGAAGCCGAAGGCGTGGAGCATCATATGGCGCGTTCGCGGCTGGTCTTCGTGCTGGGCGTCTGCGGCGCGCTGGCGGTGGGGGCGGGGATCGGCGACTGGCTGATCAGTTTGCTCTATGACCATCGCTATGCTTCGGCAGGGTGGATTCTGGGCGTGCTGCTGATCGGCGGGGTGTTCGCCGTGCTCTCCAACCTCAATGAGGCGCTGCTGCTGGGGGTAGGGCGGCCCGCGCTCAGCAGCTACGCCAATGCCGCGCGCTTTGTCACCATGGCGCTGCTGCTGCCGCTGGGGCTGCACTATGGCGGCTTTCCCGGCGCGGTGATGGCCATCGCCTTCGTGGAGATTTGCCAATATGCCTATATTTCGGCAGGGCTGCTGCGCATGAGGCTGGGCTACTGGCGACAGGACGCCATGGCGCTGGCCACGGCACTCATCATGCTTGGCGGGGTTTGCGCCCTGCGTTCCGCCTTGGGTCTTGGGACCTCCTTCGCACCGATCCGGGGGCTTTTGCCATGACTCGCCTGCTTATCGTCCAATATGCCGGAGATTACCGCGAGGCCCGCCAGCGCATCATGCAGGACGGCAGCGAAATCTATTACGGCCACAGCTATGTGCTGGATCAACTGAACCATCTGGCCGCGCGCCATGGCGAGGCGGCCTTCCTGTGCTGCCTCGCCCCACATTACGTGGAAAAGCTGGAAGGCGGGGTGACGCTGATGGGCGCCGCCGCCGGGCGCCGCAAGGACATCGATCCCGCCCCGGTGATCCGCATGATCGAGGAGTACGATCCCACCCATCTGATCGTGCACGGGCCGCTCAACGCCCTGCTGCGCCACGGGTTGAAGCGCAACCGTCCGCTGGGCTGCATTCTGGCCGACAGCTTCAACATGCATCCGCTGGACCGCTGGCTGCGCTTCGGGCGGCTGCCGGGGCTGCTCAACGATCCGCGCGTCTCGCTGGTGGCCAACCACGGGGTCAATTCCTCGCGCTCGCTGGTGAAGCTGGGGGTCGAGGCCGAGAAGGTCATCCCCTGGGACTATCCGCAAATGCGCCGCCCCGAAAACTGGCCGGTGAAGGCGGCGCCCACGCAGGGCCAGCTTGATCTGCTCTATGTCGGCTCGATCGGGCGCAAGAAGGGCGTGGGCGATGTGATCGACGCGCTGGCCCTGCTCAAGCACCGCCCCGAGATCGTGCTGAAGATCGCCGGCGCCGGGCAACGTGAGAAGTTCGAGGCGCGCGCGCGGAAAATGGGTGTGGCCGACCGGGTGGAGTTCCTCGGCCTCGTCCCCAATGGCAGGATCATGGAGATGATGCATGCCAGCGCCGCGGTGATCGTCCCCAGCCGCCATGCCTTCCCCGAGGGCCTGCCGCTGACGCTGTATGAGGCGCTGGCCTCGCGCACGCCGGTGATCGCCTCGGACCATCCGATGTTTTCCGGCCATCTGGAGCATGGGCAAAGCGCGCTGGTCTTCCCAGCGGGCCAGCCGCGCGCTCTGGCGGATCGCATCGAGACGCTGCTTTCCGATCCGGCGCTTTACGCCCGCATCTCGGAAGGATCGGCGCAGGCGTGGCAGCGCATGCAGATCCCCGTCCGCTGGGGCGAGATGGTCGACCGCTGGGTCAGCGACACCGCCGAGGACCGCGCCTGGCTTTCCGGCCATACGCTGGCCCATGATCCCCTTCATGCCTGAAAGAGAACCATTGATGGAACGCGCCGAAGTCATTGAACGCCTGATGGATGTCCTTGCCGAAACCTTCGACGAGGATGACATCGCCTACAGCGACGAGTTGACCGCCGCCGATGTGCCGGGCTGGGATTCGCTCAGCAACATCCGCCTGATGGTGGCGGTGGAGCAGGAGTTTGGCCGCAAGCTGTCGATCGGCGAGTGGCAGGGGCTGAAAAAGCTGGGCGATCTGGTCGCCCTGCTGACGGCCTGATTTTCAGCAGACAGCCCTGAATGGCCTTCAACTCCTACGCTTTTGCCCTGTGCTTCCTGCCGCTGGTCTGGCTGGGCTGGTGGCTGGCCGGGCGCTTGGCAGGGCAGCGCGGGCGGCTGAGCGTGATCGTGGCCGCCGGGCTTGGCTTTTACGCCATGGCCAGCGCCTGGGCGCTGCCGGTGCTGCTGGCTTCGCTGGCGGGCAATTTCGCCATCGCCCGGCTGATCGTGGCCAGCGAGGGCAAGACACGCCATCGCTGGCTGGTGCTGGGGGTGGGCGCCAATGTGCTGGCGCTGCTGGTGTTCAAGTTCACCGGCTTTCTGGGCGTCAATCTGGGCTGGCTGATGGGGCGGCCCCCGCTGTGGCGCGATCTGGCGCTGCCGCTGGGGATTTCCTTCTTCACCTTCCAGCAGATCTCGCTGCTGGTCGATCTGGCGCGCGGGGTGGTGCGCGAGGTGCGGGCGCTCACCTATCTCGCCTCGATCCTGTTCTTCCCCTATCTTATCTCCGGCCCGATCACCTATTTCCGCGAATTTGCCCCCCAGATCGAGGCCGAGCCGCGCGAGACCGCGCGCGACGCCATGGCGGGAATCACCCTTTTCACCATCGGCCTGTTCAAGAAGGCGGTGCTGGCCGACACGATGGCGCTGTGGGTCGATCCGCTGTTCAGCGATGTGGCCGCCGGACACCGCCCGGTGGCGGCGCAGGCCTGGGCGATGGTGGTGGGCTTTCTGCTGCAGATGTATTTCGACTTTTCCGGCTATTCCGACATGGCGGCGGGCTGCGCGCGGCTGCTGGGGGTGAAGCTGCCGCTCAACTTCTACTCGCCGATGCGCGTCACCTCCATCGCAGACTGGTGGCGCCGCTGGCACATGAGCCTGGGCCGCTTCGTCAATGATTACCTGTTCCAGTCGCTGGCGCTGCCTTTCACGCGCTGGGCGGCGGCGCGCGGGATGGGGCGCTGGGGCGTAACAGGCTTTGGTGTGTTTCTGCCCACCGCGATCTCGATGTTCGTGATCGGCGCATGGCATGGCGGGGCGTGGACCTATATCGTGTTTGGCCTGCTGCATGCGCTGTACATGGTGGTGGCCGAGGTCTGGGCCTTTACCCATAAGAAGAAGCGCGGTGCCCCGCCGCCCTCGCGGACGCAACTGCTACGCGGGCATGTGCTGACGATGCTGGCCGTGCTGATCGCGCTGGTGCCGTTCCGCGCACCGAATATGGCCAGCGCCTGCCTGCTGTGGAGCGCGATGACCGGCCTGGCCCATGGCAACTGGCTGGCATGGCCCGTGCTGGCGCCCGTCGGAGGCGCCGTGGTGGCGGGTGAACTGGTGGTGGCGCTGCTGATCGTCTACACTTTGCCCAACACCGCGCAATTGCTCGACCGGCTGGAGCCCTCGCTGCCTTTCGCCGGGGCCGCAAAGGTTTCGCGCGGGCTGCTGCCGTTGCGCTGGCGGGCCGGGCTGGCGTGGGGCCTGGCAATGGGGGCGATGTTGCTGCTGGGGCTGGCCTTTGTCAGCCGGGGCGGCAACAGCTTCGTCTATTTCGGATTTTGAGCGCAGATGATGGCCGAGATCACCCCGCCCGACCCGCAGACCACCGAAACCGGCACGGCGCGCTATCTGCTGGGCATGGCGGTGGGCTTTGCGGTGCTGCTGGCGGTGCTGCTCGCCCTGCCCTTCAACCGCTACATCGCCGCCCAGCGCGCCGCTGGCAGCGAGATGTTCCACGCCCGCTGGGTCTATGAACGCATCCATTTCGACCCCGCCCCCATCGATGTGGCGATCATCGGCTCCTCGCGCATGGAATCAGGGATCAGCCCCAGCCTGTTGCAACAGTTGCTGAGCGCGAAGGCGGGCCGCACGGTGCATGTCGCCAATCTCTCCGTGGTGCAGGCCGGGCGCGACTACCACGACCTGCTGGTGCATGATCTGCTGAACGCCCATCCGGAGGTCCGCCTGCTGGTGCTGGCCGACGATGGCTTCATGGTCTATTCGCACCCCATGTTTCAGGAGATGGCCAGCCCCGGCCAGATCGCCGCGGCCCCGCTGCTGGTGAACAAGTTCTACTTCACGAACCTGCTGGCGGTGCCCTATCGCAACCTGCTCAATGCGGCGGGGCAGGTCGCGCCCGGCTGGTTCGGCGTGGACCGCAACTTCCGGCCCGCCGCCTATCTGGGCACCGGCCTCGACCGCACGCTGGGCTATCGCCTGCCCGATGGCCACTGGCGCAACGGCAACGCCACCATGCCGCTGGCGCAGATGCAGGCGCGGGCGCAGGCCAATCTGGCCACGCAGAACCGCTTCACCATCTCGCACCTGCCTTTCCTGCCCGAGGAGATGCAGCTGGCGATCGACCATCATTACATGCAGTCCATCGCCGATCTGGCGCGGCAACGCCATGTGGCGCTGGCCTTTGTCGGCCTGCCCATGTTCGGGCCCGCCGATCTGCCGCGCAACCCCCGCTATTTCAGCCGCTTCGGCCCCGATTTCCTTCCGACCGCATGGCGCAACGACGCCGCGCTCTATCAGGATGACACCCATCTCAACCGCGCCGGAGCCATCCTCGCCACACGCTACCTGGCAGACCAGCTGGCCGGGCTGATCCCTCCCGCGCGTCCCGCGACACAAGGAACCACCCATGGCCGATAACAATTCGCCTCAGGTGGTCTTCGCCATCACCCACACCACGCCGGGCGGCCTGCGCGAAATATGGCAGGATGTCGCCCATGGCCTAAGCGAACGCGGCTTCGCCACCGGCCTGCTGGGCCTCTACCCCCAGGCCGCCGGGGAAGCCGCAGAAGCCCAGCGCGACGGCTGGCGGTTCATCGCCACCAGCCCCCTGCGCAACGCTGCGGCGGGTCTGACCCTGCTGGCCGCCACCATCGGGTGGCTGCGTCGCCACCGGCCGCAGGTGGTCATCACCGCCATGCCGCTGGCCAATGTGCTGTTCCCGCTGGCCGCCACGCTGGCCGGGGTGCGGACGAAGGTGGTGCTGTCGCATCACACCCCCTCCTTCACCTATCAGGGCGCGCTCAACCAGATCGACCGCTGGACGGGCTGTCTGCCCTGCGTGGCTGCCATCGTCAGCGTGTCGGACGCGGTGGGCGCCTCGTTTGAAAGCTGGCCCAAAGCCTATCGCACCAAACAGCGCACCATCCACAATGCCCTGCCCGAGGGCGTGGAGCGCATGGTCGATGCCATCGCCGCCGGTCCTGCCCGCAACAGCGCTACACAGGGCCTGATCGTGGCGGTGGGACGGCTCTCGCGCCAGAAGAACCATCCGCAGCTGATCCGCGCCATGGCGCTGCTGCCCAAGGCCCGGCTGGAGATCATCGGCGCGGGCGAGGATGAAGCCGAATTGCGCGCCCTGATCGGCGAGCTGAAACTGGCAGACCGCGTCTCCCTGCTGGGCCAGATGCCGCGCGAAGCGGCCTTGCGCCGCGCGGCTCGGGCCGATGTCTTCGCGCAGGTCAGCCTGTTCGAAGGGCACAGCCTGGCCCTGATCGAGGCCGCGCGCCTCGGCCTGCCGCTGGTGGTCTCGCAGGTGCCGGTGCAGATCGAGGGCGTCACCGGCGAGGATGGCCAGCTCTGCGGCCTCACCGTGCCGCTCGACGATCCGCAGGCGCTTGCCGATGCGCTGGGCAGCCTGCTCGGCGATCCCGCCACCCATCGCCTCTGGGCCGGGCGTTCGGCGCGGCTGGGCATGATGCGCGGCAGCAAGGCGCTGATCGACCGCTATGTGACGCTGCTGGGCGAGCATGCTATCACCCCGCACGAAGCCAGCACCGCGCAGGCCTTCAGGGAGGTCGCCAAGGCATGACCAGCATGATCGATCGCCCCCGCGCCAGCTTCGCCGCCCCCATCAAGGATTTCTGGCGGCTGCGCTGGGCCGCCTTCTGCCTCAGCGCCTTCCTGCTCTTCGAGATGATCGACATGAACGGGCTGATGGGCGGCGTGGGCGATCCGCATGCGGGCGATGGCAACAGCGTCAACCAGATCGTCGTCATCGGCCTGACAGGCATGATGGCGCTGTGCTGCTGGCGCCCCAGCCGGATGGACGCCAATCTGGCGATCCCTTGGCCGCTGCTGGGCATGTTCGCCTATTGCCTCTTCACGCTGTTATGGTCCGACGTGCCGCTGATCGGCTTTCGGCGACTGGTGCTGGCGGTGATGTCGATGTGGCTGCTGTTCCGCTGCGTGAACGAGCTGGGCTATGGCCGCACGCTGCTGTTCATCCGCTGGGTGTTCATCGCCCTGCTGGCCGCCAACTATCTGGCGGTGATGTTCAGCCCGCATGGCATCCATGGCTATGTCTTCGGCGATGCCTCCACCGAGGCGGGCAGCTGGCGCGGCGCGATGATCCACAAGAACATCGCCGGGCCCGCCTGCGCGCTGACGGTGATGTTCTTCATCTTCGACCGCCGCACCATGCCCGTGATGCTGCGCAATGCGGTGCTGGGGGCGGTGGTGGTGTTCCTGTGGTTCACCCAGTCCAAATCCTCGATGAGCAGCCTCGCCATCGCTTTGCTCGCCGGTTACTGCGTGCGCTTCCTGCGCATCAGCAAGGGGTCGCAGACGATGATCTATGTCGGTCTGGCGATCGCGCTGCTGCTGGCCATCGGCGGCGTGTTCTACAGCGACGCGCTGGAGCAGCTGGACGATCCCAACGCCTTCACCGGCCGCATGCAGATCTGGCTGGCACTGATCCTTTACACCAAACAGCACCTGTGGACGGGGGCCGGGTTCGCCTCCTTCTGGCAGGTGGGCACGGCCAGCCCGATCCTGCACCTGACCAGAGGCTGGGTCGCCGAGGAGGCGCCCGCCGGTCACAATGGCTATCTCGACCTGCTGGTGACCATCGGCCTGCCCGGAACCATTCTGGCGGTGCTGCTGCTGCTGCTGCTGCCCGCCCAGCGGCTGATGCTGGCGGAAAAGATGCCGCCCGAGAGCCGCTCGCTGCTGTTTGCCGTGATCGTCTTCTGCATCTGCAACAATTTCGCCGAAAGCGAGCTGATCGGCGGCATGCTGATCGACCAGATGTTCCTCTCGATCGTGCTGGCGCTGATCCCGCTGGCGATGGGAGAGCCGACCGTGGGGCGCAAGGGAACCCGGCTGCTCACCTATGCCGGGCCGCAAAGACACAGGACATAAAACGGGCCGGGCAGCGACGCCACCCGGCCCCGGATTTTTGTTGCCGCATCGTTGGCGCGAAAAACCGGTTCCCACTTTTTCGCACGATGCTCTGGCGCCTTACGCCAGATCCAGCGCCGCGGTCAGATCGCCCGGCTTGGTGCCCTCGGCGGCCTGCATCGCGATATCGCGGTCGGCGAGGCCGGGCAGCATCTCCAGCCCCCAGCGGCGCGTGATGAAACGCAGGATCGATCCCGTGTCATAGACCGTGTGATCGACATGGCCCTTCCTGGCATGCGGGCTGACGATCACCGCGGGAATGCGCGTGCCCGGGCCCCAGCGGTCGCCCTTGGGGGGCGCGATATGGTCCCACCAGCCGCCGTTTTCGTCGAAGGTGATGACCACCAGCATCTTGCCCCATTGCGGGCTGCGGCGCAGCGCATCGACCATCACCGCAATATGCTGGTCGCCCGCCTCCACATCGGAATAGCCGGCATGCATGTTGAGGTTGCCCTGCGGCTTGTAGAACGTCACCGCAGGCAGCTTGCCCGCCGCAATGTCGGCCAGCAGCTTGTTGGTGCGCGGGCTTTCACCCTCGCCCGCATCGCGCAGATGCTCGGCGCGGTCGGCGGTGCCGGGGGCGAAGCGGCTGTAATAGTTGAAGGGCTGGTGGTGGACCTGAAAGCTGGCCTTGCCCGCGAAATCGGGGGTGCTGCCACCTTTCAGCGCCGTCTCCCAGCCGCCGCTGTACCACGCCCAGCTCACGCCCTTGTCGCTCAGCACATCGCCGATGGTCTTGTGGGTCTGGGGCACCAGCGTGCTGGGGCTGGTCCAGTCGGCATAGCCGGGTTTCGCCGGGTCCAGCTTGTAGGCCGGGGCATAGGGCGGGGTCATGGTGTTGACGGCGTAGAAATCGGGCGTCAGCACATTGCTGGTGAACTTGGCCGGGCCCTCCATGGCGCTGGCGGGCGAGCCTTCGCGCAGCATGGGGCGCAAGCCCTTGGGATCGCCGGGATCGAGCCGGGTGATGCCCACCTTGGCCGGGCTCTTGTCGGCCTCGGGATAATAGGGCGGGCGGGCGCAGATCAGATACTGGTGGTTGACGAAAGAGCCGCCGAACACGCCCATGAAGAAATTGTCGCACAGCGTGAATTCGCGGGCGATGTTCCACAGGCGCAGCTTGGCCGAGGCCTCGCCATAATGGCCCATCACCAGAGCGCCGGAATCGCCCCACGCCACGAAGCCGTCATTCTTGCCGCCGTTGATCTGCAACTGGTTGTTGTAGAAGGCATGGACCAGATCGCGCGTCACCACGCCATGCGGCAGCGGATCGCCCTGCGGGGTCTTGAGCGCGAAGGGAGCATTCGCCAGGCCGGTGATGTCGCCCTGCGCGATCAGATACTCCTTGTGCTCCACCACCTGCTTGTCGGGCACCATGCCGTTCCAGATCGGCGGCAGGGTCTTGAGCGGGGCGCCGTCGCGGTCGCGCTGCTTGTAGGTCTCGGGATCGACCACCGAGAGGGGCACCTGCAGGCCCGGAAAATCGGCGAAGAGATTGTTGAAGCTGCGGTTCTCGCAGAAGATCACCACGACGTTCTCGATCTTCTCGCGCAGCGCGGCATCCACCGCGCCATCAGACAGGGCCGCGCCGGTCAGCACCTTGCGGCGCGTGGTGGCGGCCTGCGCCGGGCTCTCCACCGAGGCGGCGCCGATGGCGGCGGCAATACCGCCCAGCACCAGACGGCGATCTGCGTTGAAAGAAGTGTCGGTCTCGGGGGAAGTCTTGTCGGTCATGGAATCTCTTTAGCCTGAAGTGCGGCGCAGCCTAGCCGCGAAATATGGCAGATTGGCGCAGCAAAACCATTACGCCTTTCGCCGCATCAGCCGTGCCACCAGCGTGGCGGCGGTGAGGTCTCCGGTGACGGTGGAGGCGGTAATCACCGGATCGGGCAGCGCGATCACCGCGATATACAGCGGCATGATCGCCAGTGGCGCGCCCAGCACCTGCAGCCCCGGCGCGTAAAAGGCATAGATCACCGCCGCGCCCGGCAGGCCGCCCGCCGTCATCGAGCCCAGCACCACCGCCACGCCCGCCAGAAACAGCTGGGTCAGCGTCGGCTCGATCCCCGCCGCATGGGCCGCCACCAGCACGGCGGGAATGGCATTGGCCACCGTGCCCATGCGGAACACCGAGACCGCCATCGGGATCACCAGCCCCGCCACATCCTCGGGCAGGCGCAGCTTTTCCAGCGCCACCTCCAGCATCACCGGCGTCGAGGCCATGGACGACGAGGTGCCCGCCGCCATCGCCTGAGCAGGCGCCACGGCGGCGGCAAAGCGGCCCAGCCTTTCCGCGCCCAGCAGCGTGACCAGCAGATAGCACACCAGCGCCATCACCACGCTGTTGCCCAAACACAGCGCCACGAAAATCGCCAGCATCCGCGCCACCGCCAGACCCGAGGTCGTCGCCAGACCCAGCGCCAGAATGAAGATGCCCAGCGGCGCGGCCACCAGCACCCAGTCGACGATCACCATCATCGCCTGCGCCACCTGCCCCAGCGTGGACGGCAGGGTGGAAGGCCTCCCCTGCCCATCCTTCAGCCGCGCGTTGGCCAGCCCGAAAGCCAGCGCGAAGATCACCAGCGGAAAGATCTGCCCATTGGCCGCCGCCGCCACCGGATTGTCCGGAATGATCGCCAGCAGCTGCTCGGCGAAGGAGGGCAGCTTCTGGGTGCTCGCATCGCTCAGACCCGCCAGCGCATGCGGCGGCACCGGCCAGAGATGCAGCACCGTCTCGGTGGTGATGGTGCAGATCACCGCCGTCAACCCCAGCAGCGCCACAAAAACCGCCAGCGTCGTGCCGATCAACCGCCCGCCGCGACCGCCCGCCACCGCATCCGCCGCGCCATGCGCCACCATCGCGAAGACCAGCGGGATCAGCGTCATCTGCAAGGCGCGCACCCACATCTGGCCCAGGGGCTGGATCGCGCTGACCCCGGCCAGCAGCCCGCCATGGCCGGAGGCGCGGATCGCCAGACCCACGGCAAGGCCCAGCACGAGGGACAGCAGAATCGATTGGGTACGCGTCATGAAGGCTTCCGAAACATCACGAAGCGACGGCGTTTAGAGCATCGTGCGAAAAAGTGGGAACCGGTTTTTCGCGGGAAACGATGCGGCAACAAAAAAACTTGAGTGGATCGGTAGGGAAAGGGGAAGAAAGAAAAGAACATGCGAGGGGGTTACCCCCTCGCGCTCCCATAACGTCTTCCGACGCAAGGGCAGTGGCACCGAATTAAAGTGCCCAAGCTCTCCACCTGCGCGGGGCAAAGCACCGCAGGCAGAGCATCCATAAACAATACGCCGTGCCGGGAATTTCAAAGCCTGCGGCGCAGCAAACTGGGCGCAAGGCCGAACCCATGGCGCAAGGTGGACACTAAAGGGAGCACGAGGGCGATGGCCCTCGCATGTCCCTTTTTTCCAACCTTAATCCCCGTAGCTGTAACCGTAAGCGTAACCATGCGTCCCGCTGGCCGTACGCGCATCATACTTGCTGACGATGGCCCCCAGCACATGCCCGCCCGAGCGCCGCAGACGCTCCAGCGACTGGCGCATCGCCTTGATCTGTGCCGAGCCGGCCTCCATCACGAAGATCGTCGCCTGCGCGGCCGAGGTCAGCTCCACCGTATCGGCAAGCGACAGCACCGGCGGCGAATCCAGCACCACCAGATCATAGCTGGCGCGCAAGCCTTCCAGCAGCTCGCGCAGCACCGGGCCGGAGAAAAGGTTGGCCGGATCGGGCGGGATCGGCCCGGTGGGCAGGAAGCTGAGGTTTTCGATGCGGGTGGCCACCACCGCCTCGTTAATGCCCATGCGGCGCGCCAGCACGGTGGAGAAGCCGTCCCCGGAATTGTCGACATCGAGCAGGCGATGCAGCGTGGGGCGGCGCAAATCGGCGTCGATCAGCAGCACCTTCTTGCCCAGCAGCGCGAAATCGCGGGCCAGCGCAAAGCTGCTGGTCGACTTGCCTTCGGAAGGCCGGTTGCTGGTCAGCAGGATCGAGGACGGAGTCCCTGTGCGGGAGGACAGTTCCACCGCCGTGCGGATCGCGTGATAGGCCTCGGCAATGTCCGATTTGGGGCTGAGCAGCGTGGTCAGCGGCTCACCGGTGGGGTCGATCGGCACCGCGCCCAGCAGCGGCAGGCCCAGCCTTGTCTCAACCTCGCGCGGATCGGTGATCGTCGTGCTCATGCGCGAGCGCAGCAGCACGGCCATCGCGGCGAGCACCACGGACGCGCCCAGCGCCACCGCCATGTTCAACAGCGCGCGCGGCGAGGTCGGCTTGCGCGGCGCCTCGGCCACATCGACCTGGGTGATGTTGTTGACTGTCACGCCCGAGGCCGCGCTGACCTCCTTGTAGCGCTGCAGCAGGCTGTCATAGAGCTGGCGATTGGTGTCGACCTCGCGCTTGAGGATGTTGAAGCGCACGGTGCGGTCCTGCTCGGAGAGCGTGGCGCTCTTCAGCCCGTTCACCGCCGCCTGAATCGCATCGTCCTGACGCACCGCCACCAGATACTGGTTCTTGATCGAGCCACGGATCGATTCGGCCAGCACGCGGGCTTCATTGTCCAGCTCATTCAACTCGGTGGTGGCCTGAATCACCGTGGGGTGATCGGGCTTGAGGCGCGCACGCAGCTCCTGCAGCTTCGAGGAGAGCTGGGCGCGACTTTGCAGCAATTGCTGCACCGCATTGTTGCTCAGCACCTCGGGCAGCTGCATCAGCGGGGTGCTGCTGGCCTGACGCCAGCGCTCCTCGGCCTGCAGGCGGTCCGCCTTGGCGACGGCCTGACGCTGGTTCAGCTCAACGAGGTTGGCCGTCACCAGCGATTGCGGGCCCTGCGGCTGGCCCACCGGCACGGCGGCGCCGGTGCTGGCATCGATCAGCCCGGCGGTGCGCGAATAGGTGATCAGCGTGCGTTCGGACTCTTCCAGACGGCTCTTGGCCACGTTCAGCTGGTTGCTCAGGAAATCGAGCGAATAGCTGGAGGCGGAGAATTTGCGCTGGATGTTGCCCTTGATGAATTCGCTCACGAAAGTGTTCGAGATCTGCGCGGCCAGCGCCGCGTCGCGGCTCTTGAACATCACGCCGACCACGCGCGAATTATGCGGCAGATCGACGATCAGATTACGCTGCAGCGTATCGATCACGCGGTCTTCCAGCTCGCCCGGCTCCAGATTGGTGGGGGCGCGGCCGGAGGTGCGTTTGAGGAAGGCATCGCTGGTGGCCAGCCCCAGCGTGTCGGACACATGCTTGGCCATGGCCCGGCTGTTGAGGATATCCACCTGCGTTTGCAGGAAACGGTCGGCATCCTGCGCGCTGCCTTGCGGGTCGGCATCTTCCGTCCCCAGCACCTTGCGGGTCTGCTGGTCGATCTGCACGCTGGAGCGCGCGGTGTAGGTGCGCGGCATGAACACCACCGACGCCACGCCCAGCGCCAGCCCCAGCGTCAGAATCAGCGCGATCAGCTTGCGGTTAAGCATCAGCGTCAGGCGCAGGCCCTCGAAATCGAGCAGGTCATTGTCCTGCTCGGCCGCGCTCATGGCGTGGTGATCGGCATGAGGGTGATCGGCGCAAGGGTCGTCCCCGTGAACGGGCTGCTGGGCATTCATCCGCTGTAAGCTCCGTTCAAGGGATCAGAATTGCGCGAAAACATTAAGAAGCGGCGCTGCCCGCAGCAGATCATGCCACATCTGCTTGCCGGTGGAATGGCCCACGATGATCACATCGCGCGGCAGCAGCTGCGGATCCTTGTCCTCACCCCGGCGCACGCGCCTGATGTCGAAGACCGCGCCGGTGCGCTTGCCGTTCTGGATGCGGACGATGGCCACCTGACGATAGGCGGCGTTCTCGGTCTCGCCCTTGGCCAGGGCGATGGCGTCCAGCAGGGTGGTGGCGCCATGGATCGGATAGATGCCCGGCTCGGTCACCTGCCCTTCGACCGTGACGCGCTGCGAGACCGAGCTGGCCACCGTCACCGTCACCTGCGGATTGACGTAATAGCGCTCGCCCAGCTGATGCGCGACATACTCGGCCAGCTCCACCGAGGTCTTGCCCGCGGCATGGACCCGCCCGATCAGCGGCATGGCGATATCGCCCGCCGCATCGACCGGAATGCCCTTGGCCGAGATATCGGCCTCCTGAAACACCGTGACATCCACCGAATCGAGCGGCCCGATGCGATATTCCGGCACGCTGCCATCATCGTCGGGCGCGGGAATGACCTTATACGCCTCCGGCCCCTGCGCCAGCGGCGAATGACCGAAAGAGCCCGAACAGCCCGCCAGCACAGCCGTGGCCATCAAAGCCGCCACGATCCTGCCTGAGGCACGCCCACGCCGGCGTTCTCTGCGGCGTTCCCCCGCATGCGAGGCTTCCTTAAACTGCTCCAAGATCAAAGCCCCACCGATCAAAGGTCACCTAATGCTGCAGTTGCACTATAATTTTACGTAGTGTCAATTCACAAAGCGGTGAGCATGATGCCCCTCAAAGGGACACCATGCTGCACTCATGCCGCATCTGCGAGATGAACTGAACAAGATCTGATCTTATTACAGTTCTCTATCGGTGAAACGACCTGGATGGCCGCTCACCCGACCTGCAGCACCTCGCGCCGCTCGCCCTCCAGATAGAGCGCGGTCAGCACGCCGGTGGTGTAGGCGCCGGTGTCGATGCCGATTCGGTTGGCCTGCATGTCCACCTCGGGGTGAATGCTGTGGCCATGCACCACCACCGCGCCATGGGCGGACTGATCGGTCAGGAAGTCCTCGCGGATCCACAGCAAATCCTCGCGCTTCTGCTTGCGCAGCGCCACGCCCGGGCGCACCCCGGCATGGCAGAAGAAATAATCGCCCGAATGCGCCGTGAGCGGCAGGCGCTTCAGCCAGGAGACCAGCGAAGACGGCAGCGCCCGGCGGATCGCGGCGATGCAATCCTCCAGACTGTCCTCCGCCCCCGGCACCTGCACCCCCATGCTGCGCAGCGTTTGCGCGCCGCCGAAGGTCAGCCACTGGCGCAACTGGCGCTGATCGCCCTCCAGCACGCGCAGCAGCACCTCCTCATGGTTGCCCAGCAGCACGATCATGCCCGGGATCCGCTTTTGCGCCTGAGCCAGATAATCCAGCACCTTCAGGCTGTCCGGCCCGCGATCGATCAGATCGCCAAGGAAGATGATGTGCAGGCCCGGCACCGACGGCAGCTGCGCGTGATGCTCGCCGATCTTCTCCATCAGCGCCTGCAGCAGATCGAACCGCCCATGCACATCGCCCACCGCATAGATGCGATCCCCCGCATCGGTCGAGGGCAGGGCAGGTTTGCGGCGAGGCAGAATCATAGGGTGGCGGTCCTTATTAAAACTGTAACCATTATCGCCTTGCTGCAGTGCATGATCAACTGCCCAAAAATGGCACGCCGCAGTGCACAAACAAATGACCGGATGGCCACAAATCCATTTGCAAGACGCCGCCGCCTTCGACTAGGTTGGCCCTAGGGGCATATGCTGCAGGATATATACGGGTCTTTCAGCAACAGCATGTGCGATAATCTTCTCGGGCTTTGCAACAGGTTGAGGTGGATGGAACCCGGGAACAGACTCGTGCGGACTGGAGTGTGCAAACGGTGACCACCATGCAGCACGCCCAATCTCCACAACCTTCAGCAGATCGGACACAGGCCGATCAACGCCGCGTTGCGCTGATCGCATCGTCCGGCGGCCACTGGATCGAGCTGACCCGGCTTGCGCCCGCCGTGCAGCATCTCGACTGCCTGTTCATCACCACCACCCACGGGCTGACGGCGCCTTTCGGTGACCGGCCGGTGGCCGAAATCATGGACGGATCGCGCGACACGCCCTGGTTGCTGGTCCGCTCGATCAGCGGCATCGTGAAGGCCCTGCGCGCTTTCCGCCCCGATGTGGTGATCACCACCGGCGCGGCGCCGGGCGCGGTGGCGCTGCTGATCGGCAAGATGCTGGGCGCTGTCACCATCTGGGTCGACAGCGTGGCCAACAGCGAGGAACTCTCGCTCAGCGGCAAATTCGCCCGGGGCTTCGCCGATCTGCGCCTGACGCAATGGGAGCAACTGGCCTGCCCGCAACAGCACATCAGCTATCTGGGTCGGGTCTTGTGATCCTGCTCTCGGTTGGCACCCAATTGCCGTTCGATCGTCTGGTCACCGCGGTGGACCGCTGGGCGGCGCAGCACCCCGATCAGGAGGTGTTCGCCCAGATCGGCCCCTCGGCCTATGCCCCCACCGCGATGCGGAGCGAAGCCTTCATCGATCCTGTCCGTTTCAGCGCGCTTCAGGCGCAGGCCTCGCTGATCGTCTCGCATGCCGGGATCGGCTCGATCATCAACGCCATGGACATGGGCAAGCCGATCATCATTCTGGCCCGCGACCACAAGCGCGGCGAGCATCGCAACGGCCATCAGCTGGCCACGGTGCAGCGCTTCGCTCATCTGCCCGGCGTGCATGTCGCGCGTGATCCGGAGCATCTGCTCACCCTGCTGGACCGGATCGACACGCTCGAACCCTGCCAGCGCCCGTCCGAGCAGGAGGCGCAGGCCTTCATCACCGGCGTGCGCGACTATGTCGCCACCGCACAGTCCCTGCCCCTGTGGCGCCTGCTGACAAGGGCGCTGCGCGGTGCGCCGTGATCGCAGCGCTGCCGTGCGCCGTCGGCCTGGAGCAGGGCATTTCTACCTTGCACTGCAGCATAAAATTCTCATAATAATTACGCCGCCCACAGCAGTCCGAAAGGCATGTTCACAAGGTGAGGCAAAAGGTTCCGCATGATGTCAGATCACGCCAGCCAAGTCACGCATCAGCCGCCGCAGGCGCAGCCTCTGTCGCTGTTTTGGCGGTGGTATGGTCGTCTGGTCGATCTTCTGTCGCTCACCGGGCTGACAGCGATGATCGGCACCACGCTTTACTGTCTTGAGATCCGTTCGCATTACGAAAGATCTTACATCGCCGGTTTCCTGATTGCGCTGCTGGGCCTGATCGTGATGCTGATCGCCTGGGCGCAGCAGGTGATCGCGGCGCGCGATCTGGCCTCCTGGCGTGACATGATCGAATGGCAGATCCGCGCCGCGCACCGCAAGATCGCCCTGCGCGGCGAGGATGCCGAACTGCACGACCAATATTTCGAGCGGCTGATCGATACGCTGATCGTGGATATGCGCGCCACCGCCTATGACGCCTCCGCGCAGGATGCCCCTGCGCAGAGCGCCGCCGATGTGGAGTCACGATGAACCAGTTGCCCTCCAACCAGCTGGGTGAGAACTGGGCGCGCTTTCTGGCGCATTGGATCGCCTCATGCTTCGGCTATATGCTCAACCGGCTGCTGCCGCTGGTGCTGGAATGGCCCGCCCCTGCCGAGCATGCCATCTTTCCGCGCTGGTGGGTGCTGCTGGGCTCGGCGGGGCTGGCGTCGCTGCTGACGGTGGTGTTCAACGCCAATCTGCCGGTCACCTCGCGCGAGCTGATGAAAAGCGCGGCCATGGGCTTTGCCATCAGCGCGATCATCCAGATGTTCAGGCTGCTGTGATGCCCATCGCCCTGCCCTGGCTGCCCGCCGCGCCGCAGGACCTGCGCCAGCAGATGCGCGCCCTGCCCGAAGCCGAGCATCCCGGCGCGGAGGTGCAACGGTTGGCAGGCTTTGCCCTGAACGCCAACCAGCTTGACCGGCTGGCCAAGGCGATGGCCGAGCTGCGCGGACAGGGCCGATCTTTAGCGCCTTTGACGCCCTTCAGGCTGGGGGTGCTGGGCACGGGCACGCTCGATCTGCTGGCGGTGCAGCTGGTGGGCAGCGCGGCACGGCACGGCGTCGACTTGACCTGCGTGACCGCCCCTTTCGGCCAGATCGCCCAGCAGGCCTTCGACCCGGCCTCGGCCATCAATGAAGCAGGCTGCGACGGCGTGCTGCTGGCGCTGGACCATCGCGACCTGCCGCTGGCGGGCGACAATGGCGTGGAGGAATCGCTCGCTTTGCTGCGGGGCCTGCGTCAGGCCTTGCGCAATGCTGGCGGCGCGCTTTCCATCGTGCAGACGCTGGCCGAGCCGCCCGAGCCGCTGTTCGGCCATTTCGACGCGCGCTGGCACAACACCTTGCGGGCCAAAATCCGCGCCTTCAATCAGGCGCTGGTGGAGGATCTGGCGGGCAGCGCCGATCTGCTGCTCGATGTGGCCGCCATGGCGGGCACGGCGGGCACGGCCAACTGGTTCAGCCCGGGCGAATGGCATCTGGCCAAGCTGCCCGTCGCCATGGCCTGCCTGCCCTTCTATGCCGATCATGTCGGGCGGCTGCTGGGCGCGCTGCGCGGCAAGGCGCGGCGGGTGCTGGTGCTCGATCTCGACAACACGCTGTGGGGCGGCATCATCGGCGACGATGGCATGGGCGGCATCCGCCTGGGTCAGGGCGATCCGGTGGGCGAGGCGCATCTGGCGCTGCAGCAACAGGCGCTGGCGCTGCATGGGCGCGGCATCGTGCTGGCGGTCTGCTCGAAGAATGAGGAGGCCACCGCCCGGCAGGTCTTCCGCGAGCACCCCGATATGGCGCTGCGCGAGGAGCATATCGCCGTCTTTCAGGCCAATTGGGTGGACAAGGCCGCCAATCTGCGCGCCATTGCGCAGGAGCTGTCGCTGGGCCTCGCCTCCTTCGTTTTCGTCGACGACAATCCGGCCGAGCGCGCCATCATCCGCCAGCGCCTGCCCGAAGTGGCCGTGCCCGAACTGCCGGAAGATCCTGCGCTCTACACCCGTACGCTGGCGCTGGCGGGCTATTTCGAGGCCACCGGCTTTTCGGCGGAAGATGCCGCGCGCACGGGCTTTTACAAGGACAACGCCCGCCGCGCCAAGCTGCTGGAGGCCAGCGGCGATCTGGACTCCTACCTCGCCTCGCTGGAGATGGAGATCCGCTTCGCCCCCTTCGATGCGGTCGGGCGTGAGCGCATCGTCCAGCTCATCAACAAGAGCAACCAGTTCAACCTCACCACCCGCCGCTACACCGAGGTGGAGATCGCCGCCATCGAGCAGCGCAGCGAAGGCGCCACGCTGCAGGTGCGCCTCGCCGACCGCTTCGGTGACAATGGCATGATCAGCACGCTGGTCCTCACCCCCTCCGCGCCGGACACGCCTGAAAAAACATGGCACATCGACCTCTGGCTGATGAGCTGCCGCGTGCTGGGCCGCCGCGTGGAGGATGCGGTGCTGAATGAAGTGAGCCGCCTCGCCCGCGAACAGGGCGTGCTCTGGCTGGAAGGCACCTATCGCCCCACCGACCGCAACATGATGGTGCGCGACCATTACCCCCGCCTCGGCTTCGAACCACTGGGCGCGGAAGAGGATGGCACCACGCGCTGGCGCTGGTCCACCGCGCAGAGCCGCCCGCAGCCGCCGATGCAGGTCTCGCACGGCTAAGCGCCGCCCGGGCAGGCTGACCTGTCGGCTCAAGCCTTGCCCCACCGCGCGCCCTCGCCCATGCTTGGCGGACTGTTTTCGCGCCTCTTTTCAGGATCGCCGATGACCGACGCAGAGCTTTACACCTGGATCGGCCTTGCCATCCGCACCCTGCTGACGGTGATGATCCTGACCTGGCTGATCGAGATGCTGGCCTTTCGCCGCCTGCGCCCCATCCTGCGCGCCAGCCTCACCGTCACGCTGGCCTGGCTGATCTCCGCCGCCACCACCGGCCCATGGCGCGACTGGGGCCATCGCTATGACCCGCACGCGCTGATCACCTATCTGCCTGCCGCCGCCATCGTCTGGTTCTTCTATCTGCGCAGCCTGTCCAAGGCCTATGGCAACGATCCGGACCACGCCGAATAGAGGGCCGAATAAGCGCATAACAAAAGGGCGCCCCCTTGCGGGGACGCCCTCCTGTTTCTTGAACGCTGATCGGAAGGATCAGGCGGCCAGCTTGCGCAGCACGTACTGCAGGATGCCGCCGTTGTTGAAGTATTCCACCTCATTGGCGGTATCGATGCGGCACAGCGCGGTGAAGGTGAAGCTGGTGCCGTCGGGGCGGGTCACCTTCACGGTCACGTCCTGACGGGCCTCGATGGTGGCCAGACCTTCGATGGTGAAGCTGTCATCACCGGTCAGGCCCAGGCTGGTGCGGCTGTCGCCATCCTTGAACTGCAGCGGCAGCACGCCCATGCCGACCAGGTTCGAGCGGTGGATACGCTCGAAGCTTTCCACGATCACCACGCGCACGCCCAGCAGGTTGGTGCCCTTGGCGGCCCAGTCACGGCTCGAACCCGTGCCATATTCCTTGCCCGCGATCACGATCAGCGGCGTGCCATCGGCCTTGTGCTTCTGGGCCACGTCGTAAACGGCGCCGGTTTCCGTGCCATAGCGCGAGAAGCCGCCCTCGATGCCGGGGACCATCTCGTTCTTGATGCGGATGTTGGCGAAGGTGCCGCGCATCATCACCTCATGGTGGCCACGACGGGCACCATAGGAGTTGAAGTCCGCCTTGGCGACCTGATGCTCCATCAGCCACTGGCCGGCGGGGCTGTCGGCCTTGATGTTGCCGGCGGGGCTGATGTGATCGGTGGTGATCGAATCGCCCAGGATCAGCAGCGGCTTGGCCTCGATGATGTCGGTCACGGGGGCCGGGGTCATCGTCATGCCCTCGAAATAGGGCGGGTTGGCGACATAGGTCGAACCGGCGCGCCAGCCATAGGTTTCCGAGCCCGTGACGTTGATCGCCTGCCAGTGCTTGTCGCCCTTGTAGACGTCGGCATAGCGGGCCTGGAACATGGCGCGGTCCATGCAGCCGGCCATGGTCGTGTAGACCTCGTCATTGGTGGGCCAGATGTCCTTGAGGAACACGTCCTTGCCCGCGGTCGACGTGCCGATCGGGGTGGTGGTGAAGTCCTCGATCACCGTGCCCTTCAGGGCATAGGCGACGACCAGCGGCGGGCTGGCCAGGAAGTTGGCGCGCACGTCGGGCGAGACGCGGCCCTCGAAGTTGCGGTTGCCCGAGATAACGGCGGCGGCAACCAGACCGTTCTCGTTGATCGCCTTGCTGATCGGCTCGGCCAGAGGGCCCGAGTTGCCGATGCAGGTGGTGCAGCCGTAACCCACCAGATTGAAGCCGATGTTGTCGAGGTGCGACTGGAGACCGGCACGCTCCAGATAGTCGGTGACGACCTGCGAGCCGGGGGCCAGCGAGGTCTTGACCCAGGGCTTGGGCTTCAGGCCCAGCTCGTCGGCCTTCTTGGCGACCAGACCGGCGGCGACCAGAACCGAGGGGTTGCTGGTGTTGGTGCAGCTGGTGATGGCGGCGATGGTCACGTCGCCGTCGCCGATGGTGAAGTCCTTGCCCTCGACCGCAACGCGGGTCTGGGCCTTCTTGTAGACGTTGGCCATGTCGGCGTTGAACACATCGTCCACGTCGGGCAGCGACACGCGGTCCTGCGGGCGCTTGGGGCCGGCGAGCGAAGGCACCACGGTGCCCAGATCCAGCTCCAGCGTCGAGGAGAAGATCGGCTCGACGGCGGGGTCGATCCAGAAGCCCTGCTCCTTGGCATAGGCCTCGACCAGAGCGATCTGGTCTTCCTCACGGCCGGTCAGGCGCATGTAGTCCAGCGTCTTGTCGTCGATGCCGAAGAAGCCGCAGGTGGCGCCGTATTCGGGAGCCATGTTGGCCAGCGTGGCGCGGTCGGCCAGCGTCAGGCCGGCAAGGCCCGGGCCGAAGTATTCCACGAAGCGGCCCACCACGCCATGCTTGCGCAGCATGTTGGTGGCGGTCAGCACGAGGTCGGTGGCGGTGACGCCTTCCTTCAGCTCGCCGGTGAACTTGAAGCCGACGACTTCGGGGATGAGCATCGAGACGGGCTGGCCCAGCATCGCGGCCTCGGCCTCGATGCCACCCACGCCCCAGCCCAGCACGCCAAGGCCATTGACCATGGTGGTGTGGCTGTCGGTGCCGACGCAGGTGTCGGGGTAAGCCACCAGCGTGCCGTCCTGATCCTTGCTGGTCCACACCGCCTGGGCGATGTTCTCAAGGTTCACCTGGTGGCAGATGCCGGTGCCGGGAGGCACGGCGTAGAAGTTGTTGAGCGACTTGGAGCCCCACTTGAGGAAGTCATAACGCTCGAAGTTGCGCTGATACTCGATCTCGGTGTTCTGCTCGAAGGCCTGAGGCGTGCCGAACTCGTCGACCATCACCGAGTGATCGATCACCAGATTGACGGGAACCAGCGGGTTGATCTTGCTGGTGTCACCGCCCAGCTTGGCGATGGCATCGCGCATGGCGGCCAGATCGACCACGCAGGGCACGCCGGTGAAATCCTGAAGCAGCACGCGGGCCGGGCGATACTGGATCTCGGCGCCGGTGGTGGGGTTCTTCTGCCAGTCGGAAACGGCCTGAATGTCGGCGGTGGAGACGGTGAAGCCGCCATCCTCGAAGCGGAGAAGATTTTCCAGCAGCACCTTCATGCTGAAGGGCAGACGGCTGATGTCGCCAATGTGGCTGGCGGCCTTCTTCAGCGAGTAATAGGCCACTTCGCGACCGGCAACACTCATGGTGCTGCGGGTTTTCAGAGCATCCTGTCCGACCTGAGTCATGCGGCGTGTTTCCCTCGGCTGTCACCTGCCGCAAAAGGCCGCCGCGCTTCGGGGATCAATCCCGTCCGCGCCATGCTGCTTTGCGGAAAAGGTGCATTGATGTTGGGAAGCCCCTGCGCGCTTGCAGCGAACTCGTCAAGTATGCCGAAGGTAGGGTGCGGGGTAAATTTTACCGATAGGCCGCTGGGTTTTTGATACTGACTTTCAACAGCAATTCAAGTCCTGAATTGGCGCCTCAACTGGTCAATTCACCCGGCAGGCCGTCATGCCCGCGCTGGGCGGTGCCGACCCAGACGCCCGCGACGATCAGGGCCACGCCGCCCAGAGTCCACAGGCTCAGGCTTTCATGAAACCACAGATAGCCCATCAGGGCGGACCAGATAAAGGCGCTGTATTCAACGGGTAACAGCCGATGCGCCTCGGCCCGCGCCCAGCCCCAGCCGAGCAGCGCCAGCGAAACCGAGGCCAGCACGCCCGCCCCCACCACCAGCGCGCCCGCAGTCCCGCCAAAGGCGCCATGCCCCGGCATCACCCCCAGCCACGGCGACAAAGGCAGCATATACAAAGCGATGAACAGCCCTTGAAAAAAGGCGATCTCCATCGGAGCGGCGCGCTGCGCCTGATGGCGCTGCAGCACCAGATTGCCCGCATAGAGCACCGCTGAGGTCAGGATCGCCACCAGCCCAAGCCGCGACTCCAGCGAATCGGCGAGCCCCTCGCTCAGCCGTCCCGCCGCCACAACGCCCACCCCCAGCAGAGCGATCAGCGAGGCGCCCAGAGCGCGCCGGGTGATCGGCTCCCCCAGAAACAGCGCGGAAAGATAAAGCGCGATCAGCGGCGCAATGAAAGACAGCCCCATGCCCACCGCCATCGGCGTGCGCACCAGCCCCCAGAAGAACAGGCTGGCCATGGCGCAGACCAGCGCGGCGCGAAAACCATGCACCAGCAGCATGCCCCGCGCCGGCCAGACGATCCGCCGCCCGTTCAGGCGCTCAGCCGCCCACCATGCCGCCAGAGTCAGCGCCGCGCCCAGCAGATTGCGCCACAGCAGCGCCGTAAACACCCCAAGCGCCATCGAGGCCCCCTTCATCAGCGCATCCATGATGGCGAAGGTGGCGATCCCGGCGGCGGCGGCCACCACGGGCGCGAAGGGATGCGAGCGCGTCATATCCGGCCCTTAGAGCCGGTTTGGAAAATGCGCGAAAGCGCATTTTCAGCGCGGCACCAGCCCTCTCCCCCACCCGGCCACCCATAGAATACTGCCGTTGGGTGGCCGGGTGGGGGAGAGGGCTGGTGCCGTAAATCCGGCTTCGACGGATTTCCAAACGGACTCTTAGACCTTGAAATTATACGCGTCATCTTTCCAAAGATGAACAAGGCCCGAAAAGGCAATTCAGCAAGTCGCAAGGCACAATGCTTGATGCGCGGCGTTGAAAAGGGCAAAGCATCCGCGCGCGGCTTTCGAGCATTCAGGCAAATATTGCCCCGCCGCATGCGACTGAAGACAGGGATACGATACGGACATGGCCAACCAACCGCACGACCGCCTGACGCCGGGCTCGACCAGCGCAGCCGCCTCCGGCAAGCGCCAGCGGCTGGCCTTGTGGCTGGGCGGCGCAGCCTTGCTGATGCCCGACGCCGCGCTGGCCATCCCTCCAGGAGGCTACAGCGGTCTGCAGGCCTCGCCGACGCCCTCCCCCACGCCGACCGCCAAGCCAAAGCCCAGGACCCCGGCGCCGACCTCGATCCTGCCCGCCTCGATGCAGCCGGGAGCGCCCGCCGCCCCGCGCGCGACAGCCACGCCCGCCCCGCGCGCAACAGCCACGCCGCAGACCACGCCGCATATCGATGCCCAGCCCACCACCGCGCCCGTCAACCCGCCGCCGGTCCTGGCCCCCGGCGCGCATACGGTGACCACGACCACCATCGTCCCCGCCGAACAGCCGGTGCAGGTCTGGACGCTGGCCGATGCCCAGTCGCTGCTGGCGGTCATCAAGACCATCGACACCGAAGGCCTGTTCCCCGGCGACTACAAGCCCGAGGTGCTGGCCGCCGCCATCACGGCGGGCGCCGGCCCCGCGCTGGATGAGGCCGCCAGCCGCAGCTTCGACTGGTTGGCCGAAGACCTGCGCGATGGCCGCACCCCGATGGACAGCCGCATCCAGTGGTTCGCCGTGGACACCGACATCGACGCCCATCCCACCCACGAGATTCTCGAACGCGCGCTGGCCACCCATGATGTGGCGGGCGTGCTGGCCGGGCTCGACCCGACCTATGCCGATTATGCCGCGCTGAAGGACGCGCTGGCCGCCACGCCCCGCGCCGACAAGGCCCGCCGCGACATGATCCGCATCAACATGGACCGCTGGCGCTGGCTGCCGCGTGAGCTCGGCCAAGTCTATCTGCTGACCAACATTCCCGAATTCCAACTGCGCTTCAACGTGGGCGGCAAGATCATCAAGACCTACCGCACGGTTGTCGGCAAGCCGGGGCGCACCGCCACGCCTCAGCTGGCCGAAAAGGTGCAGGCCGTGGTCTTCAACCCCACCTGGACCGTGCCGCAGTCCATCGTGAAGGGCGAAAATCTGGGCGCCAAGCTGCTGGCCAACCCGGCCTCCGCCGCGCGCCAGGGTTACAAGGTAACCAAGTCCGAGAGCGGCATGATCACCGTGGTGCAGCAGCCGGGCGACAAGAACTCGCTGGGCCGCATGAAGATCGACATGCCCAACCCGCATGCCATCTATCTGCACGACACCCCCGCCAAGGCGCTGTTCGAGACCCCCGTGCGCGCCTATTCGCATGGCTGCATCCGCACGCAGGACGCGCTGAAGCTGGGCATGACCATCGCCATGGTGCGCGGCGACATGACTCAGGATGAGGCTTCCGAACTCTATCACTCGCTGAAGTACAAGCGGGTGGTGATGAAGCAGGCCACGCCGGTGTATTTGACCTACACCACCATGGGCCTGAACGTGGAAGGCCAGATGGCCACCTTCAAGGACATCTACGACCGCGACGCCCCCGTGCTGACCAGCTTCCGTAGCCCCCGCGTGCTGCACACCACGCAGCGCACCAGCACGCAGGAAGTGATCGTGGCGGATGATCCTTTGTAATTTGGGGTTCAAGGTTAAAAGGAAGATGCGAGGGGGTTACCCCCTCGCGCTCCCATAACGTCTTCCGACACAGAGGTTCGTGGCATCCTGTCGGTGCGCAAACTTTCCGCGTGCATGAGAAAAGGCGCCGCAGGCAGGAAGCCCCGGCGCCTTTTTCTCGTTTCAATGCCTGCGGCGCTGCGACCTTGCTCTTTGGCCGAACCCGAAGCGCCACGTAGACATTCATGGGAGCGCGAGGGGATAATCCCCTCGCACCTAATTTTCCTTAATCTTGGCTGTTCACCAAATCAGCCGTTGGAAATCCGGTCGGCATAGAGCAGACGCCCCGCCGCCAGATGAGTCAGCGCCTTGTTGAACTGCTGCGGGTCCATCGCGAAGCAGCCCTCCGAGCGGCCCAGCTTACCATATTTCGACAGCATGTCAGGCGCGGCGTACCAGGCCGGATGCATGACGATGGCGCGCTCCAGCGCGTTGGAGTTATCGGCGTCCAAACCGCGCAGGCGGATCGAGGGGCCGTACTTGCCGTCATAGATCGAAGCCGTGAGATAAGCCCCGCGCGAGGTCGCCTCGGAGTTCACGGTGTTCGAGAAATGCTTGAGCCAGCCGTCATGCTGGGGGTCGGACCCACGGCCATGGGCGACCAGTTCGGAGCGCAGCGTGCCGTTTTCGACATTGACGAAATGCAGTCGCGGCAGGTTGGAGGGGCGGCCGAAATCGGCGACCGCCACCAGATCGCGCTTCCAGATCACGCCGGAGAGGCGACTGATCTGCTGCTGGGCGATGCCCACCACCTGGCGCTCATAAGCCGTCAGCGGGCTGGCCGTGGCCGGCATGCTCGCGCTGGGCGCCATGGTTTCGAAGCCCGGCGCGGCCTGCGCCAGATGCGATGCTCCACCCTCAGCCCCGGCATGACCCAAGCCATGCGCGGCACTGTGCTTGTGAGCATGCGCCAGCAAACGCATGGGCGTTGCCAGAGCCACACCAGTCCACAACCCACCAACCAGCAGGTTTCTACGATTCAGCGATCCCGTCATGGTCGTCATCCATGCTTTAGCTCCGCCATTTTGGCTATTATGATTCGGCGGAAGCGCTCTGGCCTGCGGCGAGCTGAGACAAAGCGCCTGCATCAACGCGCATTACGGTCCATTGTTCCTGAGGAATCGCCCCAAGCGAGCGATAAAATCCGATCGCCGGTTCATTCCAGTCCAGCACCGACCATTCGAGTCGCGCGCAATTGCGCTCCACCGCCAGAGCCGCCAGCTTCACCAGCAAGGCCTTGCCCAGCCCCGCCCCGCGCGCGGCAGGCCGCACATAGAGGTCTTCCAGATAGATGCCCGGCCGTCCCTCGAAGGTGGAGAAATTATGGAAGAACAGCGCAAAGCCCTGCGCTTCTCCCTTCACCTCGCCGATCAGCACCTCGGCCATGGGGCGCGGGCCGAACAGATAACCATGCAACACGGCTTCGTCGAAACGCACCGCATGGGCCAGTTCCTCATACTCGGCCAATTCGCGGATAAAGGCGCAGATCAGCGGCAGATCGTCGGGCGTGGCGGAACGGATGAAGGTGCTCATGGCGCCGCCTTGGCAAAGCGTGCCCCGGCCCGCAAGCGGTCAATTGGGCATCAGCACCATCGTATCGCCCTTCAGCTCCACGCGCCCCATCTCGCGCAGCACCGACTGACCCAGCAGATTCTCGGTGAGCCCCTGCGCCACCACCGCCCGCTGATGATCCATGCGCCGCCCTAGCAGCTCCACGCTGTCCAGCAGCACTGGCGCGCCCATGCCCGTGCCCGAGGCTGTCCGCAGCACCGGCTGATAATCGCCCGCGCTGATGTTCAGCCCCAGCGATTGCGCCGTCTCCGGCGTCAGCGCCACCAGATCGGCGCCGGTATCGACCAGAAACCGCGTGTTGCGCCCATTGACCGCGACATCGATGTGGAACTGGCCGGTCCTGTCACGCACCAGCACCTTGGGCTCGACCGGCTGGCTCGCGCCCGGCGGGGTGTGGTTGATGCCCCATGGATTGTAGGGCTCACTCGCCGTGGCATCCGCCACCGCTGCCGCAGCCGGCGTTTCAGCCTGAGCGACAGGCGTGTTGTGGTGAGTCATGGCCCGCGCCAGCCCGAACAGCAGCATCAGGATGAAGACAGTCAAGCGGAGCAGGCGATTCATGGCCTTTCCACTTAAGGGGAAAGGGTTAGGGAATCATGGAAGTAAGGAAAGATGCGAGGGGGTTACCCCCTCGCGCTCCCAGAACGTCTTCCGACGATAAGGCAGTGGCACCCGATCGATGTGCCCAGTCTCTCCACCTGCGCAACAAAAAGCGCCGCAGGCAGAATGCCCCGGCGCCTTTTCTCGTTTGAAAGCCTGCGGCGCAGCGACCCTAGCCCTTTGGCCGAACCCGATACACAACGCAGACATTCATGGGAGCACGAGGGTGTAACACCCTCGCACTGATCCCTTCAATTCTTACTCGGCTGCTTCCTTGGCGGCCTCGGCGGCTTCCATTTCGGCGGCCTTGGCCTCGACCAGCCCGACGATGTGATCCAGCATTTCCTCGCTGTTGATCACATGGTCCGTCACGCCCGACAGATAGACCATATGCTTGCCATTGCCGCCGCCGGTCAGGCCGATATCGGTCTCGCGCGCCTCGCCCGGCCCGTTCACCACGCAGCCCAGCACCGAGAGCGAGATCGGCGTCTTGATGTGCGACAGACGCTGCTCCAGCGCCGACACCGTGCGGATCACGTCAAAGCCCTGACGCGCGCAGGACGGGCACGACACCACGCGAACGCCGCGCGTGCGCAGGCCCAGCGACTTGAGAATCTCGTAACCGACGCGCACCTCTTCCTCGGGCTCGGCCGAGAGCGAGACGCGGATCGTATCGCCGATACCGGCCCACAGCAGGTTGCCCATGCCGATGGCGCTCTTCACGGTGCCGCCGATCAGACCGCCCGCCTCGGTGATGCCCAGATGTAGCGGGCAATCCACCGCATCGGCCAGCGCCATATAGGCCGAGACCGCCAGGAACACGTCAGAGGCCTTCACGGCCACCTTGTACTCGTGGAAGTCATGGTCCTGCAGCAGCTTGATGTGGTCCAGCGCCGATTCGACCAGCGCCTCGGGGCAGGGCTCGCCGTATTTCTCCAGCAGATCCTTCTCCAGCGACCCGGCGTTGACGCCGATGCGGATGGCGCAGCCATTGGCCTTGGCGGCGCGCACCACTTCGGCCACGCGGTCGCTGCCGCCGATGTTGCCGGGGTTGATGCGCAGGCAGGCGGCGCCGGCGTCGGCGGCCTCAAGGGCGCGCTTGTAGTGGAAGTGGATGTCGGCCACCAGCGGCACGCGCGCGGCGCGGGCGATCTGCTTGAAAGCGGCGGTGCTTTCCACATCGGGGCAGGAGACGCGGATGATGTCGGCGCCCGCATCCTCGCAGCGGCGGATCTGGTCGATCGTCGCCTTGGCGTCGGAGGTGAGCGTGTTGGTCATGGTCTGCACCGAGATCGGGGCGTCGCCACCCACGGGCAGCTTGCCCACCATGATCTGACGGCTTTGGCGGCGCGCGATATCGCGCCAGGGACGCACTGAAGACATGAACGGTCCTTGCTGGAGGGCTGGAGGGTGCCCCTCGTTTGCCCGCCCTATAGCGCATCGGGCCGCCGCCGCAAACGTCGGCGATGGGCCATAGGCGATTAAGCGTGCTTGTCGGCCTTTCGTTTCCCCATGCGCATGCCGCCTTCCAGCCTTTCGCGCAGCTGGGTGTAATAGGCATCGAGAAACGGCCCGACATCCACGCCTTGGGGCGTGTTCCAGCCGATCTTGTCGCAGATGGCGCTGGCCACCAGCGCCATCTGGTCCTGCTTGCGCAGGCGCAACACCTCTTCCAGCCGCTGCAGCTCATACTCGCCATAGGCGGCCAGATCGGCGTCGCGGAAGCGATAGGCGGCGGCGGGCGCATGGGCGGGTTGCTCGGTCAGGGCGCGGGCAAGCGGCTTGCGGGGGCGCTCGACCACCCATGTCCCGGCGATCAAGTCGCCCGCCCGCAACCGGTCGCGGTTGAACAGCGGCAGCAGCGCGAACAGCAGGAACCACAGGGTCGCCAGCCAGCCGGTGTTGTCACCCTGCCCCATGCTGGAGCCCAGCATGATCAATGGCAGGAACAGCTCGATGTCGCGCAGCAGGTTGCGGGCGATCACGCGCTCGGGGGTGAGGCGCGCGCCGTCGCGCGCGGCGATGCGGATGCGCATCAGGCGCTTGCCGGGGGTGGCCCCGCGCGGGCCGAGTTCGAAGGCGATAAACCAGGCGTTGCGGATCAGGAAAGCGATGATGATCCACAGCGCGAACAGCGCCTGCATCGCATGGTCCTGAGCCGTGCCGCCGCGCAGATGCTCGCCCATTTCGCTCAGGCTGCCTGCCGTGAAGCCGATGGCGATGGCGGCCAGCAACAGCGACAGGCCCATGCAGATCAGATCGATCAGCAGCGCCCCCACCCGGCTGCCGCGCGAGGCCAGCATGAAAGGCACCGTCAGCCCCTCGGGCGTGACGAGCGTGCGGCGGCGGGGCTCTTCTCGATGCAGGTTAGCCATGGCGCTTGCGCCCATCCGAGAATCGCTTGGGCCCGTCCGAGAATCGCTTGCGCCCGTCGGAAAGGCGCTTGCGCCCATAGGCGAAGAAATAGAGCAGCCAGAAGCCCAGCATGCCGCCGCCCACGGCCAGCCTGCGCACAGTGTCCTGAATCAGCTGGCGAGCAAAGCCTTCCAACAGCCCGGCCACCACCAGCATCAGCACCACGCCCAGCATCACCACCGCCCCGCGACAGCCCGCCTCGGCCGCCGCCGCCATGGCGCCGCGCCGCCCGGGAAAGGCCACCGCCCGCCCAATATGCAGCCCCGCCGCGCCCGCCAGCGTGATGGCGAAAAGCTCGGTCGTGCCATGGATCGACAGCCAGCCAACCACATCGAAGGTCAGCCCCTGCCCGTGGAACAGCCAGAGCATCGCGCCCAGCATCCCGGCATTCTGCACCAGCAGCATCAGCGTGGGCACGCCAAAGGCAAAGCCCAGCGCGAAGCACAGGATCGAAATCTGCGCATTGTGCCCGAAGAGATAGGCGGCGAAGGCCCCCAGCCCGTTCTGGTCCTGAGCGCCGAACAGCGTGCCGCGCAGCACGTCCCGGCTGGCGCCGGGCACGCGCACATCGCCCGCCCCGCCCGCCAGAGCGCCATACCATTGCGGATCATGCGCCACCAGCAGCCAGCCCAGCACCGTGCCGACCACCAGCACCGCAAAGGCAATGCCAAGGTCCAGACCCATGCCGCGCACCGCCCGGCTCCAGCCGCCGGTAAAAAAGCCCTTCAGCCAGCCGCCAAAACCCTGCCGCGCGCCATGCAGTTGAAACCATGCGCGCTGCGCCAGCGCCTCCAGCCATTGCACCGTCGCCATATCCAGCGAGGTCTCGCGCGCGATCGACAGCGACGAGACCAGCCCGCGATACAGCACCGGCAGCTCCAGCAGATCCTCATCCGACAGGCGGCGAATGCGCCCCTGCTCCAGCCGCAGCACGATGCTGTCCAGCCGCTTCCAGTCTTCCTCGCGCTCCTGCCGAAAGCGGTCGGAGCGCAGCAGGGCGGCGCGGATCGCGCCTTCTTCCGCCGGAGCACCCCGGCCCAGCCGGGCTTTGATCGTCTCGATCCAGTCGCTCATCCGATTCCCCCCGCCTGCCGGATCGAGAGATAGGCATCGATCAGGCTGAGCCCCAGCCTGTCATACGGTGCCTCGATCACATCGACGCCCAGTTGGCGCAGCCTGGCCGTCACCACAGCGCGCTGGCGCAGCAACTGCCCCGCCCCCACCGCCAGCGCGACATCCTGTGTCGCCTCTGGCTCGGCGCGGGCGAGGGTTTCCAGTTCCTCATCCAGCATGGTCACGAAAATCACGCGGTGGCGCGCCACCAGCCGTCCGATGCTCTCGACCATCAATTGCGCGCTGGTGGGGTCCGTGAAGTCGGAGAAGACCACGATCAGCGAACGGCGCTGCAACTGCTGGGCCAAAGTCGCCAGCGCCAGCGTGAAATTGGGCTCCCGCGATTCGTAATCGAGCAAGGCCGCCGCCGACTGCAACCGCCCAAAGCCGCTGGCATCGGTGACAAAGGGCGTGGAGAGCAGCACCCGGCTGGCGAAGCCGAACAGCGAGACCAGATCGCCGCCCTTCAGCGCCACCCAGCCCGCCGCCAGCGCCACGGAAATCGCCCTGTCCAGCCGGGCCAGACCCGCCACCGGTTCGCACATCGCCTGCCCGCAATCGAGGGCGAAGACGATCCGGTTGTTGCGCTCGGCCTCATACTCCTTGGCGTAGAGATGGGCGTGGCGGGCCGAGGCCTTCCAGTCGATCCGTCGCCGGTCCATGCCGGGATGATAGTCGGACAGCGCCTCGAACATGGTGCCATCGCCATGGATGCGGCGGGCGACAAGGCCGATATCGGCATCGCGCAAGGTGGCCTGCACCCCGCGTGAGCGCAGCAGCGCCAGATTGGGATTGACCCGCAAGGGCCGCTCCAGCGCGCGCCGCGCCTGACGCGCGCCCAGACCCAGCGGCCCCTGCCAGCGCAGCCAGACCGCCTCGATCTGCCCCGGCCCGCGACGGCTGGGGGTGATGATGGCGTCGCCCTCATGGGCCTCGCCAGCGCGGGCCAGCGGCAAGGCCAGCACTCCGCCCGGCGCCAGACGCGGATCGAGCCCCAACGCCGCCTCCACCTGACTGGCGCGCGGCGACAGAGTGGCGCGGATCACCAGATGAGCCGGGGCGCCCACTTCCACTTCCTGCGGCGCGGTGAGCGTCACCGCGCCCAGCCCGCCCGCCAGCGCGGCATCCACCAGCACCAAAGCCAGCAACACCACACCCAGCGACGGCCCGACAATCCAGCCATCCGGCACGATCACCGCAATCGCCAGCCCGATGCCGGCCAGCGCCACCAGCGCCAGCACCGCGCGGGCGGTCGGCACCGGCGCCTGATCCGGCTTCAGGCGGGCCAGCAAGGCGGAGAGCCAGCGCATCAGGATCAGCGCGGCGCCTCGGTGCGGTCGATCAGCTCTTCCACCAGCGCTTCGGCGGTCTTGCCCTCGATCTCGGCGGCGGGGCTGAGCAGCAGGCGGTGGCGCAGCACGGCGGGGGCCAGCGCCTTCACATCGTCGGGCAGCACATAGTCGCGGCCTTCCAGCGCGGCGCGCGCCCGTGAGGCATGGGCCAGCAGCACGCCCGCGCGCGGGGAGGCGCCGCAAGCCAGATCGGCACTGTCACGAGTGCTGCGCAGCAGGCGCACGATATAGGCGGCGACCGGCTCGGCCAGAGTCACCTGCGCCACGGCGCGCGCGGCGGCGGCCAAGGTCGCGGCATCGGTGACAGCACGCACGCCCTGCGCGCACGGATCGGGCGGGCCGCTCTGCTGGCCGAAGCGGGTGAGGATCGCCAGCTCTTCAGCTTCGCCGGGGTAATCGACGCGCAGCTTGAAGAGGAAACGGTCGAGCTGCGCTTCGGGCAGCGGGTAGACGCCCTGCTGCTCGATGGGGTTTTGCGTGGCCACCACCATAAAGCTTTCGGGCAGCGGATGGGCCGCGCCGTCCAGCGTGACCCGGCGTTCCTGCATGGCTTCCAGCAGCGCGGCCTGAGTCTTGGGCGGGGTGCGGTTGATTTCATCGGCCAGCAGCACCTCGCAGAAGATCGGCCCGCGCGTGAGGGTAAAGGTGCTGGTCTGGAAGTTGAACAGGTTCGAGCCCAGAATATCGCCCGGCATCAGATCGGGCGTGAACTGAATGCGCCCGAAATCGAGCCCCAGCGCCGTGGCGAAGCTCTGCGCCAGAAAGGTTTTCGCCGTGCCGGGCGGGCCCTCCAGCAGCACATGGCCGCGCGAGAACAGCGCCACCAGCAGGTGATCGACCACCGCGCGCTGGCCCACCACGGCCTTGCCGATCTCGGCGCGGATGGCCTGGGCCAGACGGGCCACATCGGTCAAACTGAGGTTTTGGCTCAAGTCGCTCATGCGATCACAATCCTCTCGATGGCATGCAGGGTGCGGGCCAGAGCGAGAATCTCACCCTCGCCCTGCGCACGCGCCAATTGCGCGGCGGCTGAAGTGAAAGTCTGGTCGGGCACAGCAAGTCCCGAGGCTCGGCGGGCGGCCAGAGCGCGATCGATGGCGGCATCCACCGCCTCTGCCTTCATCTGGCGCGGCAGGGACAGGGCCCGGGCCAGCCGCGCCCGCGAGGCATCGGCATAGGGCGCGCCCAGCACATGGAACCGCCGCGCCCGGCGCATCAGCGCAGCGGCATTGCCCAGCAGGCTGGCCTTGCCCAGCGCGATGGCCCGGCCCTCGTCCAGCGTGGGGCCAAAGCGCAGCAGAGCGCGCCACATCGCCGCCACCACCGCCAGCCCCAGCACCAGCGTGGCGGCCAGATAGGGCGGCATAAAGGCCAGAGTCAGCAGATTGGGCGCGCGGCCCAGACCGTTGAAGGTGACATCGAAGGTGACGCGCCCCTGAGGCTGACCGATCCGATGGAAGAAATCCGCCGCCCAGATCGCATTGTCCGCATGCGACAGCCCGTAATTGTCGAGCAGATCGGGCTCGAAGACCAGAAACAGCGGATGGGCCTGCTTCGCCTCGCCCTCATCCTCATCATCGGTGCTGAGCGGGATTGTTTCATCATAGCGGGCGGCCAGCACATGGCCCTGCGCATCGGCGAAAGGCAGCAACCGCTCGCCCTGCCCCACTTCGACTGTCATCGCATCGGGCAGCACCGGAGCCGGAACCTTCAGCGAGGTCGCCACGCGGCGCGCGCCATGGCCGAAACCACGCGTGTCCACGGCGACATCGTCGAGAAAGCCCTTCCAATGCGGCAGTTCGGTGCCATTGATCCGCACCCAGCCCTGACGCTGGCCGGGCTGGCGCGTGTCGGCGGTCAAAGTCTGCCATTTGGGCGCGATCACCACCACCGGGCCGACGCGGCGATGCTCGGTCACCGCCTTGGTCAGCTTTTCGCCATCGGCATAGGCTTCGGGGGTCAGCACCAGCACGCCGGCGGTGTGCCAATCGGCCTCGCTGCGGCCCAGGGTGACGGCATAGCCCTCGCCCTGAAGCAGGCGGTTGAGCCCGGCAAAGCCGTTGAGCCCGGTGCCGCCCGCATGCGCCCCGCCGTTGTCGGTGCGTGAGGCCGCCACGCCGCCGCCGATCTGCCACAGCAGGGCGGCGAAGAGCCCCACGCCGAGCAGCACCAGCACCAGCACGGCGCGGGGCGAGAAAGCGCGCGGGTTCATGCCGGAGCGCTTTCGGCAAAGGGCAGGCGGGCAAAGGCGGCATAGGCGTCACGCGCGGCCAGCCAGTCACCCTCCACCAGCGGGCGCAACGCATAGCGGCTGGCCTCCACCCGCGCGGCGATGGTGCCGAAGGCCGCGCGGGCCGCATCGGGCAGGCTGCGCAGCCCAGCGATCTCGCGCGCGGTGCTGGCGGGGTGGACAAGGCCGGGGCGGGCCGAGGACAATTGCTGGACGCTGCGCCGCAGCAGCAGATGGGTGGCGCCGTCGAAATCGCCTGCCGCGGCCAGCCTTTCGGCGTCGCGCAGCAGGGCGATGGCCTCCTCGCTGGCGGGCACCCAGCCGGGCGCCTCTTCCTCGGCAACAGCGCGGCGACGCAGGCGAAGCAAGGGCGAAAGCAGCACCCAGAGCAGCCACAGCACGCCCAGCACCGCCAGAACGATCAGCAGCTTTTCCACCCAGGGCCAGGCGCCGCCAAACACCCGGGCCACAGGGGCGAAGAGCTTGCCCAGCTGCTCACCGAAGGCCTTGAGCCAGGCTGGCGGCGGATCGGGCTGCCATGGCGGGGGCGGGCTGAATTGCAGGTCATGCGAGGCGCGCAGCTGCTGCCAGCGCTCCAGCGTGGCGTGATGGGCCTGCAGGGCTTGCCCCTGCGCCGGATCGACTGCCGCCTCGCCCGCCAAAACTCTGCCCCAGTTCCCTGAAAGACGACCACGCAGCCAAAGGCTCCGGGGCATCACCTAGTTTGGGGTGTGCCGGTTTTTTCGGGCGCGATCAAGTCTCTGCGCGGTCAGGCCAAGCATTATGCCTTACGCCAGCCTCGTTCAGCCGCGCTCACGCTCCTGAGGATAAGTACCCAGAATGCGCAATTCCTTGCAGTGGAAGGCCAGTTCTTCCAGCGCATGATCCACACCTGTATCGCCCGGCGCGCCGACAATATCGGCATAGAACATGGTGGCCGAGAAGCTGGCGCCCTTCTGATAGCTTTCCAGCTTGGTCATGTTGACGCCATTGGTGGCGAAACCGCCCAGCGCCTTGTAAAGCGCGGCGGGGATGTTGCGCACCTCGAAGATCATGGTGGTCATCGCCACCTGCCCCTTGAGACTCGCCGGATCGAGCGGCGCGCGCGCCAGCACCACGAATCGCGTGGTGTTGTCGGGCGCGTCCTCGACATTGTTCTCGATGATATCGAGGCCATAGAGCTCGGCGGCCAGCGGGGGCGCGATGGCCGCCGCCTCGGGATCGTTCATTTCCTTGACATAGGCCGCCGCGCCCGCCGTATCGGCATAGCTCATCGGCGTGATGCCGCGCTCACGCAGATAATGGCGCGACTGGCCCAGCGCCTGCGGATGCGAATAAGCCGCCGTGAAGGGGCCTTTCGCGCCGGGCAGCGCCATCAGGCTGGGGTGGATACCGATGAAATGCTCGCCCACGATGGAAAGGCCGCTTTCCGGCAGTAGAAAATGCATATCAGCCACGCGGCCATGCTGGCTGTTTTCGATGGGGATGATCGCGCGGTCGGCGCGGCCTTCCTTCACCGCATCGAGCGCATCCTCGAAGCTGAAACAGGGCAGAGGCGCGCATTCGGGATCAAAATCCAGCGCCGCGCGGTGCGAATTGCAGCCCGGCGCGCCCTGAAAAGCCATGGCGCGGCGGGGATCGGCTTCGGCGGTGTCGGTCAGTGTTTTGACCTGGATCAGAGCGGGCGCGGGATAAGAGTGCATAGCGGCGCAGCGTTAGAGCCAGCGACGCCATCCCGCAATGGCTCTTGCGCTCGGTTTTTATGCTCCGTAACAAGGAGTATAAAAATATTTCTGCATGAACTTGGGCGAGGCAATCTGATGAGCGGTCGTTTCAATACCATTGCGGGTTGGGTTTTGGGTGCGGGCATCGTGGCCCTTGGTCTATCCAGCCTGTCGCGGCATCATTTCGAAGCCGACAAGAATGAGCGACCGGCCACCATGGGCTATCCCATCGCCGGTGTCGCCGCCGAGGGCGGGGCGGCGGCAGCCGTGCCGATCGAAACGCTGCTGGCCAAGGCCGATCCCAACGCCGGGCAACAGGTGTTCCAGAAATGCGCGGCCTGCCATACCGTGACTCAGGGCGGCCCCAATGGCGTCGGCCCGAATCTCTATGGCGTGGTGGGCGATGAGATCGCCAAGGGGCGCGGCGGCTTCGCCTTCTCCTCCAGTCTGGCGGGCAAGGGCGGCAAGTGGGACTTCAAGAGCCTCGACACCTGGCTGACCAACCCGCGCGGCTTTGCCGATGGCACCAAGATGACCTTCGCGGGCCTCGATTCGCCTGAGGATCGCGCCAATGTGATCGTCTATCTCAACAAGCAGGGCTCGAATGTGCCGTTGCCCGCCGCGCCTGCGGCTGGCGCGGCGCCTGCGGGCGATGCCAAGGCCGGGGACGCCAAGGCGGGTGAGGCCAAGGCCGGCGATGCCGCCAGCGGAGCCGCTTCAGGCGGCTAAGCCGCCCAACCTGGCTACCATACTGGAAAAGGCCGCTCCTTCGGGGCGGCTTTTTTCGTGCCCGCTGCACGCAACCCAAACAAAAAGGGCGCAAGCCTTGCAGCTTGCGCCCTTTTCGCGTTGATCGGCGAACCGACCGACAGCTGTTGAGATCTTACTTGATCTCGACGGTGCCGCCGGCTTCCTCGATCTTCTTCTTGATGTCTTCGGCTTCAGCCTTCGACACGCCTTCCTTGACGGCCTTGGGGGCGCCTTCGACCAGAGCCTTGGCTTCGGTCAGACCCAGGTTGGTGATGGCGCGCACTTCCTTGATGACCTGGATCTTCTTGCCACCGTCGCCGGTGAGGATCACGTCGAACTCGGTCTTCTCTTCGACAGCGGCAGCAGCTTCGCCACCAGCGGCGGGAGCGGCAACGGCAACAGCGGCAGCAGCCGAAACGCCCCAAGCCTCTTCGAGGGCCTTGGCGAGGTCAGCGGCTTCCAGGACGGTCAGAGCCGACAGTTCTTCAACGAGCTTGGCGATATCAGCCATGATGATTACTCCATTCAATGTTGGGTGCGCCCCGCGCGGAATTGCAGCGGGGCACGAAACGCTTGAAACGTCTTACTCGGCCTGAACTCAGGCAGCCTTGTCCGCATAGGCGGCGAACACGCGGGCCAGCTTGGCTGCCGGGGCAGTCGAAAGCTGGGCCAGCTTGGTCGCGGGCGCCTGGACGAGGCCGATGAGCTTGGCGCGCAGTTCGTCGAGCGAGGGCATCGTGGCAAGCGCCTTGACCCCGTCAACGTCCAGCACCACGCCGCCGATCACGCCGCCGACGATCTCGATCTTGTCGGTCGTCTTGGCGAAATCGACCACCACCTTGGCGGCGGCGACCGGATCAATCGACCACGACAGCGCGGTCGGACCCGTCAGGAAATCACCAATGCCTTCGCACGGGGTTTCCAGAGCGGCGATCTTGGCAAGACGGTTCTTCGCAACCTTGTAGGTCGCGCCCGCATCGCGCATCTTCCCGCGCAGCACCGTGGACTGAGCCACGGTGAGGCCGAGGTTGCGGGTGACAACCACCACGCCGACCTCGTTGAAGACCGCGTTGAGAGCGGCAACCGAATCGGCTTTCTGCGAACGATCCATGCCATACTCCTTCACATGTGGCCGCATGAGGCATGCCCCTTGCGACCGGCTACGTTGTCCCCGGGATGCACGCGTTGCCGCATGCCGGCCCGGAGGCGGTTGTTCCGTATGTCGACATGGGGAAGGAGTTGCGCGTCCTTGAAAGAAGCACGCCGGGCGCATGCCAGCAGTGCTGACAGGGCCGTGAAAATCTCTTTTCCCCGTCTAGGCTGGACGATTAAGCAGGGAACCTGCGCCAACTGTCTCGGACGGATGAAACCGGGTCGCCCCGGAATCGTGGAGCGCCATTACGCGGCGCGGGGCAAGGAGTCAAGCGGCGCTCGGTGCCGGCTGGGCCGTGTCTCGGCTCGTCGCAACACGGGGTTTGCAACATCACCTTGTTAACGGTTGCACAGCTATGACGGATCCCGGTTCGCAGAGGTCGGGGGGCCTCGCCAAAACAGGAATATCCGGGGATTATGGCCGCACATGCCCGGGCGGAACAGCCGCCAATAAAAAATGTCCATGCTTTGCAAAGCCCTAGGCTGGGCAAGCTGCTCGATCGCCTGGAGCAGGTGGTGATTCTTGTGCTGTGGGTCGCCCTGCTGGAGCGGGTGATTCGCTCGACCAACCCTTACGCGCCGCTGCTGCTGGTGTCGGAAACGGCGGTGCTGCTGTTCGTGCTGATCCGCCGCCCGACCGAGGCCATCACCCGCAAGCCGGGCGACTGGCTGCTGGCGATCACCGCCACCGCCGCGCCGCTGCTGGTGGTGCCGGGTCAGGCGCTGCTGCCGCAGATCGTCTCGCTAGGGATCCTGCTGGTCATTCTGGGCAATGCCGGGCAGGCCGCCGCCAAGCTGGCGCTGCGCCGCAGCTTCGGCATCGCGCCCGCCAATCGCGGGGTAAAGGTCTCGGGCCCTTACGCGCTGGTGCGTCATCCGATGTATGCGGGCTATCTGCTGGTGCATATCGGCAATCTGCTGCTGTTCTTCTCGCCGCTGAATCTGGCGATCTACGCCATCGGCTGGACCGCCCAGATCCTGCGCCTGCAGGCCGAGGAAAAGCTGCTCTCGCAAGATGAAGCCTATCGCGCCTATCGCGAGAAGGTGCGCTTTCGGCTGATCCCCGGCGTTTTCTGATCCCCCCTGCCAATCCCGCATGACAAAGCGCCGGACGGTAAGACCATCCGGCGCTTCGCGGTAGCTCCCTTGCAGGGAGAGTTATCGGTTACTTGACGGGATCGGCCTTCTGGGCCCCACCCTTGCCCGCAGCGTCCGCCGTGGGCTGCGTGGCCGCCAGCCCCGGCTTCATGCTGGGCTTGTAGGTGCGCCAGTCGAAGCGTTCGGTGGCCTTCTCGCGCAGCTCCTTCTCGCGGGCCTGCAGGATCAGGCGGGCGCGGCGCATGCGCGCACGCGGGGTGTGGAAGGGGTTGGCCTCATCGGGCTCGGCTTCCATCATGCGCTGCAGCAGTTCGGCGCGTTCCTCACCGGTGGGCAGCGGCCCCTCGCGGAGCATCACGCCTTCAGGCGAGTCAGCACGCTTGCGGCGACTGATCGGCTTGGCGAAGGCCTCGGCGGCAGGATCCAGAGCCGGAGTCCGGGCAGCCAGAGTCCTTGCATCGGCCTCGGCGACGGCATCGACCGGCACCGGCACAGCCCTGGCAGGTTCAGCCACCGGCTGGGCGGCCACAGCTTCGACATAGCTCGGATCGACATAGGTGCGTTCCGTGGGGGTCACCACGACCTCGACCTCATCGTCCTCATCCTCGCGGCGGCGGCGCGTCAGCGCGTAGCCGGCCAGACCGATCAGCAGGACGCCGCCAGCCACGCCGACCGGCCAATAGCGCTCCATATCCGAGCTGTTTGTGGCGTTCGAGGGCGCGGGGGCCGCGGCAGGCGCCACAGCCGCACCATCGGCGGTGTGAAGACCCACGGGATCACGACGCGTCAGGCCGGAGTCCGTGGTCCCAGTGTCCGCAGGCTTGGCGGGCGCCTTGGCCACGCTCTGCGCGGTGGTGCGGGTTTCGGTCTGGGCGCGTTGAGCCGGTTCAGCCGGACGGGCCGCAGCATGGGCACGCGGGGCGGCCTGCCTGGCGGGAGCGGCGGCCGCGCTGTCGGCAGCGTCAGCGGCGCTCTGCGCCTGAGCGGGGGTGCTGTCAGGCACCGTCTGAACCACCGGGTTCGAGGTCATGGTCGGCGCCTGAGGGGCCGGTGCCGGGACGGCAGGGGCCGGCATTGCAGCCGGAGCCGTATCGGTGGTCGGCGGAGGCGCCGGGACCGGCGGGGCGGCGGGGGCCGGGGGCGGCGCGGGCACCTCGGGCTGCGGGGTGGTCGCGGCCTGAGGCGCGGGGGCCGTTGCAGCCGGGGCCGCAGCCGTCACGTCTGGGGGCTGGGCTTGCGCCGCCTGACCCTGGGCCATGGCGGGCGAGGTGGAAAGGAGCAGGCTGGCCGCCGCAAGGGCGGTGAGCGAGCTGAGCGAGCGGTCAAGTGCATGTGTCATGATATGGAAAGTGACAGATTGGCACTTTGTGGCCCACACAATCGACCAGTCGAGCCGATTCAACGACGAGATGCCAAATATTTCATCATATTCATGAAGAACACCACCAATCTATACTTGAACTTTAACAGCGATGAATTACCAATTCATAAGCCGTTCATGCAGGCTTCGGGATTTGCTGCAAACATGTCACAGAGGCATGTCACAGCGTACCCCTGACGCCACACCATTCGCACCCGCCTTTTCCTTGACAGGGCAGCGACTCCATCCTACATGCCGCCGGTTCTTGCAGCTTCGAGCAAGATCGGTCCAGCGCGGGGATCGGTCACGGAAGGAAGCTCAAGGGTCGTGCCATCTGACGCAACAGGCTGCGGGCCGGATCTTTCCATTCAAGAAAGCATCCAGCCACCCGTGGCCTTTTTTGCGTGATGGCGACCCTGAAAAAGTTCCGCGTAACACACGGTTTTTGAAAGAGGCGTGCCGCCCGCGTGGCCCGCCTCGGCAGAGCGAAAGAGGCAAGACCAGCAATGGCAACGAAGCCCCAGCAACCCTCGCGTGCGTCCTCCAAGCGGCGCATCCGCAAGATCTTCGGCGACATCCACGAAGTGGTGCAGATGCCGAACCTGATCGAGGTCCAGCGCGAGAGCTATGAACAGTTCCTGCGCTCCGATCCCTCGATCGGCTATGTGTCCGGCCTGGAAAAGACGCTGCGCAGCGTTTTCCCGATCCGCGACTTCGCCGGCACCAGCGAGCTGGACTTCGTCCACTATGAGCTGGAAGAGCCCAAGTACGACATCACCGAATGCCGTCAGCGCTCGATCACCTATGCCGCGCCCATGAAGGTGACGCTGCGCCTGATCGTCTTTGAAGTCGACGCCGAGACCGAAGCCCGGTCGGTGCTCGATATCAAGGAGCAGGACGTCTACATGGGCGACATGCCGCTCATGACCAACAACGGCACCTTCGTGATCAACGGCACCGAGCGCGTGATCGTCTCGCAGATGCACCGTTCGCCCGGCGTGCTGTTCGACCACGACCGCGGCAAGACGCACTCGTCCGGCAAGTTCCTCTTCGCCGCCCGCGTGATCCCTTACCGTGGCAGCTGGCTGGACTTCGAGTTCGACGCCAAGGACATCGTCAACGTGCGTATCGACCGCAAGCGCAAGCTGCCGGTCACCGCGCTGCTGCACGCTCTGGGTCTGAACGACGAAGAGATCCTGCACTATTTCTACCAGCGCATCACCTGGAACCGCGCTGGCGGCGGCTGGAAGATCCCCTACACCGCCGAAGCCTGGCGCGGCACCAAGCCGACCTTCGATCTGGTTGACGCCAAGAGCGGAGAAGTGATCTTCGCGGCCGGCACCAAGATCAGCCCGCGCGCCGCCAACAAGGCGGAGAAGGACGGCCTGACCGACCTGCTGATCCCGACCGAGGAAATCTTCGGCCGCTACAGCGCCAATGACGTGATCGATGAATCGACCGGCCGCATCTACATCGAGGCGGGCGACGAGGTTTCGCCGGAAAATCTGGCCGCCCTCGACGCCGCCGGCATCGATTATATCGAGCTGCTCGACATCGATCATGTCGCCACCGGCCCCTGGATCCGCAACACCCTCAAGGCCGACAAGGCCGAGGACCGCGATCACGCCCTGGCCGACATCTACCGCGTGATGCGCCCCGGCGAACCGCCGACGCGCGAAACCGCCGAAGCCCTCTTCGCCGGCCTGTTCTTCGACGCCGACCGCTACGACCTTTCGGCCGTGGGCCGCGTCAAGCTGAACATGCGTCTGGGTCTGAACGTGGAAGACACGGTCACCACGCTGGAAACCAACGACATTCTGGCTGTCGTCAAGGAGCTGGTGAACCTGAAGGACGGCAAGGGCGAGGTCGACGACATCGACAACCTCGGCAACCGTCGCGTGCGTTCGGTGGGCGAGCTGCTGGAGAACCAGTATCGCGTCGGCCTGCTGCGCATGGAGCGCGCCGTCAAGGAGCGCATGTCGTCGGTCGATGTGTCGACCGTGATGCCCAACGACCTCATCAACGCCAAGCCCGCCGTGGCCGCCGTGCGTGAGTTCTTCGGCTCCAGCCAGCTCTCGCAGTTCATGGACCAGACCAACCCGCTGTCGGAAGTCACGCACAAGCGTCGCGTTTCGGCCCTCGGGCCGGGCGGTCTGACCCGTGAGCGCGCCGGCTTCGAAGTCCGCGACGTTCACCCGACCCATTATGGCCGTATCTGTCCGATTGAAACGCCGGAAGGCCCGAACATCGGTCTGATCAACTCGCTGTCCACCTTCGCGCGCGTCAACAAGTATGGCTTCATCGAGACGCCGTATCGCCGCGTGATCGACGGCAAGGTCACCAAGAACGTGGTCTATCTCTCGGCCATGGAAGAGCAGAAGCACACGGTGGCGCAGGCTTCGGCCGAAACCAACGAGGATGGCTCTTTCGTCGAGGAACTGGTCTCTGCCCGTCAGAACGGCGAATTCGTGATGGCGCCGCGTGAGACGGTCACGCTGATGGACGTCAGCCCCAAGCAGCTCGTTTCGGTCGCCGCCTCGCTCATTCCCTTCCTGGAAAATGACGACGCCAACCGCGCGCTGATGGGCTCGAACATGCAGCGTCAGGCTGTGCCGCTGGTGAAGGCCGATGCGCCTTTCATCGGCACCGGCATGGAAGAGACCGTCGCGCGTGACTCGGGCGCCGCCATCGCCGCCAACCGTGCGGGCGTGATCGACCAGGTCGATGCCGCGCGTATCGTGGTGCGCGTCTCGGGCGACATCGAGCCGGGCAAGTCGGGCGTGGACATCTACACGCTGCAGAAGTTCGAGCGTTCGAACCAGTCGACCTGCATCAACCAGCGTCCGCTGGTGAAGGTGGGCGATATCGTCGAGCAGGGCGATATCATCGCCGACGGTCCCTCGACCGAACTGGGCGAGCTGGCGCTGGGCCGCAACGTGCTCGTCGCCTTCATGCCCTGGAACGGCTACAACTACGAAGACTCCATCCTGATCTCCGAGCGGATCGTGAAGGAAGACGTCTTCACCTCGATCCACATCGAGGAGTTCGAGGTGATGGCCCGCGACACCAAGCTGGGGCCAGAGGACATCACCCGCGACATCCCGAATGTCGGCGAGGAATCGCTGCGCAATCTGGACGAGGCGGGCATCGTCTACATCGGCGCCGAAGTGCACCCTGGCGACATTCTGGTCGGCAAGATCACCCCCAAGGGTGAATCGCCGATGACCCCGGAAGAGAAGCTGCTGCGCGCCATCTTCGGTGAAAAGGCCAGCGACGTGCGCGACACCTCGCTGCGTCTGCCCCCGGGCGTGGCCGGCACGATTGTCGACGTGCGCGTCTTCAACCGCCACGGCATCGAGATCGACGACCGTACCCGCGCGATCCAGAACGAGGAAATCGAACGCCTCGCCAAGGACCGTGAGGACGAGCGCGCGATCCTCAACCGCGCCACCTACAACCGCCTGAAGGACATGCTGCTCGGCCAGACCGCTGCCGCAACGCCCAAGGGCCTGAAGAAGGGCGTGGAGATCACCGAGGAACTGCTCGGTGAGGTGGAGCGCCACGAATGGTGGAAGTTCGCCGTGGCCGACGATACGCGCCAGCAGCAGCTGGAAGCGACCAAGGCGCAGTACGACTTCACCATCAAGTCGATCGTCGAGAAGTTCGAGGACCGTAAGGAAAAGCTGGAGCGCGGCGACGAGCTGGCTCCGGGCGTGCTGAAGATGGTCAAGGTCTTCGTGGCCGTGAAGCGCAAGCTGCAGCCGGGCGACAAGATGGCCGGCCGTCACGGCAACAAGGGCATCATCAGCCGCATCCTGCCTCAGGAAGACATGCCCTTCCTCGAGGACGGCACGCCGGTCGATTTCGTGCTGAACCCGCTGGGTGTGCCTTCGCGCATGAACGTGGGCCAGATCTTCGAAACCCATCTGGGCTGGGCCGCGCGCGGTCTGGGCCGCAAGATCGGCGATGCTCTGGATGCCTGGCGCGAAGCCAATCCGAACCCCGAGGTCGGCCAGCCTCCTGAAGCTCTGCGCGAGCTGATGAAGGACATCTATGGCGAGAACTACGGCGAGCAGCTCGATGACCGCAGCGATGTGGAACTGATCGAACTGGCCACGAACATCCGCAAGGGCGTGCCCATGGGTTCGCCGGTGTTCGACGGCGCGGTGGAAGCCGATGTGACCGCCATGCTGCGCAAGGCGGGGCTGGATGAATCGGGTCAGGTGACCCTGTTCGACGGCCGCACCGGCGAGGCTTTCGACCGCAAGGTGACGGTGGGCATGAAGTATGTCCTCAAGCTGCATCACCTTGTCGACGACAAGATCCACGCTCGTTCGATCGGGCCCTACTCGCTCGTCACCCAGCAGCCGCTGGGTGGTAAGGCGCAGTTCGGTGGCCAGCGCTTCGGTGAGATGGAGGTGTGGGCACTGCAGGCTTACGGCGCTGCCTACACGCTGCAGGAAATGCTCACCGTCAAGTCGGACGACGTGGTGGGGCGCACCAAGGTCTATGAAGCCATCGTCAAGGGCGACGACACCTTCGAGGCCGGCATCCCCGAGAGCTTCAACGTGCTCGTCAAGGAAATGCGCTCGCTGGGTCTGAACGTCGAGCTGTCCTCGCTCACCGATGAGGATGACGACGACGGTCTCGCACAGGCGGCGGAGTAAGAGGGTCGGGCGGTTCTGAACGGAACCGCCCTCCCTTCGCCCGGAATTTGACGTCCAGCGCCCCTGATGGGGCAAGGGAACGAAACTATGAACGACCTGACCAAATTCACCAACCAGATGGCCAAGCCCGAGACCTTCGATCAGATCCAGATCGGTCTCGCTTCGCCCGAGCGCATTCGCAGCTGGTCCTTCGGCGAGATCAAGAAGCCGGAAACCATCAACTACCGCACGTTCAAGCCCGAGCGTGACGGCCTGTTCTGCGCCCGCATCTTCGGCCCCGTGAAGGACTATGAGTGCCTTTGCGGCAAGTACAAGCGCATGAAGTACAAGGGCGTCGTCTGCGAAAAGTGCGGCGTCGAAGTCACCGTGACCAAGGTGCGCCGTGAGCGCATGGGCCATATCGAGCTGGCCGCCCCGGTCGCGCACATCTGGTTCCTCAAGTCGCTGCCCTCGCGCATCGGCCTGCTGCTCGACATGCAGCTCAAGAACCTTGAGCGCATCCTGTACTTCGAATCCTATGTGGTGATCGAGCCGGGCCTGACCCCGCTCGAGAAGTACCAGCTGCTGACCGAAGACGAGCTGCTCGACTATCAGGACGAGTATGGCGAGGACAGCTTCAGCGCCGGCATCGGCGCCGAGGCGGTCAAGCACATGCTGATGGCGCTGGACATGGTCCAGGAGAAGGAAGACCTCCTTCAGGAACTGGCCACCACCAAGTCCGAGCTGAAGCCCAAGAAGATCATCAAGCGCCTGAAGGTCGTCGAGTCCTTCATCGATTCGGGCAACCGCCCCGAGTGGATGATCCTCGACGTGGTGCCGGTCATTCCGCCAGATCTGCGCCCGCTGGTGCCGCTGGACGGTGGCCGCTTCGCGACCTCGGATCTCAACGATCTGTATCGCCGCGTGATCAACCGTAACAACCGCCTGAAGCGCCTGATCGAGCTGCGCGCGCCTGACATCATCGTGCGCAACGAAAAGCGCATGTTGCAGGAAGCCGTTGACGCCCTGTTCGACAACGGCCGCCGTGGCCGCGTCATCACCGGCGCCAACAAGCGTCCTCTGAAGTCGCTGTCCGACATGCTCAAGGGCAAGCAGGGCCGCTTCCGTCAGAACCTGCTCGGCAAGCGCGTCGACTATTCGGGCCGTTCGGTCATCGTGACCGGTCCCGAGCTCAAGCTGCATCAGTGCGGCCTGCCCAAGAAGATGGCTCTGGAGCTGTTCAAGCCCTTCATCTACGCTCGTCTGGACGCCAAGGGTCTCTCCATGACCCTGAAGCAGGCCAAGAAGTGGGTCGAGAAGGAGCGCAAGGAAGTCTGGGACATCCTGGATGAGGTGATCCGCGAGCACCCCGTCATGCTCAACCGTGCGCCCACGCTGCACCGTCTGGGCATTCAGGCTTTCGAGCCCGTGTTGATCGAGGGCAAGGCGATCCAGCTGCACCCGCTGGTCTGCTCGGCCTTCAACGCCGACTTCGACGGTGACCAGATGGCCGTTCACGTCCCGCTGAGCCTCGAGGCCCAGCTGGAAGCGCGCGTGCTGATGATGTCGACCAACAACATCCTCTCGCCCGCGAACGGCAAGCCGATCATCGTGCCCTCGCAGGACATGGTGTTGGGCATCTATTACCTCTCGATGGACCGCATCGGCGAGCCCGGCGAGGGCCAGCTGCTGGCCGACATGGCCGAGGTGCATCAGGCGCTGGATTCGGGCGTCGTCACCCTGCACTCCAAGGTGGTGGCGCGCGTCCCGCAGACCGACGAGAACGGCAAGACCTATCTCAAGCGTTTCGAGACGACTCCGGGCCGTATGCTCATCGGCGAATGCCTGCCCAAGAGCCACAAGGTGCCCTTCGACGTCGTCAACCGCCTCCTCACCAAGAAGGATGTGGGCGACGTGATCGACGAGGTCTATCGTCACACCGGCCAGAAGGACACGGTGCTCTTCGCTGACGCCATCATGTCGCTGGGCTTCCGCCACGCGTTCAAGGCCGGCATCAGCTTTGGCAAGGACGACATGATCATCCCCGACAGCAAGGATGAATTTGTCGACCAGACCAAGTCGCTGGTGGCCGATTACGAGCAGCAGTATCAGGACGGTCTGATCACCCAGCAGGAAAAGTACAACAAGGTCATCGACGCCTGGAGCCGTTGCGGCGACCAGGTGGCCGCGGCCATGATGGACGAGATTAAGGCCACTCCGCTGGATGATGACGGTCGTCAGAAGCCGATCAACTCGATCTACATGATGAGCCACTCGGGCGCGCGTGGTTCGCCGACCCAGATGAAGCAGCTCGCCGGTATGCGCGGCCTGATGGCCAAGCCTTCGGGCGAGATCATCGAGACGCCGATCATCTCGAACTTCAAGGAAGGCCTGACCGTTCTTGAATACTTCAACTCGACCCACGGCGCCCGTAAGGGCCTGGCGGACACCGCGTTGAAGACGGCGAACTCGGGTTACCTCACGCGTCGTCTGGTCGATGTGTCGCAGGACTGCGTGGTGATCGTGAACGATTGCGGCACCGAGCGGGCGCTGGAAATGCGCGCGATCGTGCAGGGCGGTTCGACCATCGCCTCGCTGGCCGAGCGTATCCTGGGCCGCACCCTGGCCGAGGACATCCTCGCCAAGGACGGCTCGGTCGTCGTCGCCAAGGGCACGCTGCTCGACGAGCCCGCCGTGGCCCGTATCGAGGCGACCGGCACGCAGTCGGCCCGCATCCGTTCGCCGCTGGTCTGCGAAGCCCAGCAGGGCGTCTGCGGCACCTGCTACGGCCGTGACCTTGCGCGCGGTACGCCGGTGAACATTGGTGAAGCTGTCGGCGTCATCGCCGCCCAGTCGATCGGTGAGCCCGGCACGCAGCTGACGATGCGTACCTTCCACATCGGCGGCGCCGCACAGGTCAACGAACAGTCGAACCTGGAAGCGCTGTGCGACGGCACCGTGGTCTATCGCGACATCCCGACCATTCAGGACAAGCGCAACCGCCGCCTGTCGCTCGCCCGTAACGGCGAGGTCGTGGTGATCGACACCGATGGCCGCGAGCGCGCTCTGCACCGCGTGCCCTACGGCACCCATCTGATCTTCGAGAATGGCGCGGAGATCAAGCAGGGCGACCGTCTGGCCGAGTGGGATCCCTTCACCACCCCGATGATCACCGAAAAGTCGGGCGTCGTGAAGTATCAGGATCTGATCGACGGTCGCACCATGACCGAGCAGACCGACGAAGCCACGGGCATGAGCAGCCGCGTGGTGACCGAGAACCGCGCCACCAGCCGCAGCAAGAAGGAGGATCTGCGTCCTCGTCTGACGCTGCTGGATGGCGCCAGCGGTGAAGCCGCGCGCTACATGCTGGCGCCCGGCACCACCCTGTCGGTCGAGGATGGCCAGCAGGTCGAAGCCGGCGACGTGGTGGCCCGCGCCAGCCGCGAAGCCGCCAAGACCCGCGACATCACCGGCGGTCTGCCCCGCGTGGCCGAGCTGTTCGAGGCGCGCATCCCGAAGGACAATGCGATCATCGCAAAGATCTCGGGCCGCATCGAATTCGTCCGCGACTACAAGGCCAAGCGCAAGATCGCCATCGTCCCCGAGGAAGGCGATACCGTCGAGTACCTGATCCCCAAGAGCAAGGTGATCGACGTTCAGGAAGGCGACTGGGTCAAGAAGGGCGATAACCTCATCAGCGGTTCGCCCAACCCGCATGACATTCTGGAAGTGCTCGGCGTGGAAGCTCTGGCTGAGTACCTCTGCTCGGAAATCCAAGAAGTCTATCGCTTGCAGGGCGTGAAGATCAACGACAAGCACATCGAGGTGATCGTTCGCCAGATGCTGCAGAAGGTTGAGATCACCAACGGTGGCGACACCACCCTGCTGCCGGGCGAGCAGGTCGATCTGGAAGAGATGCTGGAAACCAACGCCAAGCTGCTCGAAGGCCAGATCCCGGCCGAGGGCAAGCCCGTGCTGCTGGGCATCACCAAGGCCTCGCTGCAGACGCGTTCGTTCATCTCGGCCGCTTCGTTCCAGGAAACGACCCGCGTGCTCACGCAGGCCGCCGTGGAAGGCAAGCGCGACAGCCTGATCGGCCTGAAGGAAAACGTGATCGTGGGCCGTCTCATCCCCGCCGGCACCGGCGCGGGCATGAACCGCATGCGCGTCACCGCTTCCTCGCGCGATGCCGCGCTGCGTGCCTCCTACCGCAAGCTGCAGGGGCACCTGATCGCCCCGGCAACCGCCGCGGAAGAGCATGCCGCCGAGCTGGCGCAGGGGCCTGAGGCCGCCGGTCTGATCGATCCGCTGGGCGCCGTCGAAGGCACCTCGCACGGGACCGACGCCGACGCTGGCGATTACCTGCTGAAGGGCGATGAGGCCGAATAAGCCTCATTCCTTCAAGGGTTGAGAATAACCCCGCCAGAGCTTCGGTTCTGGCGGGGTTTTCTTTGTTTTAAGGGAGTTGAAGAGAGAAGATGCGAGGGCCATCGCCCTCGCGCTCCCTTTACTGTCTACCTCAGCGCTTCGGGTTCGGCCTTGCGCATAGCTCGCCGCGCCGCAGGCAGGGTTTTCCGCGCGACATCAGTGTCAAATTGGGGATTTGATGGCCTGCGGCGCCATGCTGCGCAGGTGGAGAGACTGGGCGCACCGGTCGGGCGCCTCTGCCCTATCGTCGGGAGACGTAACGGGGGTGCAGGGGGCGTAACGCCCCCTGCTTTCACTCTTCCCCGACTTCTTCTTCAACCCGCCCCTTGAACCCCTGAGCGATCACATACCACTCCGAGGAATCCTTGCGGCTCGCGGGCGGTTTGGCGTGCTTCACCGTGGTGAAGTGCTTCTTCAGCAGCGCCAAAAGCGTGGGATCGGTTCCACCCGCCAGCACCTTGGCCACGAAGCCCCCGCCCTTGGCGAGCTGCTGGATCGCGAAATCGGCAGCGGTTTCCACCAGGCCCATGGTGCGCAGATGGTCGGTCTGCTTGTGGCCCACGGTGTTGGCCGCCATGTCGGACAGCACCAGATCGGGCGCCCCGCCAAGGGCCTCCATCAGCGCGCCGGGGGCTTCGTCGGCCATGAAGTCCATCTCGAACAGCACGGCGCCCTCGATGGGGTCGGTGGGCAGCAGATCGATGCCCACAACGCCCGCCTGCGGGGAACGCTGGCGCACCACCTGAGTCCAGCCACCCGGCGCCACGCCAAGGTCCACCACCCGGCGCGAGCCCTTCACAAGGCCGAACTTGTCGTCCAGTTCCATCAGCTTGTAGGCGGCGCGGCTGCGATAGCCGTCGGCCTTGGCCTTTTTCACATAAGGGTCGTTCAGCTGGCGGGTCAGCCAGCGGGCGGAGGAGGCGGTGCGCTTTTTGGCGGTGCGCAGGCGCTCATTGGGGTCGCGGCCTGAACGGCTCATCGGCGTTTCTCCATAGTGCCCGGCATGGTGCTCTGAGCGTTGGCGGGCATTGTGTCGTCGGTGCCGATCAGGCTGCGCAGGATGCCCTCGCGGATGCCCCGGTCGGCCACGCCCAGATGGTGAGCGGGCCATAGTTCCAGAATCGATTCAAGGATGGCGCAGCCAGCCACCACCAGATCGGCGCGCTCGCGCCCGATGCAGGGCAGTTCACGGCGGCGCGCGAGGGCCATGGTGGAGAGGCGCGTGGTGATGCCATGCATGCTCTTGGCGGGCACGATCACGCCATCCACCGCGCTGCGGTCATATTGCGGCAGGTCGAGGTGGACGCTGGCCAAAGTGGTGACGGTGCCGCTGGTGCCCAGCAGGCGCAACGGACCGCCGGGGCCGCTCTCGCGCGCGGCTTCGCGGAACGGGTCGATACGGCGGGCGAAATCGGCGAAGCTGTCGTCCACGCGGCCACGCATTTCGGCGTAGCGGTCGATGCGGGCCTGCTCGTCCTGGCCTTCACCCACGCAGGTTTCCGTCAGCGAGACGACGCCCCAGGGCACGCTCACCCAGTCGCGGATGATCGGCGGGGCATCGCTGCCGGGCACGGTTTCCACCAACACCAGTTCGGTCGAGCCGCCGCCGATGTCGAAGACCAGCGCCGGGCCGGGGCCGGGTTCGAGCAGGATATGGCAGCCCAGCACGGCGAGGCGCGCCTCTTCCCGCGCCGAGATGATGTCCAGCCGGATGCCGGTTTCGGCGCGCACGCGCTCGATAAAGGCCGGGCCGTTGCTGGCGCGGCGGCAGGCTTCCGTCGCCACCGAGCGCGCCAGATGCACGTTGCGGCGCTTCAGCTTCTCGGCGCAGACCCGCAAGGCATTCAGCGCCCGGTCCATCGCCTGATCGGAGAGCCGCCCGGTCTGGGCCAGCCCCTCGCCCAGCCGCACCACGCGGCTGAAGGCGTCGACCACCACGAAGCTGTCGCCCGCCGGGCGCGCGATCAGCAGGCGACAGTTGTTGGTGCCCAGATCAATGGCGGCATAGGACTGGCGCGTGGAAGTGGGCCGGATCGGCGCCACCCGCGGCGGAGTTTGCCGCGAAGGCGCGGGCCTGCCGCCGTCGCGCCCGCTACCTTCACGGAAACTGTCCGCACGTCTGCGACTCCCACCCGGCGTTGTGCCGGGATCGGGCTGGCCTGCGCCGGACGGCGCCCTGTTCGCAGCGCCCGAAGGCGCTTTGTTATCGGCCGGGCCGGGGGCGGAGCGGGGCGCTTGAGGCGCGGCCACGCCGTCCGGACGGCCACCGGCAGTGGCCCGGTTCGCGCCGGAAGGGGTGGATGCGCCGCTGGTCTTGCGCGCGTGCCGCTTGCGTTTACCCCCGTGCTTGCGAACCTTGTTGCGCTTTGCCGGCGGATGTTGGTCCGCCATAATCATCAAACTCAAAAACTGTGGGCCGCATATGATGCGGATAGATTGCAACAACCGTACCGCTCACAGAGCTTTGGGGCAAGCGGCGTTTGCGTCGGGCTGGAGGCCGCCATCCTTGACGAGGACTCCCCGCAGGGCGCATAAGAGAGCAAAGGGGGAACAGCGCCGCGTTACGCGCCTGCTTCTCGACCCGTAACGTAAAACAAGGCAAGCATCCGGCCATGGCAACCAGGCCCTATTCCTCCAGCGGCGGTTCTCGCGGCGGCCCCAACTGGCGCATGATCCTGCGCCGCAGCGTGAAGCGCAGCGCCGAACTGCTGAGCGCCGGGCTGCTGGTGGCCGTGATGATCTTCACGGTGCTGGCGCTGCTGTCCTATCACCAGACCGACCCTTCGGCCTCCACGGCGGCGGCAGGGCCGGTGCTCAACTGGATGGGGCGGCCCGGGGCATGGGTGGCGGAGCGCGCGCTCTTCCTCTTCGGTCCGGCCTGCATCCTGCTGCTGCCGCTGCTGCTGGTCTTCGCCCGCCAGCTCTGGCGCATTGCCGAGGCCGATGCCGCCGAAGTGGAGGATGAGGATGCCGTGCCCGCGCATCACTGGGTGCGCCCCATCGCCGTGCTGGTGGTGGCCACGGGGCTGATTTGCTCGGCCCTGTCGCTGGCCTTTGCCGACAGCGCGACCAGCCTGCCTGCCTCGCCGGGCGGCGTGGCCGGACTGCTAGGCGCCGCTGCCGTGCATGGGCTGGCCGATTTGATCCCGGCTGCCGGGCGCGGCGTGTTCACCTTCATCTGCGGCGCGGTGGCGCTGCTGGTGGGCGCCGCTCTGGCCACGCAGGTCTTCGCCATCGACTGGCTCGACCTCATCACCATCCCGCTGCGCCGCCGCGCCGCCGCGCGCGCCGGGCTTGAGGAAGACTTTGAGGACGACGCGGATGAGCCTGCCGCGCGCAAGGCCAAGGCCGCCACTGTCGCCAGCAGCCCGGTGAAGGCGGCTCCGCTGCCCGATCTGCCCTTCACCCCCGATGGCCCCGCGCCCGTGATCGCCCAGCGCCGCGCGCCGGACATCAGCGACCCGGCCCGCGCGGTGAAGCAGGCGGAGTTCTCCAGCCTCTCGCGCCAGACCGATCTCTTCGATTCGGTGGCGCTGCCCGGTCTGGACTTGCTGGCCGATCCGCCCGCCGATGCCGCCCAGCCGATCGACAAGCTGGCGCTGGAGCGCAACGCGCGCCTGCTCGAAACCGTGCTGGACGATTTCAATGTGAAGGGCGAGATCACCGGCGTGCGCACCGGCCCGGTCGTCACCAGCTATGAGCTGGAGCCCGCGCCCGGCATCAAGGCCAGCCGCGTGATCGGCCTGGCCGACGACGTGGCCCGCAACATGAGCGCCATTTCCGCCCGCGTCTCGCCGATCCCGGGCCGCACCGTGATGGCCATCGAGCTGCCCAATGCCATCCGCCAGATGGTCAGCTTCAAGGAGATGATCGCCAGCGAGACCTTCGTGGCCAACAAGGGCCAGCTGCCCATCATCCTCGGCAAGGACATCGCCGGCGAGCCCATCGTGGCGGATCTGGCCACCATGCCTCACCTGCTGGTGGCGGGCACCACCGGTTCGGGCAAGTCGGTGGGGCTGAACTGCATTCTGCTCTCGCTGCTCTACCGCCTGACGCCTTCGCAATGCCGCCTGATCCTGGTCGATCCCAAGGTGCTGGAACTCAAGAGCTACGATGCCATCCCCCACCTGCTCAGCCCGGTGGTGACGGACCCGTCCAAGGCCGTGCGCGCCCTGAAATGGGCCGTGGAGGAAATGGAGCGCCGCTATCGCCAGATGAGCGAGATCAACGTGCGCAACATCGTCAACTTCAACGAGAAGGTGAAAAGCGCCGCCGCCAAGGGCAAGCCGCTGGGCCGCCGCATCTCCATCGGCTTCGATCCCGAGACCGGCGAGGAGCTGTTCGAGGACAAGCAGCTCGATTATCAGGTGCTGCCGCTGATCGTGGTGATCGTCGACGAGCTGGCCGACCTGATGGTCACCGTCGGCAAGGAGATCGAAGTGCTGATCCAGCGTCTGGCGCAGAAATCACGCGCCGCCGGTATCCACCTCATCATGGCCACGCAGCGCCCCTCGGTCGATGTCATCACCGGCGTCATCAAGGCCAACCTGCCGACCCGCATTTCGTTTGCGGTGACCAGCCGCATCGACTCGCGCACCATCCTTGGCGAGCAGGGTGCCGAGCAGCTGCTGGGCAAGGGCGATATGCTCTTCAAGCCCTCATCCGGGCCGATGCTGCGCGTCCACGGGCCCTTCGTGGCCGATGATGAGGTGGAGAAGGTCGCGGATCACTGGCGTCTGCAGGGCGCACCCGAATACGTGGATTCGGTGACGGAAGAACCCGAGGAAGGCTCCTTCGGCTTCGACGACCTCGACGCCACCGCCAGCGACAACCCCGAAGAGCGCAAGTACCGTCAGGCCTGCCAGATCGTGTTCGAGAGCCAGAAGGCCTCCACCAGCTGGCTGCAGCGGCAGATGGGCGTTGGCTACAACACCGCCGCCAAGTGGATCGAGCGGATGGAGAACGATGGCTTCGTCGGGCCTGCCAATCACGTTGGGCGGCGCGAGATCTACCGCGATAAGGATGGGCAGCCTTTGTAAGGGGGGTAGAAGAGAAGATG
>NZ_BCZE01000029.1 GCF_001598555.1 Novosphingobium rosa NBRC 15208
CAATGAACAGGCGCCAATCCCAGATAGGCCGAACTCCAGAGTTGGGCGGCGTTGGACTCATCCGCATCCCCCGCGCCCGCTCCGAACGCCACCACCTTGTAGTGGCCGTTCTCGAGCGCCCATGACCAGAGTTCGGAGCTGGCCATATCACGATGCGCCTCGATCCTTTTCCACAACGCCGTGCGGGCGGACAGCAGATGGGTGCGGACCGGGATCGGCAGATCGCGGCGCTTCAGTTGGCGGTCCAGACCGGCGGCCAGCAGGGCTTGTTGCCATGACCAGACCACCAACCCGTGATAGGCGCTTTGGGTGAAGCGGCTCTTGTCCTCGGGCGTGCCGTAGATGGGGTTGGCGACCAGCAGGCCCACATCCGTCAGCAGGCCAGCCGGGAAGGGGCGCATCATGGCGGCCACGTCGCGGTCGAGCAGGGCGGGGGCCGGCTGGCCGAACATCAGCGTGAAGCCGGGGTCGGAGTTCACCACGCGGACGGGCGAGCCATCGGCGTTGAGCGACAGGGCGTGGAAGCGCACGGGTTGGGCATCCACGGCCTTCAGCGCGGCTTGGGCGGGCACGTTCAGCGCCGCGGCATAGGTGGTGATATCGGCCTTGGCCTGAGCGGCGGGGACGGTCACATCGAAGAACGTGGGCGCCTTGCTGGCCCAGATGTCCGCTGCGGCTCCGGCCCTGGCGAAGGCGGCTTTGTCCTGCGGCGTCATATAGGGCGTCAGCACGCCGGAGGCCGTGAGGCCCTGGATGGCGCGCAGGGCGGCGGGGGCGAGGGCGGCGTTCACGTCATAGGGATAGCGGCCAAGACCAAGGCCATCATTGCTGTCGCGCCATTCGCCGGTGGTGCGGCCATCCTTGATCGCCAGCAGGTGAGCCACCGAGGGGTTTTGCGCGAAGGGCTGCGTGGTGGTCAGCACATAGCGCAGATTGCGCATCAGGGCGGCGCCTGCGGTTTCCTGGCGATCGCCTGCCTTGCCGCTGGGAGCGGCCAGAAAGGCCCTGGCGCGGGCCATGCCGGCGGGGCTGCCGAGCAGGGCGCGCTCGACCAGCGGGGCCAGCATATAGCTGGAATCGATCATGGCGTAGTCGTATTCGGGGGCGTCGGTGAGGGGCTGGTGGTGGCGCAGATGGTCCAGCACGGCGAATTCGCCGATGCCTTCCTCATGGGCGGCCTCACCCTGCGGCGAGAGGCGCGCGATCACCGAACGCAACCCGCCCTCGATGGCTTCGGGCTGCAAGGCAGGCATCAGCAGGCTGAGCGACATCATCGTGTCCCGCCCGAAATAGGTGTTGAAGCGCCACGATCCGGCCATGAATTTTTCACGATAACTCAGGAAGCTGAGCGTGTTGCGCGCGGCGGGATCGCGGTTCGCCCTGGCCGAGAGCAGCGCATTGCCCTGCAGCGGGGTGAGCGGGGTCTCACCGCTCTGAGCCTCGATGCGCAGGGTGATCTTGCCGTCCGCGCCCGCCGTGATGCGGCCAAGCGCCAGCGAGCCATGCACCACCGTCACCGCGAGACGATAGCCCGGCGCGCCATCGAGGCGGTCGCGCTGCCAGAGGATGGTCTGGCCGTTGATGCCAGGAACGGTCTCGACCTCGGGGGTTTTGATGCCGTCGCTCTGGTAATCGCGCAGCACGCGCACGGAGGAGAGGATCGCCTGCTTCACCTGCAAGGCCGGAACGGTGATCTCGGCCGTGGCGGTGATGCCATGGAGCTTGCGGCCCTTGGCATCCTCCACCGTCTGCGCGGCGGGCGGCGTCACCATGCGCCATGTCGCAGCCTGATCCAGATGATCGAACCACAGACCCACGCCGCTGTTGCCCGCCGGGAAGGCCACCAGAATACGCGGATCGGTGCCCGAGCGCAGCAGCATATGCGCCGCCACCGGCCCCTGCCGGTAGAAGCTGTTGAGATTTTTGCCTTCCTTCACCTCGAACTGCAGCGGCTGGGCAGCGGGCTGCGCATGCACCATGGGCGCGGCCAGCAAGGCAGCAGCGAGCGAGAGGGAAGATTTCAAACGCATCGTAAAAACTCCAATCAGGCAGGGCGCGGCGCGGGGGCCTGCAGGCGCTGGCGGATCACATCCTCATGGCGGGGCAGCTTTGGCGTGGCGGCGGCGATCTCGCTGCGGATACGGGCCAGATGCTGGGCGTTGGCGGCTTCGGGAAAGCTGTCGGTCAGCGGGTTGTAATCCTGCGGGGCGATGCCCTGCCCCATCATCACCGCGAACCAGCTGGCCTCGCGGAACAGCTCATCGGTGCCCAGCACGATACGCCCCGTGCGGGCGAACTGCTCTTCCTTGTAGGTCAGGCTGTCGGGCAGGCTCATGGTCTGGCACTGGCGCCACAGCGGCTCATCACGGCCCTGCGTGCGGTGGTAATGCAGGATCAGGAAATCGCGCACGGTCTCCACATCCTGCCCATAGACGCGGTTGAACTGCTCGGCCACCAGCGGGTCGCAGCCGCGCGTGGGGAACAGCGAGAGCAGCTTGGCAATCGCGCTCTGGATCAGATGGATGCTGGTCGATTCCAGCGGTTCGAGGAAGCCGCTGGCCAGCCCCATGGCGATGACATTGCGGTTCCACACCTTGCGCCGCCGCCCGGTGGTGAAGCGGATCGGGCGCGGATCGGCCAGCGCCTTGCCATCCAAACGGGAGAGCAATTTGGCGGCCGCCTCATCGTCGCTGATATGCTGGCTGGAATAGACATAGCCATTGCCGATGCGGTGCTGCAGCGGGATGCGCCATTGCCAGCCCGCCTCGCGCGCGGTGGCGCGGGTGAAGGGCGTGGGCGGCCCGTCGCTTTCGCAGGGCACGGCCAGAGCGCGGTCGCAGGGCAGCCAATGCGTCCAGTCCTCATAGCCGGTCTTGAGCGTCTGTTCGATCAGCAGGCCCCTGAAGCCCGAGCAATCGATGAAGAGATCGCCCTCCACCACCGCGCCGCGCTGGGTGGTGAGGCGGGTGATGAAGCCGGTTTCGCCGTTCTGCTCGATCTTTTCGACCTTGCCCTCGATGCGGCGCACGCCCTTGGCCTCGCATTGGCGGCGCAGGAAGGCGGCATAGGCAGCGGCATCGAAATGATAGGCGAAGCCCAAGGTGGAGAGCAGCGAACGCGGATCGTTGGAGGGCGGCGCGAACCGCCCGGCCCGCGCCAGCTGCGTGGTCAGCGAGTAACCTTCCACGCCATGCGGGTCGCCCGCCAGATGCGCGCGGATCCAGCGATGGTAGAACATCGGGCCATCGGCAGGCGCGCCATAGCGGCCAAAGGGATGGAAATAGCCGCTGCCCTCGCCATTCCAGCCGATAAATTCGATGCCCAGCTTGTAGGTGGCATGGGTCTCGCGCAGCAGGGCGGCCTCATCGATGCCTGCCAGCTGGTTGAACCAGTGGATGGTGGGGATGGTCGCCTCGCCCACGCCGACAATGCCGATCTCGTCGGATTCGATCAGCGTGATGTCGAACAGCCTGGGGCTGTTGATCTTGGCCAGAGCAGCGGCGGCCATCCAGCCCGCGGTGCCGCCCCCCAGGATCACCACCTTGCCGATACGCTGGTCCATCACGCCTCTTTCGTCAGAAAACTTGAGGCGGCAACCCTCTCGCCGGAGGATTGCCGCCCATAGGTTAGCTCAGTCCGCTCAGAACGCGTACTGCAGCGAAACCATGCCGTTGGTGCCGACAATGCCACGGCCATAGAAATAGCCGTTGACCACCTGTTCGGACAGGCCCTGACGCGGGTTGCCCTCGGTCAGGCCTTGCGTGTTGGTGACATTGTCCACGCTGGCGTTGACCGTGATGCGGTCGGTCACGTTCAGCTGCGCGCCCAGCGACAGCACGCCATAACTGGGCAGCGGCAGCGTGCCGGTCTGATCGGCGAAGATCTTGCCGATGTACTTGTAGCGCAGATAGATGCTGCCCAGATGATGCGGCAGATCCACCGCCGGGGTGATGGTGTACATCACCTTGGGCGTGCGGCCCGGCGTCAGGCCATCGGCCTGCGGATAGGGCGCGCAGTTGGACAGGATGCCGTTGCTGATCGTGCCCTTGCAGGCGCTGGCGTATTTCGGATCCTGGAAGGTGGCCTGACCACGGATCGAGAAGGCGCGCAGCGGCTCATAGGTGGGGCGGTAGGACAGGTCGAGGTCGACACCATTGGTGGTGATGTTGGCCACGAAGTTTTCCGAGGTGCTGGTGCCGGCATCCGTGATCAGGCCGTTGAAGCTCTGGTTCTTGAAGAGGGTGCGGAAGGGCCGCACCGATCCCACGAAACCATGGCCCGCATAGGTGATGCCCGCTTCCCACAAGGTGATCGCGGTGGCGCCGTTCGAATTGTTGCCATTGGTCTGATAGGAATGGGCATAGCGGCCATAGACCGACAGATGCGCGTTGTGAGTGTAGTTCACGCCCGCTGTCCAGTTCAGCGGGTTTTCGGCATAGCCCGAGTTCACCGAATAGGTGCCGTTGAAGGCATTCGGGTTCACCTGCAGCAGGCCGGTGGTGCCCGGCGCGATCAGCGACGGCGAGCTGTTGCCGCTGTAGCTGGTCTGCTTTTCATGCTCATAGCGCAGGCCCACGTCGAAGTGGAACTTCTCGTGCCAGGTGAACTCGTCATTGGCATAGACCGACTGGCTGCTCTGGTCGAAATAGCTGACGCCCGCGCCCCAGTCGCCATAGCCCAGCAGACCGTTGTTGGTCAGCGTGCCGATCACGCCGCCCGCCGAGTTCAGCGCCACCACATCGTAGATGTTCGAATTGTTCGACACATCGTTGAGCAGGTTGGAGACCGCCGACTGGTCATTGTCCTGCCGTTGGTGATAGATCATGCCGCCCACGGTCAGGCTGTTCTTCCAGCCGCCGCCGCTCGCGTCCCATTTGGCGCCGAAATCGCTGCCCACGTCATGGATGTTGATCGTCTGGCGGTTGAGCCAGGTCTGCTGCAGCAAGCCGTTGCCGTTCAGCGCATTGAGCGCGGCGGTGTTGTTGCCCGCGATCACCTGACCGGTGGTCAGATTGCGGATGCCATATTGCGCCGTGCCGGGGAAGGCCAGAGCCGCCGCCTGGAACAGGTTCAGCCCGCCATACATCGGGTTGGAGGCAGGCAAAGTGCTGCCCCACAGCGGCGAGACCGCGCTGGGCGTCAGATAGTTGACCGCCGTTTCAAGCCCCGCATTGCCGCTGCCGCTGCCCGCGAAGACGCCGTTGAAGTCCCAGTTGGTCTGGGTGTAGCGCGCCCGGGCGAACAGCGTGATGCCATGGCCGACCGGCTTGTTGACATCGATGCGGAACAGATTGCCCTGCGCATGGATGCCTTCCTTGGCGCTGAAGGTGCGGGTGCACTGGCCCACGGCGCAGCTGTTGGGCATGGTGATCGTGCCGAAGCCATTGCCGATGATGTTGCCATATTGCCCGCTCAGCCCCGGCACGCTGGCGATCTTGCCGTTGACATAGGAATAGGGCTGGTCGGCGTAATAGGGGTCGTGTTCGTTCCAGCGCTTGTAGGTGGCGCGGATGAAGCCGCCATCGTCGAAGCGTTTTTCCAGCTGCGCCTTCACATGATAGGTGTCGTAGCGGAACTGGGAATCGCGCTGGCCGGGGTTGGAATCGAGATAACCGCTGACCGCGAAAGCCACATCGTCGCCCAGCAGCTTGAGCGGGGCGGAATACCAGAAGTCGGTCCGCGCCTCGCCATAGGTGGTGCCGGTGATCTTGAAGAGGCCGCCGCCGTGGTCGTAATTCATCTTGCGCGAGATGAAGTTGATCGAGGCGCCCGCCGCATTGGGGGCCAGAATGCCCGAGGTGCCGCCCTGCAGGCCTTCGACGTGATCGATAGAGGCATCGTACTGGAAGACTTCATCGTCGTTGAGGCCGCCATAGATCGACGGCATGCCGTCTTCCAGCAGGCGCACGAATTGCTGGCCGCCGCCGGGCAGGCCGCGCACCGAATAGTTGTTCGACACCGGGCCCGCCGTGCCTTCCACGAAGATGCCGGGGATGGTTTCGAGGATGTCGACGGTGTTGCGCGGCGCCTTCTGCGCCAGATCGGCGTTGGAAATCTGCGTGATGGCGACCGAAGCGTTCAGCAGGGTACGCTTCGAGGTCGAACCGGTCACCACGATCTCATTGGCGGGATCGGCCACGGTGGTGGGGACTTCGACCGGTGCGGCAGCGGCCTGATCGGCAGGCGCAGTGCCCTGCGCGAAGGCCGGCTGGCTGATCACCGCGATGGACACGGCCAGCGTGGAAGCGGCGCCCACCAGAAAGCTCTTTTTGGATGACATGTTGCCCACGTTCATCTCCCTCATGTGATTATTTCCCTGAAACTTTTGGTTTTATCGTGTGCAGCATCGCTTCGCCCCAAGGGGTTTGCGCGATCTGGCGACGGATGTCTGACATGAGGCGGCGCATGCGAAACATCGCAGCGCGTCCGCGTTCAATGGTTGAAAACCCTCTCCTCCTTGCGGCGCCCTCTTTCACGGGGCTTTCCATAAGTTTTAAAATGCGAACACAATCTTATCAATGCGTTTGGTGATCGTGTCGCTGTGCAATCGTGTGTCAAACGATTGGGAGAGCATCGCGTTCCGCCCCGCGGGCCGCAGAAATGAGCGGCTTTGCAGGGTTGCGCCCGGGCTTGAATTTTAACGGTTTAAACGGGTGTGCAGGGCCTGTTGCCGGGGGTGAAACCACCCGGCAAGGGCTTGAATTGTTGCTGGATTGTCACACCTCCGCCAGCCACGGAGGCGTTATTCAGCCCCGGTTTTGCGTGAAGCGCGCCGTCAGCCAGCGGCGCACCGGTCGGTCGTAGAAGACCAGGCTGCCATAGGCGATCGCCACCGATGCCGCCAGCAGCAGCATGCCCCAGACCACGCCCTGCCCGGGCGAGGCATGCCTGTCCACCGCCCATTCGGTGTAGACATAGATCAGCGGATAATGGGTGATGTAGAGCGGGAAGGACAGCTCTCCGAAAAAGCGCGCAATGCTCACCGAAACGCCATCCACACGCTTTTCGCCCGCGCCGATGGCCACGACCAGCGGGAAGATCAGGATCACGCAGAGCGCGTCATAAAGGCCGTTGCTCCAGTGATGCGGCGTGTCGCCCAGCCGGGGGATCGACAGCGCCGCGACCAGCAGCAGGCTGGAGAGCGCAAAGGCATGGCGGCTCCTGATCCTTGTGCCCACACGCATCAGCAACATCCCCGCCAGAAAGGGATAGAGCAGCCGCGCAAAGCCGATATGCAGCCCCTCGGCATCGAGCGACCAGCCGCCGATCAGATCGCGGCTGGTGCCGGCCAGCGCGAGATGCAGCAGAAACGCCGCCGCGCCGATCACCAACACGCTCAGCACCCGCAAGGACAGTCTGCGAAAGATCAGCGCATAGCCAATATTCGCGATATATTCGTAGAACAGCGACCATGCCGGGCCGTTAAGCGGATGAAGTTCGTTCCAGCCGCGAATGTCCATGCTTTTGGGCAGCGGCAGCAGGGTGCAGCCCCACAGCATCACCAGCACCATCTGCCACAGCGGTGTCTGGCTGATCAGCGGAAACAACGGCCCCGCCTGAAGGTAGAACAGTGCGCCACCGATCAGGCTGCCCAGCACCACCATGGGCTGCAGGCGGATCAGCCGCCGCTTGCAGAAGTTCCAGACCGACATGCTGCCCCAGCGATCATCATAGGCATAGGCGATCACGAAACCCGACAGCAGAAAGAAGAAATCCACCGCCAGATAGCCGTGATTGATGATCTGCTTCGTGGGATCGCCGCCCGAAAAAGCCTCGAACAGATGAAAGACCACGACCAGCAGCGAAGCGACGCCGCGCAAGCCATCCAGCACCACATAATGGCTTTTTTCACGCAGTGCGGTTTCAGGCAGGGCGGGCGCTTTCATCATCATCTCCTGGCGCGGGCAGCCGCGCGGGGCAGCGTTAGCGGATTGATTTGGCGCTTAGCAAGCTGCGCCACCAGGAAAGACGTATCCATAACCCAAGACGCCCTTGGCCAAACCGTGCCGCCCACGTCAAACCCTCACATGAGCGTGTTTTATAAAGCCTATCCTTGGCAGATCGCTGCCGGGCTGCAATGGTCCCGCCCATGATGACAGAGCCCTTGCTTGAAACAGGCCGCAACTGCTGGCGCATCGCACCGGCGGCCCGCGCCAGCGTCATCGTCGATGCCGATGACTATTTCAGGGCGGCCCGGGCAGCGATGCTGAAGGCGCAAAAGCAGATCCTTCTGGTGGGCTGGGATTTCGATGCCCGCATCCGCTTTGGCGGCGATGTCGAGGATGGCGCCCCCATCCGTGTCGGCGAGTTTCTCAGCTGGCTGGTCCGGCGCACGCCCGGCCTGCATATCCACATCCTGCGCTGGGATACGGGCGCCATCAAGACGCTGTTCCATGCCCGCACCCTGCTGCGCATCGCAAAATGGCTGCGCGATCCGAACATCCATTTCCGCCTCGATGCGCACCACCCGCCCGCCGGATCGCATCATCAGAAGGTGGTGGTGATCGATGACGATGTGGCCTTTTGCGGCGGCATCGACATGACCGCCCGCCGGTGGGACACGCGCGGGCATGAGGATGCCGAGCCCCGGCGCGTCGATCCCGATGGCCAGCCTTATGGCCCGTGGCATGATGCCAGCACCCTGCTGCAGGGGCCTGTCGCCGCGGCCCTCGGCGACATGTGCCGGGAACGCTGGACCATCTCGGGCGGCGACCCCGTCGCGCCGGTGACGCAAGGCGCGGATTGCTGGCCGGACGGGATCGAGGCCGATTTCACCGCTGTCGAGGTCGGCATCGCGCGCACCGTGCCCGAAATGGCCGATCAGCAACCCAGTCATGAGATCGAGGATCTCTATGTCGATCTGATCGCGCGGGCCCAAAAGTGGGTCTATGCCGAAAGCCAGTATTTCGCCTCACGCAAGGTGGCCGAAGCCATCGGCAAGCGTCTGGCCGAACCCGATGGGCCCGAATTCGTCATCGTCCACCCGGTCTCCGCGCAGGGCTGGCTGGAGCCTGTCGCCATGGATTCGGCGCGCGCCCGGCTGGTGGAGGCCCTGCGCGAAGGCGATCCCCATGGCCGGCTGCGGCTGTATCACCCCTTCACCGCCAAGGGCGATCCCATCTACGTCCACGCCAAGGTGACGGTGGTCGACGACAGGGTGCTGCGTGTCGGCTCGTCGAATTTCAACAACCGCTCCTTGCGGCTGGATACGGAATGCGATGCGGTGATCGATGCCGGGCGCGATGCCAACACGCAGGCGGTGCGCGCGATTGCCGGCATTCGCAACGCCCTGCTGGCCGAACATCTCGGAACCGATTGCCAGACCATCGAAGCGATGATCGAACGCACCGGCTCCCTGATCGAAACGGTCGAGACGCTGCGTGGAGAGGGCCGCTCGCTGCGCCCCTATGAGGTGCCCGATCTGGACGAGGTGAGGATCTGGCTGGCGGACAACAAGATCCTCGATCCGGAAGGGCCAGGCGAGATGTTCGAGGCGCTCTCGCAGCGCAAGCCCCTGCTAGGCCGCCTGAAGCCCCATCTCCATCGCCCCCATCTCCATCGCAAGGACGGCAGCCTCTCGGGCGGGCGCGTGGCCGGTCTGGCCTTGCTGGCGCTGGGCGGCGCCCTCCTGCTGGGCAAGGCCGCGGCCCGGACGCGCAAGCCGGACTAGGCGCATGACCTGAAAGGGTCGCTGCCAGGGCCGACCCGGCTATTGCCCTTGTTCTTTCATATCCAGATAGGCTGCCTCGCGGGCTTCCGGGGTCAGCGCCAGCAGGTATTGCCTGGCGGCCTTATAGGTCAGGAAGGGCTGGCCATCCGTCACGATGGGGATGGTGCGGCCATTGTAGATACGGCGAAGCAAGCGCCTTTGCGGCCTGCTCAGGGATTCGATATGTTCATCTGACATCCCCAATTTTGCTTCCGATCCCCTGAGCAAGCAAGCCCCACCGGGCGCGTTGTCGACCGACTTGGGCGGCCCGGCCGATGCTCCCTGCAAGAGGATGCGCCGAATTCCGGTTTGACGCCGATAAATTTGTCTGCGAACTATACATTACTCTATAAACATGAAACGAGGGGATGCCCGTGGGTCAAGAGGGTGAAGGTGGGGGCAGCGGATGGGCGGTCCGTCGGCGCGAGGTGCTGGCGGGCGCGGCGATGACCGGCCTTGCCTCCATGGCGTCCGCCGCGCCGCTGGGCCTCAATCCCGGCGCCCGGGGCTCAGGCTTCGAAGCGGTGTCCGCCGCCTTCGATCAGCCGCCGCGTGAAGCCGGTCTCGGCGCCTATTGGTATTGGCTGGGCGGCGCGATGACGCGCGAGGGCGTCACCGCCGACCTTGAGGCGATGCACGCCAATGGCATCACCACGGCCATGCTCTTCGCCATCGGCGCGTCGGGCCGCACGCCGCTTGTCTCGCCACCCGCCGATGCGCTGACGCCGGCATGGTGGGCTCTGGTCGATCATGCGGTGGCCGAAGCGGATCGCCTCGGCATGACCGTCTCGCTGAACATGTGCGACGGCTGGGCGACCGCCAGCGGTCCGTGGATCACGCCAGACCTGTCGATGCAGCTGGTCACCTGGTCCGAAACACGCGCCCATGCGGGCGACGCGGACATCCGCCTGCCCACACCGCCCCACCAGCGCGACTATTATCGCGACACGGCGGTTTTCGCCTTCCCCTGGCCGGAAAGCTTCGATGCAAGCAGCGCGGCCCTTCGCCCCCATGTCACCACGGACCTGCCGCTTATGGCCGGAGCCGAACCCGGCTGGATGCTCGATCCCGACAACAGGCGCGACCTCTTCGATACCACCGCGCCCGGCCATATCGACTTCGGCTTCGATCGCCCCTTCACCCTGCGCTCGGTCACGGTCAGAACACCCTCGCCCTATGGCTATGCGCCCGGCGTCTATCGCGCCGCAAACTCGCTGGAGGTGCAGGCGAGCGACGACGGCCATACCTTCCGCTCCGTCGGCTGGCTGGAGTATCCCAAACATGGCTGGCAGACCGATCTGACGACGCTCACCCATGCCCTGCCCGAGACGACAGCGCGCACCTTCCGCTTCCTGCATCATCCCGCGCGGCCCGAGCCCTATCGCGAGGATTATGACTTCGGCGAGGATCTGCGGCTGCGCCTGTTCAGCCTTGAACTCTCGTCGCGCCCGGACATCCACCAGATCTCCGGCAAGAGCGCGGCCCAATGGTCCATCGCGCGCCGCACGACCAGCCGGGACGTGCCGCCCGCCGCCTGCGTCGATCCGGCGCAGGCCATCGATCTCACCAAGCAACTGCGCCCCGACGGCACGCTGGACTGGACGCCACCGCAAGGCCGCTGGCGGGTTCTTCGCCTTGGCTACACCACCAGCGGCAAGGAGAATTCGGCGGCGGGCGGGGCGCAGGGGCTGGAGGTCGACCGCTTCAACCCGGCAGCGGTCAAGCTGCAGTTCGACCGCTGGTTCGGCGCCGTCCTCGACAAGGTCGGCCCGGAGCGTGCCGGTCGCGTGATGAACACAGTCCATGTCGACAGCTGGGAGGCGAGCGGACAGAACTGGTCGCCCGGCTTCCTCGCCGATTTCCGGCGACTGCGCGGCTTCGATCTCACGCCGTGGCTGCCGGTGCTGGCGGGCGTGCCGATGGGCAGCGCGGAGGCCAGCGAGGCCGTGCTTCACGACCTGCGCCGCACGGTGGCCGAACTCACCCAGTCGGCCTTCTTCGAAACGGTTGCCGCCCTCGCCCATGCGCGCGGCTGCACCTTCAGCGGCGAACCGGCCAGCCCGACCTTTGCGGTGGACGGCCTGCGCTGGGCCGAGGCGACCGACGTTCCGATGGGCGAGTTCTGGCTGCGCACGCCCCGCAACGACAAGCCCACCGATGTCGCCGATGCCGTCTCGGGCGGGCGCATCTACGGCAAGCGGGTGATCGCCACCGAAAGCTTCACGCAGGGGCTGATGGCGTGGGATGAGCATCCCGGCATGATGAAGCCGCTGGGCGACCGGCACTATTGCCGGGGCATCAACCGCTTCATGCTTCACGTCTATGCCGGCCAGCCCTTTCTGGATCGGGCCCCGGCCATGACGCTGAACGGCATCGGCAGCTTCTTCAGCCGCACGCAGACCTGGTGGAAGCCGGGCAAGGCGTGGTTCGACTATATGCGCCGCTGTCAGGCCGTGCTTCAGCAGGGGCGCGGCGTGGCGGACATCGCCGCCTTCATCGGCGAGGAGATCCCCTCGCGCGCGCTCCTGCCCGAGCGGCTGGACAGCGCCGTGCCCGAGGGCCTCACCTTCGACAGCATCAACCGCGATGCGCTGCTCCGGCTGGCGCGCGTCGAGCAGGGCGTGATCGTGCTGGCGGGCGGCGCGCGCTATCGGCTGCTGACGCTGCCTGCGGGCGGGCGCTATTCCTGCGAATTTCTGCGGGGCCTCTTGCGCCTGCTGCGCGCCGGGGCGACGGTTTGCGGCAGCGCGTCGCAGGGCCCGATCGGCCATGGCGATGATGCGGCCGCCCATGCCGGCCTCGTCGCGCAGATCTGGGATGGCAGCGATCTGCGCCGGATCGGCGCGGGCCGGATGTTCGGCGACGGCGATGTCGCGGCGGCGGCGGCGCGGATCGGCCTGACGCCCGATCTGACCGCGACCGGAGGCGCCATCGACTGGACCCATCGTACCGGAGACGGCTGGGACGCCTATTTCATCGTCAACAAGCACGATCGGCCCATCCAGCCAGCGCTCTCCCTGCGCGGCAGCTTCGCATCGGTGGAACGCTGGAACCCCGATGGCGGGCGCCGGACGCGGCTCTCCGGCTGGACACGCCGTGGCGAACGCAGCGAGGGGCCCCTGACCCTCGCGCCGCGTGAAAGCGCGATCCTGCTGTGCCGCGCTTCGGATGGATCAGCACCTCCGAAGGAACCGCTCCACCCCGCCACCACAGGCCGCACCCTTGCCGGGCCATGGCAGCTCAGCTTCAGCGGCTTCCATGCGCCCGATGCCCGGATCACGCTGCCGGAACCAGCCTTGTGGTCAACCCTCTCCCCGCATGATCTGCGCTATCATTCCGGTTCGGGCCACTATCGGACCTCACTGACTTTGGAGGCAGCGGCGCTGGCCCCGGGCCGCCGCCTGTGGCTCGATCTCGGCACGGTGCGCGAGATGGCGGAGGTGATCGTCAATGGCCGCCTGATCGCCACCTTATGGACCCCGCCCTTCGCCGCCGACATCACCGGGGCGCTACGCCCCGGCGCCAACAGCATCGAACTGGTCGTCACCAACACCTGGCATAACCGGCTGGCCGCGGACAGCGCCCTGCCCGATGCCCGGCGCGTCACCTGGGTGCAGCCACGCCTGCGCAAGAAGCAGGAATGGCTGCCGCACGCCGATGCACCGCTGATCCCCTCGGGCCTTGCCGGTCCCGTCCGCCTGATCGAGACCGCAGCATGACCTTCAACCGCCGCGAAGCGCTCTCCCTGATGGCCGTTGCGCCGATGGCCTCCATCAGACCGGCTGCCGCATCGCAGGCCGCACCCGTCGCGCTGGCCATCGCATGGCGCGAACAGGCCATCGGCATCGACACGCGGCGTCCGCGCTTCTCATGGAAGCTGCGGGCCGACGACACCGCGCGCGACATAAGGCAATCGGCCTTCCGTCTGGTGGTCGGCACCTGCGCCGAGGCCGTCCGGCAAGGCGAAGGGGCCATCTGGGACAGCGGCGTGATGCACACGGCTCAGGCGCTGGCCCGCCCCCTGCGGGATCTGGCGCTGGAAAGCCACGCCAGCTACTGGTGGTCCATCCGCTGCGCCGACGGCCTGGGGAACTGGAGCCGCTGGGCCGAGCCCCATCGCTTCGTGACCGGCCTGATCGATCCGGCGGACTGGCGCGCGGAATGGATCGCCGCCGCGCAGGACCGCACGCTGCCGCCGCACATTGCGGGCCAAGCGCCGCGTGACCTGCTCCCGGCCCAGCCCCTGCCGCTGTTCCGCCGCGATTTCACGCTCGATCAGGCGCCGCGCCGCGCCACGCTCTCGGTGGCGGGGCTGGGCCTTTACACGCTGGCGCTCAACGGCAGGACGGTCGGCGATGCCGCGCTGGCCCCGGGCTGGACCGACTATCGCCGCACCATCCTCTACGACACCTATGACGTGACGGCGCTGCTGCAGCCCGGCGCGAATGCGCTGGCGCTGATGCTGGGCAACGGCTTCTACAATGTCGAACATCAGCCGGGCCGCTACACCAAGCTGCTCGACAGCTTCGGCCAGCCCAAGGCGATCCTGCTGCTCACCATCGAGGCGGCGGACGGTCAGCGCACCCATATCGCCACCGACAGCACATGGCGGACCCATGAAGGGCCGATCCGCTTCTCCTCCATCTATGGCGGCGAGGATGTCGATGCGCGTCTGGAGCCCACCGGCTGGACCGCGCCGAACCATGCCGCCCCGGGCTGGTCCCCGGCGCTGGTGGTGCGCGGGCCGGGCGGGCGCCTGAAAGCCTCGCAGGTGCCGCCTGTCATCATCGGCGAGACGCTGATGCCGCAGTCGATCACGCAGCCCGCGCCGGGCGTCACGCTGATCGACTTTGGCCGCAACATCGCCGGGCGCCCGATGATCGAGCTGGTCGCCAACAGCGGGGAGACGGCCATCCTCACCCCTGCCGAAGCGCTCGACGCCCATGGCCGGGCCGACCAGCGCAGCTTCAACGGCGGCCCGAACCGGCGGGTCGAGTTCCGCTATACGGCGGCGGGCCGGGGCCTGGAGCGCTTTGAGCCGCGTTTCACCTATCACGGCTTCCGCTATATCGAGGTCAGCGGCGTGCCCCGCGCCGCCATCCACGCAATCGTGGCCCATGTGCTGCATGCCGATGCCGCCCGCGCGGGAGCCTTCACCTCGGAGGACGCGGACATGACCGCCATCCACCAGTTGATCGACCATGCGGTGACGAGCAACATGATGTCGGTGCTGACCGACTGCCCGCATCGCGAGAAGCTGGGCTGGCTGGAGCAGACCTATCTCAACGCGCCGACCGTTTTCTACAACCGCGACGCCATCACGCTTTACGAAAAGCTCGTCGACGACATCGCCGAGGCGCAGCAGGGCGATGGCATGGTGCCCGGCATCGCGCCCGAATACATCGCCTTCATCGACCGCGAAGGGCACGACCAGATCTGGCGCAACTCGCCTGAGTGGGGCGTGGCTGCGGTGCTGGCGCCATGGGCCGCCTATCGCTTTCAGGGCGATGCCGCGATCCTAGCGGCGGCCTGGCCTGCGGCGGAGCTGTATTGCCGCTACCTCGATAGCCGCTCGCAGGATGGGTTGCTCGATTTCGGCATGGGCGACTGGTATGATATCGGCCCCAAAGACCCCGGAGAAGCCCAGCTGACGAGCCGCAGCCTCGTGGGCACCGCCGCCCATATCGAGGCGCTGCAGGCCATGGCGCGCATGGCGCCGCTGGTGGGCCGGGCGCGTGAGGCGGGTGACTATCAGGCGCGGGCGGCGCGGATCGCGGCGGCGCTCAACCGGCGTTTCCTCAATGGCGCGACAGGGCAATATGATCGCGGCAGCCAGACCGCGCAGGCGATGCCGCTGGCGCTGGGCCTTGTCCCGCCGCCGCAGCGCGCGCGGGCGCTGGCCCTGCTGATCGCCGCGATCCGGGCGACGGGCAATGGCGTCACCGCCGGTGATATCGGCTTCCGCTATGTCATCGAGGCACTGTCGCAAAGTGGTCGCGACGATATCGTGCTGGACATGCTGCGCGTCCGCGACCGGCCCAGCTATCTGTATCAGATCGACCACGGCGCCACCGCGCTGACCGAGGCATGGGATGGCAATCCGACCAAATCGCTCAACCATTTCATGCTCGGACAGGCCGAAGGATGGCTCTATGGGCGGCTGGCGGGGCTGCGCATCGATCATGCCCTGCCCGAACCACAGGCCCTGACCATCGCCCCTATCGTGCTGCCCTCGGTGACGGGGGCCACGGCCTGGCATGAGACGCCCGCGGGCCGCCTCGCCTGCCAGTGGCGCCGCGAGGGCGCACGGCTGACCATCGCCGTGGAGATCCCGGCGGGACGGCGCGCGACGGTGCTGCTGCCCGACATGCGCCCGGCATCGCTGCGCGAGGGCGGCCAGCCGCTCAGTCGACGGCCCGCGCTCCATGCCCGGCAGGAGCGCAATGCGATGCGCGTGGAACTGGGCTCAGGCCACTACAGCTTCGAGGGGGCGTGGCGGGCGCGGCCCGTCTGACGCTCCTCGAACAGCGCGGATGACACCGCCGCGGCCATGGCCGTGTTGCCCGCATCGTTGGGGTGGAGGTGGTCGCCATCGTCGAAGGCCGGGTTCATGCAGGCCGGGTCGGCGGGATCGGCGGTCACCTGATCGAAATCCACCACCCCGTCGAAGATGCCGCTGGTGCGGATGAAGCGGTTGAGCGCGACCCGCATCGCCTCCGCCTTGGGCGTGTAATAGACCGCGCCCTTGAACGGCAGCAGCGTCGCGCCGATCACCTGCACGCCGCGCGCATGGGCCCGCTCGACAAGCTGGCGCTGGGCCATCATCACCATCTCGGCGGTGACGATGCTGTCCGGCAGGGCCGACCAGCCGATATCGTTGATCCCTTCGAGCAGGATGACATGGGTCACCCCCGGCACGGCCAGCACATCGCGGTCGAAACGCGCAAGCCCCGGCGCGGCGAAACCATCGTGCAACAGCCGGTTCCCGCCGATGCCGGCATTGACGATGCTCCAGCCCGCGCGCGCGGGATCGCGCGCAAACCGGCTGGCGAGCTGCTGCGGCCAGCCCATATCGATGCTGCTGGTCTTGGCGATGCCCTCGACGATCGAATCGCCGAAGGCGACGATCACGGGCGCTGGCGCGTCGCGCACCACCTCGACAGCGGAGACGATGCCCGGTCCGCGCAGACTTTCGGCGCCTTGCATCGCGGCCTCGGCGCCCCGGTCGCCGGGGGCGACCGCAATCCGGCTCAGATGGCCGCCGGGCATGCCCGCCTGGGGGTAATAGACCGAGACGACAAGGGTCTGCAGCGCGGAAACGGAAAGATCGAGGGCGTCGCTGACGATGGGCGCGCCAGCGGGCAGCGTCACATGGTCCTGCCCCGCGAACATCACCTTGCGTTCCGAGCCCGGAATGACGCGCTGCCGGGGGTCGGCCAGCGCGATGCGCACATCGCCGACCGCGAGCGGCATGCGGCCATACTCATTGGTCAGGCGCAGCCGGATTCTGCGGGCGCCGATGCCGAGGCGCAGGGTCTGGCGGACCGTCTGGTTCTCGAAGATCGCGGGCGACGTTCCGGCTTTCAGCGCCACGGGCGGCGAGCCGGGACTGAGCCAGCCCGCCACCCATGTTTCGGCAAAGGCTGGTGCTGGAACCACAAGGGAAAGCGGCAGCAGCACCCGGCAGAGCCGCGAAACCCAGGCATGGCTGGCGCTCACAGGGCATCCAATCCGAATTCGCGGACAATCGCCGCGCCATGCTCCCCGATGCGCGGCGCGCCGACCGGAGACCCGGCTCGGTCGCCATCGATGCGCACCGGCGCGCGCGTCGTGGCGATGGCGGCGCTGCCACGACGGATCGTCTGCAACATGTCCAGCCGGCGAAAGCCTTCCTCCGCCAGCAGCTGCGGCCAGTCGTAAATCGGGGCGCACCAGATGTCTGCGGGGCGAAAGATGGCGAGCCATTGGTCGGTCGTGCTGGTCGCCAGCTGCCCGGCGACCAGCGCCTTCACCCCGTCGCGGTCGCGGAAGGGATCGCGGTCGCCGAACCGCAGATCGAGCAAGGGCTCCAGCACCGGCAGCGGCGTCATCGCCAGCGCCAGCCACCCATCCGCCGTGCGATAGACACCGTAGGGCGCGGCCAGATAGGCATGCGCATTGTCCACGGCAGCCCGCGTGGGCAGGCGGCCGCCATCGTTGAGATGAGTCGTCAGCACCTCGAACTGCAGGTCCACCAAAGCCTCCATCAGGCTGGTCTCGACATGCGCGCCCTCGCCGCAGATCCCGCGCCGCACAAGGGCGGCCAGAATGCCCTGCGTCAGGATATGGCCGGCCAGCATATCCGCCACCGACAGGCCGAAGGGCACGGGCCCCTGCCCTTCGCTGCCGCTGAGCCACATCGCACCCGACATCGCCTGAGCCAGCAGATCCTGCCCGGGCAAACCCGCCCATGGCCCATCGGGACCATAGCCGGAGATGCTGCCGACCACGAGACGCGGACAATCCGCCCGCAGACGCTCCGGACCAAAGCCGAGACGGTCGGCCACGCCCGGGCGATAATTCTGGATGACCACATCGGCCCGCGCGATCAACCGACGCAGCCGCGCCGCATCGCCCGGATCCTTCAGATCCACCGCGAAGCTTTCCTTGTTGCGGTTGATCGCATGGAACAGCGTGGAATCGCCCGCCACATCGGTGTCGCTGAGATAAAGCGTGCGGCAGATATCCCCGCCGTCCGGCCGCTCGATCTTGATGACCCGCGCGCCAAGATCGCCCAGCCGCAAGGCCGCCGAGGGGCCCGACAGGAACTGCGCCATATCGATGACGAGCAGACCGGAGAGCGGCGCGGTCATCGGCTCTGCCGGTAAAGGGTGTTGAGGGCAGCCAGCGCATCGGTGGCCGTTTCACCCCGGCGCAGCGCTTCCTCCAGCCGATGCGAGGCGGCGTCCTGAAACGCCATATAGCCGTCGTGGCGCGGGCGCAGCCATGCCTGATCGAGCGTGCGCCTTGTGGCGCGGTAGAAATCATGGGTCGCGCGGTTCACGCCATCATCGCCCCATGCCTCGGCATGGGCAGGCTGTCCTCCTTCGGCCGCGACGAGATCGCGCTGCAGCGCCCCGCCCGCCACCCATGCGGCGAATCGCGCCGCGCCTGACGGGTCGTCCCCCAAGGCTGAAACCGCCAGCCCCGTCCCGCCCAGCGCCGTGCCGACAGGCTGCGTGTTGAAGACGGGCACATCCGCAAAATGGATGGTCCGGCTGCGAAAGCCGTCCCGCGCGTAGCTGACATAGCCATAGATGAAGGGCGCCACGGCTATCGGCGAGGCCGGATCGGCCATCGCCTCGAACACCGCAATCGGGTCCATCGACCATGCGGCGGGATCGATCGCCGCCGCAAGGTCGCGCAGGCGATCATAGGCGGCGGCGGCTTGAACCGGAAACAGATCCTGCGCCTCCACATCCAGCCCGAAACCCGCCAGGCCGCACAGCGAGAACAGCGTCATCAGGCCGTGCGGCGCGCGCAGCGGCACCATCACCCGCCCCGCCGCGAGCAGTGGCTGCAGGTCTTCGAAACGCGTCACCGGCGCGGGGATGCGCCCGGGCACCCAGGCCTGCACCTGACTGGCGGCGTCGATCGGCAGGGCCCATTGATGCCCGGCCCAGCGATAGCTCTCATAGGAGCCGCCCACCGATCCGGCGGCGATGCCCTCCAGCACCGACTCGGCGACAAGGCCGTCGAGCGGCGCGAGACAGCCAGCCGCCGCCACATGGCCAACATGCGGATGATCGATGACGATCAGGTCGTAATGCCGCGCCAGCTCCCCCACGGGAAAGGTCTCAAAGTCCTGCAGCGAGCGGCGATCCCACGTGATGGCCTCGCCCGTTTCGGCTTCCCACGCGCGGGAAGCGGCCACCAGCGGATCGGCTCCTCTGGGATGATCCCATGTCATGCCACGCAACGGTTTTCCCCTTTGTCCATCGTCCTGCGCCAAAGCTGTTGACGCACATTACCGTGGCGATTATCGTTTGCCAATAAACAACGCGTCAATATGCAAACAGAGAGGATGGAGTGTTGGCAGCCGCTGGAGACTTGAATCACGACGTCAGCGGCAGCCTGCCGGGTCATGACGCTGGCGGCATGCTGCCGCTGGCCGGGACGACCGTTCTCGACTTCAGCCAGTTTCTTGCCGGCCCCTCCTGCGCGCTGCGCCTTGCGGATATGGGCGCGCGCGTCATAAAGATCGAGCGCCCGGCGGGCGGCGATGCCGGACGCGGCCTCTTTCTGGCCGATGTCGGCTTCGACGAGGACAGCGCGCTCTTCCACACCATCAACCGCAACAAGCAGAGCTACACGGCGGATCTGAAAGATCCCGCCGATGCCGAGGCCGTCCGCGCACTGCTGGCGCAGGCCGATGTGATGATCCACAATTTCCGCCCCGGCATCATGGACCGACTCGGTTTCGGCTGGGAGGCGGTCTCCGCGCTCAACCCCCGGCTGATCTATGCCGGGGTCAACGGTTATGGCGCGGATGGGCCCTGGCGTGACCGGCCGGGGCAGGATCTGCTGGTGCAGTCCCTCTCGGGCATGGCCTGGCTTTCGGGCGACGCCGGGCAGGCGCCGGTGCCGGCGGGACTCTCCATCGTCGACATGATGGCCGGGGCGCAGCTGTGCCAGGGCGTGCTGGCGCTCCTTGTGCGCCGGGGCGTCACGGGGCGCGGCGGGCGGGTCGATGTCAGCCTGCTCGAAGCCGCGATCGACCTGCAGTTCGAACATCTCTCGGTCCATCTCAACCGGAACGATCCGATGCCCAGACGCAGCGCCGTCGCCAATGGCAATGTCTATCTCTCCGCGCCCTATGGCATCTATGCCACCGCCGATGGTTATCTGGCGCTGGCCATGGCGCCGGTGGACAGGCTGGGCGATCTGCTCGGCCTTGGCGCGCTCGGGCAGTTTCCCGCCAGCAGCTGGTTCGACCGGCGCGACGAGATCAAGGCGCTGATCCGCGATCATCTGCCCTCACAAACCACCGCTCAATGGCTGGCCGTGCTTGAGCCCGCCGGCATCTGGGCCGCCCCCGTGCTGGACTGGCCCGCGCTTCAGGCGCAGCCCGCCTTTGGCGCTCTGGGCATGACCCAACGCATCGCCGCGCCAGACGGCAGCACGATGATCACCACACGCTGCCCGATCCGGATCGATGGACAGATGCTGACCTCGCCCCGCGCGGGCCCAAGGCTTGGCGCGGACCGGGCGGCCATCGACGGGGAGCTGGCGGCATGATCGTCGAGCAATATTTCGAGGACTATGTGATCGGCGCGGAACGCACGAGTTTCGGCCGGACGATCACCGAGACCGATTTCGTGGTCCATGCCGGGCACAGCGGGGATTTCTTCCCGCACCATATGGACGCGGCCTGGTGCGCCACGCAGGACATCGGCCAGCGCATCGCGCATGGCACGCTGATCTTCACGGTCGGCATCGGCCTGACCGCCACCACCATCAACCCGCATGCCATGTCCTATGGCTATGACCGGCTGCGCTTCATCCGCCCGGTGCATATCGGCGACACGATCCGCACGATCACCCGGATCGCCGACAAGCGCGATCATCCCAAGCGGACCGGCCATGGCGTGGTCACCGAAACGGTGGACATCCGCAACCAGCGCGATGAAACGGTGCTTGCCTGCGAGCATCTCTATCTTGTCACGCGCCGTCTGGCGGGCTGAGATGCGCCGCCGCCGACTGCTGCCGATCCTGCTGGCCGGAGGGGTGATGGCCGTGGCCCTCTGCTCGCTTGCCGGTGTGCGGCAGGCGGCGCGTGCCGATGTGGCCCCCATGCCCGCCCTGAAACCGGGGGCGCCGCGCTATGGCCTGTCGACCGTGGGGCTCAGCTATCCCTTCGCCGCCGCCATCGCCAAGGGCTTTGCCGAAGCCGCGGCGGCGGCGGGCGCCGGCGCCATCATCCTCGACGCCAAGGGCGACGTGCAGAAGCAGACCAACGACGTGGACGATCTGATCGCGCAAAAGGTCGACGGCATCGCGCTGATGCCGCTCGATTCCGTTGTCGCCGAGGGCATTGTCGCGCGGGCCGGGCGCGGCCATGTCCCCATTGCGGCGGTCGCCGCGCTGGTCGGCGATCCGGCCAAGCGGCGGGTCGAAGACGTTTACCCCGGGCTGGTCGCGCTGGCCTCGCAGGATGAAGTGACCGCCGGACGCGCCGCCGGCACGCTGGCGGCCACGATGCTGCCCGCCGACAGGCCCGCGCGAATCGCGGTGATTGAAGGCGCTTCTGGCTTTCCCGAGGTGGAGCAGCGGGCGCGCGGCTTCCGCGAAGGGCTTGCGGCAGCGGGCGCGCGCTATCGCATCGTCGCCTCGCAACCCGGCAACTGGACCGCGGAGGGCGGCGAGCGCGCCTGCCAGAACATCCTCGCCGCGCAGCCCGGCACCGATCTGTTCTACAATGAGGCGGATGACATGGTGATCGGCTGCGCCCGCGCGGTGCGGGCCGCCGGATCGCGGGCGCGGCTGATCGGCACGGGCGGATCGAAGCTGGCCATCGCCTCGATCAAGGCCGGGGCGGTGGATGGCACGGTCTGCTTCAAGCCGGAGGCGCTTGGCGCGCAGGTCTTCGCCGCGCTCCACCGGCCCGGCGAGGGCGCGCGCTTCCGCACCTATCCCATGCCCGCCGTGACCCGGGCCACCGTCGACCGGTGCGTGGGCCAATGGTGAGCCCCCTCCTCTCCCTCGACGGCATCGGCAAGTGCTGGCCGAACGGCACCGCCGCGCTGCGCGGCGTGGAGGCCTCCTTCGAGCCGGGCCGCGTCCACGGCCTGCTGGGCGCGAATGGCGCGGGCAAATCGACGCTGATCAAGATCCTCTCGGGGGCGGAAAGCATCACGGCCGGGCAGCTGATCTGGCAGGGCGAGCCCCGGCGGTGGCGGGGCCCGCGTGACGCGCGCGCCGCCGGCATCGCCACCATCTACCAGCACATCCCGCTCGTCCCCACGCTGAGCGCGCGCGACAACATGCTGCTCGAACAGCGCGGCCTGTGGCGGGATGCGAGCAGGGCGCGGCAGGAAGCGGCGCGGATCGTGGCCGCGCTGGGCCACCCCTTCCCGCTCGACGCCACCGTCGCCGATCTGCCGATCGGCGCGCGCCAGATGGTGGCCATCGCGCAGGCGCTGATGGGCGACCCGCAGCTGGTCATCATGGACGAGCCGACCGCCTCGCTGGCCGGGGATGAGCGCGTGGCGGTCTACCACACCGTCCGGCGGCTGGCCGCCGAGGGGCGGACGGTGCTGTTCGTCTCGCATTTCCTCGACGAGATCGTGGCGCTCACCGACACGGTGACCGTGCTGCGCGACGGCAAGGTGGTGCTGCGCGCCGAAACCGGGACGCTTGACGAAGCCGCCATCGCCGCCGCCATCGCGGGCCGGTCGGTCGCGATGCTGGAGCGGCCACCGGAACGCCGGGCGACGGGCGCCCCCGTGCTGGAGATTCGCGATCTCGCCTCCCCCGGCAGGCTCGCACCCTTGTCCTTCACGCTTCATGCCGGTGAGATCGTCGGCGTTGCGGGCATGCTGGGCTCGGGGCGGAGCGAGTTGCTGCACGCCATCTTCGGAGATGACCCAAGGGCCAGGGGGCAGGTGCTGCTCGATGGCCGCGCCATCGGGCGTTCCACGCAGGAGGCTGTGGCCGCAGGCCTGGCGCTGGTGCCCGAAGACCGCGCGCGGCAGGGCTATGTCGGCCCGATGTCGCTGGCCGAAAACATGGCGCTCCCCGCCGGGGGCCTGCTGATCGACGACGCCGCCGAAGCCCAAGCCGCGCAGGCCGCCATCGACCGGCTGGCGATCAAGGCGCCGGGCATCGACGCCACGCCCGCCGAACTGTCCGGCGGCAATGCGCAGAAGGTGGTGATCGCCAAATGGCTCACCGCCCGCACCCGCGTGCTGCTGCTCGACGAGCCCACCGCCGGGATCGACATCGGCGCGCGCACCGATATCCTGCGGCTGGTCCGCAAGCTGGCCGATGATGGCTTGCCGGTGCTGATCGTCAGCTCCGAGCCCAGCGAATTGCTGGCCATCTGCGACCGGATCCTCATCCTGCGGGACGGCGCGCTGGTGGCCGATGTCGATCCCGCCGAACAGGATGAGGCCGGGCTGATCCAGCTGGCCGGCGGCAGCGCCCCTATGGAGAGGAATGCCGCATGACGGGCAACACACGATGGAGCGCCGCAATGGGCCTGCGCGAGGCCGGGGTCTATTACGCCCTGCTGATCCTGCTGGCGGTTCTGGCGGTGATCGCCGCCTCGCGCGGGTTGCCGCCCTATCTCTCGGCGCAGAACCTTGGCAACATCGCCTATCAGGCCTCGCTTGTCGGCATCATGGGCGTGGCGATGACGGTGATGCTGATCACCGGCGCTTTCGACCTTTCGGTCGCTTCGGTGGCGGCGCTGGCGGCGGCGGTGCTGATCGGGCTGGCGCCGCAGATCGGCTTTATCCCGGCCATGCTCTGCGCCCTGCTGACGGCAGCGGCCATCGGCATCGTCAATGGCGCGATTGTTTTGTTCGTGGGCATCAACGCCTTCATCGTGACGCTGGGCACGCTGACGGCGGTGCGCGGCCTCGTCCTCGTGCTGACCGGCGGCCGTTCGCTGATGGTCGAGCAACCGGAGCTTCTCCAGCAGATGCTGGCGTTTGAAAGCACGCGCGTTCCGGTCTTCTGGCCGCTGCTGCTGATCGGGCTCGGCGCCCTGGCCTTCGGCATCCTGCGCCGCCATCCCGCCGCTGTCGCCGGGGGGCTCACGGTGGCCGCGGCGTTGCTGGCCGGGCCGGGCTTCATGGTCGCCGTGCCCGTTCTCTACCTCGCGCTTTTCGCGGGCGGCATGGCGCTGGTGCTGCGGTATACGGTGCCGGGCCGCAGGATCTACGCGGTGGGCGGCAATGCCGAGGCGGCCCGCCTGTCCGGCATCAATGTTCATGCCTACAAGCTGGGCGCCTTCATCCTTTCCAGCGTCTCGGCGGGTTTTGCCGGTGTGCTCTTCGGCTGCCGGCTGGGCGCCATCAACCCCACCGCGCTGCAGGGCACCGAGCTGACGGTGATCGCGGCGGCGATTCTGGGCGGCACCTCGCTGTTCGGCGGGGCGGGCAATGTGGTGAAGACGGTGGCGGGGGCGCTGGTTCTCTTCACCCTGACCAATGGCTTCAACGTCCTCAATCTGGGCGCCAGCTATCAGGGGCTGATCGAGGGCGTGGTCGTCATTGCCGCCGCCGCGATCTACACCGTGGGTGGACGCCGCCGCGCAAACCCGCGCGCCGCCGCCGTGGGAGCCGCCTGACATGACCGACACCCTGCGCATCGCCATTCGCCGCTTCGATCCGTTCGACAAGGCGATTGCGGCGCAATTCGCCGATTTTGTCCGCGTGACCGGCGCCGACGCGAGGATCGAGGCGGTGCAGCTGGACCTCAATCCGCTGCACGAGACGCTGATCGCCGAGCGCGGCCTCGATTCGGGTGACTGGGACATCGCCTTCCTCAACACCGACTGGCTGGCCGAGGCCGTGGAGGCGGAGCTGCTGGAGGATCTCACGCCGCATATGGCGCGCGCGCCGATCCCCGACTTTCCCGAAGCGTGGAGCCCGTCGCTGACCGGCCTGCAGCGTTTCGGCGGGGGCTTCTGGGGCATGCCCTATCATGACGGGCCGGAATGCCTCGTCTACCGCAAGGATCTGGTGGATCGGCCCCCACAAAGCTGGGAGGAATTCCACAGCCTCGCGCGCCAGCTGCACAAGCCCGAGCAAGAGCAATATGGCACGGTGCTGGCGCTGTTCCCCGATGGGCACAACAGCTTCTATGATTTCTGCATCCACGTCTGGTCGCGCGGCGGCGATGTCTTCGACGCGCAGGGCAAGCCGACCCTCACCTCGCCCGAGGCCGAAGCCGCGCTGGATTTCCTGCGCATGCTCGCCCGTGACGAAAGCGCCATCGCGCCCGGCTGCCGCGATCTCGACAGCGTGCAGTCCGGCCTGCTGTTCGCGCGGGGCAAGGTGGCGCTGATGGCCAACTGGTTCGGTTTCGCCGCCTATGCCGACACCGCGCCAGACAGCAAGGTCAGGGGGCTGGTCGATGTGGCGCCGCTGCCCGCCGGGCCGGGGGGACGCAGCGTGTCGCTCAACGTCTTCTGGGTTCTGGCGATTGCCGCCGGTTCGCGCCACAAGGCGCTGGCATGGGACTTCCTGCGCCATTGCGCCACGGCGCCCATGGATCTGCTGACGACCACGCAAGGCGGCATCGGCGTCCGCCGCTCGACCTGGGCCGATCCCGGCGTCAACGCCACCATCCCCTATTATCACCGGCTCGACTGGCTGCATGAGCATGCCCGCGCCATGCCGGTGACGCCGCAGCTGGCGGCGATCAGCCATGCGGTGGACGATATGCTGACCGAAGCGCTCACCACCGACCGGCCAACCCCCGCCCTGCTGGCGCAGGCTCAGGCGAGGATCGCACCATGACCCCCGCGATGCCCCCGCTTCAGCAAAGCTGGCCGCTGCCCTCCCGGCCACGGCCCATCGTCATCCTGGGCGCCGGCGGCATCGTGCGCGACGCTCACCTGCCGGCCTATCGCAAGGCGGGCTTCACGGTGGCCGGCCTGTTCGACACCGATAGGGCGCGCGCGCAGGCGCTGGCCGCCCAATGGGGCATCGCCCGGGTCTTCCCGACACTGGAAGCGGCGGCGGCCATGCCCGATGCCGTGTTCGATGTCGCCGCGCCGCCAGTGGCGCATCGCCAGATCCTCTCCGCCCTGCCCGAGGGCGCGGCGGTGCTGCTTCAGAAGCCGATGGGTCTGGACCTTGCCGAGGCCACCGCGATCCGCCAGCTGGTGCGGGAGCGCAAGCTGACCGCCTCGGTCAATTTCCAGCTGCGCTATGCGCCGATGATGCTGGCCATCGCCGATGCGATCCGCAGCGGTCGGCTGGGCGAGCTGACCGAGATCGAGGTTCACATCAACCTCGTGACGCCATGGCATCTGTTCCCGCATCTGAAGGCCAATCCACGGGTCGAGATCGTTTCCCACTCGATCCATTATCTCGACACGATCCGCGCGCTGGCGGGCGATCCCGAAGCCGTCTTCGCGCGCAGCTTCGGCCATCCGGCGAGCGCGCTGACCGACACCAGAACCTCGATGATCCTCGATTATGGCCGCACCTTGCGCGTGCTGCTCTCGATCAACCATCACCATGATTTCGGCCGCCGTTTTCAGGACGCGGGCTTTCGTGTCGAGGGCACCAAAGGCGCGATGCGGGCCAAGCTGGGCGTGCTGCTCGACTATCCCGCCGGGGAGCCCGACGAACTCTGGCTGGCGCCCACCGGCGGCCCGTGGGAGGCGGTGCCGCTGCAGGGCGCATGGTTCCCCGACGCTTTCATCGGCCCGATGGCCAATCTGCAACGCTTCGCTTCGGGCGAGGATGCCACGCTGATGACCGCGGTCGAGGATGGCTGGCGCACCATGGCGCTGGTGGAGGCCTGCTACCGCGCCGCAGCGGCGCCCGGGACGCCAATTCCGGATCAATAAGACAAGACTTCGATGAGGATGGATCACGCATGAACCTTCAAGGCAAAACCGCGCTTGTCACCGCCGCCGCCCAGGGCATCGGCCGCGCCTCCGCTCTGGCGCTGGCCACGGCGGGCGCGCGCGTGATCGCCACGGACATCAACGCAGCCGCCCTGTCCGAACTGGCCCACGCCAACATCGAGACGCGCCGGCTCGACGTGTTCGATGCGCAAGCCGTCGCCGCGCTTGGCGGCGAGCGGATCGATATTCTCTTCAACTGCGCTGGCGTGGTCCACGGCGGCACCATTCTGGAGACCAGCGAGGAGGATCTCGATTTCGCATGGGCCTTCAACGTCAAGGCGATGACAAGGCTGTGCCGCGCGGTGCTGCCCGGCATGGTCGAACGCCGCGATGGCGCGATCATCAACATGGCCTCGGTGGCCTCCAGCGTGAAAGGGGTGCCCAACCGCTTCGCCTATTCGGTGACCAAGGCGGCGGTGATCGGCATGACCAAGGCGATCGCGGCGGATTTCGTGGCGGACAACATCCGCGTCACGGCGATCTGCCCCGGCACCGTCGACACGCCCTCGCTGCATGAGCGGCTCTCGGCGGGCGGCGACTATGAGGGCGCACGCGCCGCCTTCATCGCGCGCCAGCCGATCGGTCGCATCGGCACGCCCGAGGAGATCGCCGATCTCGTCGTCTTTCTGGCCGGAGCGACCTACACCACCGGTCAGGTCCAGATCATCGACGGCGGCTGGACGCTGTGAAACGCATCGCCCTCCTGCTGGCCGCCCTGCTGGCGACACCGGCGCAGGCGCAGGCCCCCGCCCCCAAGGCCGCGTCCGAGCGGCTGTGGGTCGGCTCGGCCTGGTATCCCGAGCAATGGCCCGAAGCCCGCTGGGCCGAGGATCTGCGGCTGATGAAGGCGCAAGGCGCCAATGTGGTGCGCATCGGCGAGTTCGCATGGAGCCGGATCGAGCCGGAGGAAGGCCATTACGATTTCGGCTGGCTGCAACGCGCCGTCAGGCTGGCCGCCCAGTATGATCTCAAGGTGGTGATCGGCACGCCGACCAACACGCCCCCGGCATGGCTGACCCAGACCTATCCCGACACGCTGCGCGTCGACGATACCGGCGTGCCCGCCAAGCATGGCGGCCGCCGCCAGTTCTCGATCTCCAGCCCGCGCTACCGCGCGCTGGCCCGCGACATCGTGGGGCGCATGGCCGATGCGGTGGGTCAGGAGCCCAATGTGATCGGCTGGCAGATCGACAATGAATACACCGACGAAAGCTATGATCCCGCCGCCCGCGCCGCATGGCATGCCTGGCTGCAGGCCAAATACGGCACGCTGGACAAGCTCAACACCGTCTGGACGACGCAATACTGGTCGCAGACCTACAGCGCCTGGGATCAGGTGCCCTTCAGCACCGCCAAGGGCAATCCCGGCTGGATGCTGGACCTCAAGCGCTTCATCACCGGCCAGTGGGTGGCGTTCCAGCGCAACCAGCTGGAGGTGCTGCGCGCCAAAGTGCCGGCGCGGCAGTTCGTCACCACCAATCTTGGCGGGCTGGGCTGGGCGAACCGCTTCGACCGCTTCGCGATCAATCAGGATCTCGATCTGGCCTCATGGGACGATTATGTCGGCACCGGCCATATCGACCGCTACCGCAACGGCGCGGTCAACGATCTGGCGCGCGGCTGGAAGCGGCAGAACTTCTGGGTGATGGAAACCCAGCCCGGCTTCGTGAACTGGGCCCCGGTCAGCAACATGCTCTATCCCGGCGAGACCCGCGCGCTGGCCTGGCAGACGGTGGGGCACGGCGCCGATGCGGTGCTGTTCTGGCAGTGGCGCAATGCGCTCAACGGGCAGGAATCGATGCATGGCTCGCTGATCGGCGCCGATGGCAAGCCGCTGCCGATCTATGCCGAGGCGCGGCAGATCGGCGAGGATTTCGCCAAGGCCTCGCCCGCGCTGGCGGGCACCTCGCCCGATGCGCAGGTGGCGCTGCTGATGGACTATGACAGCCGCTGGGCCATCGACTTCCAGCCGCTGACCAGGGATTACGACAATGTCGCGGTGCTGATCGACCATTACCGACCGCTCAAGGATGCGGTGGGGGCGGTGGACGTGGTTGCGGCGGCGGCCCCGCTGGGGCGTTACCGGCTGGTGGTGGCGCCCGGCCTCAATGTCATCCCCGAGGCGCTGGCCGCCCATCTGGCCGATTATGTCCGCGCCGGGGGCCATCTGGTGCTGGGCCCGCGCTCGGGCCTGAAGGATGAATTCAACCGCCTCGATCCGGTTCGCCAGCCCGGGCCCCTCGCCGACCTGCTCGGCGGGCAGGTCGAGCAATTCTATGCCCTCGACGAGCCGGTTGCGGTGGGCAGCAACAGCGCGCGGATCTGGGCCGAAGACCTGACGGTCAAGGCAGCCGACGCGCAGGTGCTGCTGCGCTACGGCAAGGCCAATGGCTGGCTCGACGGCCATCCCGCGGCGATCACGCGCAAGTTGGGCAAGGGCCGCATCACCTATCTGGGGGCGCTGCTCGATGCGCCGGGCCTGCGCGCCTTTCTCGATCGCGAGATGACCGATGCCGGGGTGACCCGTGACATCGCCATGCCCGAGGATGTCGAGCTGATGACCCGCGAGGGGCAGGGCCGCCGGATCACCATTCTGATCAACCACGGCCGGCAGGAGCGCGCGGTGACCTTGCCCGCCCCCATGACCGATGTGCTGAAAGGCGGCAGCGTCACCCGGGTGGTGCTGCCGGTGGAGGGCGTCGCCGTCCTCCGGAACGATATAAAAACAGGGGGATGATGATGCGCACGACAAGACGGCACATTCTGGCGGGCGGGGTCATCGGCTCCGTCTGGCTCTCGGCCCCGGGGCTGGCGCGGGCAGGGCTGGTGCAGGCAGGGCAGGCCGCGACCGACCTCTATCCCATGGGCTTCAAGGCCGGGCCGGTCGGGCGCCAGCTTGCCCGTGTCGACAAGGGCGCGGCCACCGGCCCCTTTCGCCCGGACTGGGAATCCTTGCGCGGCTTCCGCGTCGCCGACTGGTTCCGCGACGCGAAATTCGGCATCTTCATCCACTGGGGCCCCTATGCCGTGCCCGGGTTCCTGACCGAATGGTATTCGCGCAACATGTATGATCGCGGCAATGTCGCTTTCACCTATCACCGCAATGTCTGGGGCCCACAGGACAAGTTCGGCTGCAAGGATTTCATCCCCAAATTCACCGCCGAGCATTTCGATGCCGAGGCATGGGTCGCCCTCTTCAAGGAGGCCGGCGCGCGCTACGTCGTGCCCGTGGCCGAGCATTGCGACGGCTTCGCCATGTATGACTGCGCGATGACCGACTGGAACGCGGTCCGCATGGGCCCCAGGCGCGACACCGCCGACGCGCTGATGAAGGCCGCGCGCAAGGCCGGGCTGCATTTCGGCCTCTCCTCGCACCGGGCCGAACACTGGATGTGGTTCGGGCCGGGCCGGGGCTATGACAGTGACGTCAATGATCCGCGCTATGCCGGGCTCTATGGGCCCGCCGCGCCGCAGACCCTGCCCGCCGACGCCCATGGCGCCGCGCCCGATCCCTCGCATCTGGAAAACTGGCTGCCGCCGCACAAGGACTTCCTCGACGACTGGCTGGCCCGCACCACCGAATTCATCGACAAATACCGCCCCGAAATCATCTATCTCGACTGGTGGACGGCGGCCCCCTCCTTCGAACCCTATCTCCAGCGCCTCGCCGCCTATTACTACAATGCGGGCAGGCGCGATGGCTATGCCACCGCCATCACCTACAAGGGCGAGCAGTTTCCCGTCGGCACGGCGCTGTTCGATGTCGAGCGCGGCAAGCTCGACGCGCTCCGGCTGGAGCCGTGGCAGACCGACACTTCGGTCTCGACCAAGAGCTGGGGCTACATTCAGGACGATGATTTCAAGCAGCCCAAAGCGCTGGTTCAGGATCTGATCGACATCGTCGCCAAGAACGGCAATCTGCTGCTGAACATCGGCCCCCGCGCCGATGGCACCATCCCCGAGGAGGTGCAGGCCACCTTGCGCGGCATCGGCGGCTGGCTGGCCACCCATGGCGAGGCGATCTACGGCACGCGGCCCTGGCGCTTCTTTGGCGAGGGGCCAACCACCGCCGTCGCCGGGGAGAAAAAGGAAAGCGCCAACCGCAGCTGGAAAAGCGCGGACTTCCGCTTCACCACCAAGGGCAGGACGCTCTACGCCATCGGCATGGAGCGACCCGCCAATGGCACGGCGCTGATCAAGACGCTCTATGCCGACACGCCGCATCTCGACAGGCCGATCGCCGGGGTCTCGCTGGTCGGGGCCGGTGCCCTCGCATGGCGGCAAGACGCGCAAGGGCTGGACGTGACCCTGCCCGACAGTGTTGGCGCCGCCATGCCCTATGCACTGAAAATCGATCTGGGCTGACCCCACCCCATAGCAGGAGAACCAGTCCCATGTCACAGCAAACGCTCGCCTTCCTTCACACCTCGCCCACGCTGGCCCCGCTGTTCACCGCGCTCGCCAGCGAGTTGCTGCCCGATGTGCGCGTGCTTCACTTCGTGGACGAAAGCCTGATCAAGAACACCATTGCCGCCGGGCAGCTGGAAAAGCCGACCATGCGCCGCCTGATCGACCTTGTCGGCTCCACCTTCGATGCCGGGGCCGACGCAACGCTGGTCACCTGCTCCTCCATCGGCCCGGCGGTGGACATGGCCAGCGCGCTGCACGACCGCCCCGTGCTGCGCGTCGACCGCCCGATGGCCGAGGCGGCGGTGGCGCGGGGCCGCCGCATCGGCGTGGTCGCCACTCTCTCGACCACCCTCGCCCCAACCGCCGACCTCGTGCGGCGCATCGCCGCCGAGCAGGGCAAGGAGATCGAACTGGTCGAGCATCTCTGCGAGGGCGCCTTCGACGCCGTGATGGCCGGAGACGGCGCCACCCATGACCGCATCGTCGGCCAGGCGATCACGCAGGCGATGGCCGGGCTCGACGCCATCGTTCTCGCGCAGGCCTCGATGGCGCGGGTGGTGGACGCCTTGCCGCCCGAGGACGTGCCCGCCCCCACCTTCGCCAGCCCGCGCCTTGGCGTCGAGCGCGCCCGCGACGCGCTGAAGGGGCTGGCCGCTTGAGCAAGCGCGCCGGTGTCCTGCTGCTGCTGGCGGCGCTCTCGGTCATCACCTTCGTGGACCGCATGGCCATCGCCGTCACCGGCACGACGATCCAGACCGACATGGGCATCGGCCCCGAGGCCTGGGGCTGGATTCTGGGCGCCTACACGATTGCCTATGCCGTGTTCGAGATCCCCTCGGGCGCGATGGGGGACCGCCGGGGCTACCGGCGGGAGCTGACGCGGATCACGGTCTGGTGGTCCTTCTTCACCGCGATCACCGCCGCCTGCCGCACGGCGTGGCAGCTGGGCACGGCGCGCTTCCTGTTCGGGCTGGGGGCGGCGGGGGCCTATCCCAACATGTCCGGCGTGCTCTACCGCTGGTTCCCGGCGCGGGAGCGCGCGCGCGGTCAGGGCGTGATCTGGGCCGCCAGCCGCTTTGGCGGCGCGCTCGCCCCGCTGCTGCTGGTGCCGCTGCAGGCGGCCTTCGGCTGGCGGGCGGTGTTTCTGGCGCTGGGGCTTGCGGGCTTCCTCTGGGCGCTGGCATGGCGGTTCTTCTTCCACGAACACCCCGGCCTGCACCCGCGCATCACCGCGCAGGAAAAGGCACTGATCGGCCAGAGCGGAGCGGCCGATCATACCGGCACCCCATGGGCCAGGCTGTTTGGCCTGCCGCAGCTGTGGCTGATCTCGCTCGCCTATTTCTTCTATGCCTTTGGCAGCTGGTTCTTTTTCGGCTGGTTCCCGGTGTGGATGGTCAAGGGTGCAGGCTTCACGCCCGCCGAGATGGGGCTTTATGCGGCGATCCCCTTCCTGCTCGGCATGGGCGGGAATCTCGTCGGCGGTTACCTGTCCGATGCGGTGGCGGCCCGCATCGGCATCCGGCGCGCCTACAGCCGGATCGCCTGCCTGTGCCTGCTCGCCACCGCCGTGCTGCTGGTGGCAATGAGTCTGGCCGCAGGCAAGCTGGCGGTTGTGCTGCTCGCCGGTGCGGCCTTTGCGATCATGGATCTGATGCTGCCCTCGGCCTGGGCCATGTGCATGGCCATCGGCGGCCGCCACGGGGGCGTCGCGACGGGCATGATGAACACCGCAGGCAACATCGGCGGGTTCCTCTGCACGGTGATCTTCGGCCATGTGGTCGCCAAAACCGGCGATTACGATCTGCCGCTGCGGGGCGTGGCGGGCTGCGTGGCGGTGGCGGCCCTGCTGTTCCTCGTCACCGACTGCACCCGCAGCTTCGAGCCGGAAGCCTAGCCGCCCTTCCGCACTGTCTCGAAGAAATCGGCGGCCCCCATCTGGCCGCCCTTCAGCACCAACTCCAGCCCATCAATGGCCGGATCGGCGGCGTGGAGGCGGCAAAGCGGCGCGCCGGGGGCAAGCGGGCCGACCCAGGTCAGCGCATCGCCACCCAGCTGGGCCACGGCATGGCTCGACGTGTCGCCGCCGGCGAACAGCACACGCCCGATCCCGGCCTCCGGCACGATGGCCTGGACCAGATTGCCCAGCATCGGGCCGAGCGCATCACTCACCGCGCCAGCCGCCGCAGCGACATCGCCCTGCGCGGAATGGATCACCACGCTCTCGCCACGCCCCAGCGCCGCGGTGGCCGCAGCGGCAAGGCGCGCAAGCTCCACCGGGTCATGAAGCCGCGCGACATCGATCCGCAGCGCCGTCCAGCCCGCAGCCTTCGCCCAGCCGATCTGCGCGGCGGTGGCCGGCGAACAGCTGCCGCTGACCACCAGCAGCCGATCGACCGCACGCGGCTTTGGCGTAACCGGCGCTTCCCCGCCCCATGCCGCGACCAGCGCCCGCGTGAGGCCGCCGCTGCCGACGCCGAAGCGGATCGCCCCACCGGCTCGGGCGGCGATCACATGCCCCGTCTCCTCCAGCATGCGCTGATCGACACTGTCGAACAGCACCGCCGCCGCATTGGCCGCGTCGAACACCGCGCCGGCGTCGCCTCGCGCGAAATCCTCAAGCGAGACGAGCGCCACCGCCATGTCCGTCTGCGCCGCCAGATGGCGGCGCAGATCCGCCTCCGCCATCGGCGTGACGGGATGATGGGCCATCGTCGGATGCCGGTCGAGGCGCTGCACCGCCTCCCCCGCCGCCGCGAACAGCGTGCCGAAGGCCACATAGCGGCGCAGGTTGGGCTGCCCCACCACGATGGGCACGGTGCCGCCGAAGCGCGCATGCCCGATCTCCATGGCGCGCCCGATCGATCCGACCTGTGGCGCGCTGTCGAAGGTGGAGCAGGTCTTGTAGTGGACCAGCTCGGGGCCCAGCGCTTCCAGCGCGGCGAAATGGCGATCCAGATTTGTGTTCATCCAATCCGGCGAGCGGCTGCGGCTGTCGCCCGCCAGCCCCACCGCATCCAGCCTTCCGAAACGCGCGAGTTCCTCCGCGCCGGGCGGACGGAGAAACAGCACGGCTTGAAAGCCCGCTGACGCCAGCGCCTCCAGCACGTCGGTCGAGCCGGTGAAATCGTCGCCATACCAGGCGTAGCGCAGCCCGCTCATCAGCTGGCGAAGGCGCTCAGGGCGTCGCGCAATTCGGGCTGATCGCGCGCCGCCGCATCGAGCGGCACACCCGCCATCGCCGCCTCCCAGGCCTGACGCAGCGCGCGGACGCCCGCCGCTGGCCCCTGCGGATGCGCCAGAATGCCACCGCCCGCCGCAAAGATGCAATCGCTGCTGCCCAGCGCCGCATAGGTCGCCGGAACCTGCCGGGCCGACTGCCCCGAGGAGAAGACCGGCATCACCTCGCAGCCCGGGTGCGGCGCGTCGAACATCGGGGTGAGGCAAGCGCGCGCCGAGGCGATCACGCTGTCGTCCGTCTCGCAGAACTTGTTGGCGATGCCGTTGACATGGGTGTGGTCGATCCCGGCCAGCCGCCACAGCTTCTGATAGGCGATGAAGCTCATGCCGATCGCCGGGGAGCGGCCATACATGCCCCAGCCGTTGCGATGGCCGTGGATCGGCACTTGCGCATGAGCGCGCAGCAGCTTCATCGCGGGCAGGCCGATGGAGTTCATGCTCGCCATGATGCAGGTGCCGCCCTCCGCCATGACCAGATCATGACGCGCCAGCATCTCGTCGACATCGCCGGTGAGGTTGGCGGCATACATCACGGTCTTGCCGGTCCGCTGCGCGTGATCGCGGATCACCGCCATCACCGCCTTCACCCGCGCCTCGAAAGGGCAGGCCGGGCCATCGGCCTGCAGTTCGTCATCCTTGATGAAATCCACCCCGGCCGCGACCAGCTGACGCACCTGCGCGGCGGTCGTCTCGGGCGACATGCCGACGCTGGGCTTGATGATCGTGCCGATCATCGGCCTGCCCTGCACGCCCGCCAGCCGCCGCGTGCCGGTGACGCCGAATTGCGGCCCCTGATAGCGGCTGAGAAATTCGGGCGGCAGCGTCAGGTCGAGCAGTTTGAGACCGGAAAAAGCCTTCAGTTCGGAGAGATTGCCCGCCACCGTCGCCAGCAGATTGGGCAGCGAGGGGCCGATGTTCTCCAGCGGCCAGGACAGATCGACGCGGGCCGTCCGGCGGCGCCCGTCAACGCCCCCTTTGGGCAGGCCGGAGCCCGGCAGGGAGGGTTGCGGCGCATCCTCAAGCCCGGTGATCGCCTCGACCCGCGCGGCGTGGCGTTCGCGCAGATCATCGGTTTCGTCGGGGGTGCGCACGAAGGTGCCGGTGGATTGCTCACCCGCCATGGTGGCGGCGGCATCCTCAAGGGGGAAGGCCGTTTCGATCCAGTAGCTTGCGTGGAAGCGCGGGCCTGTCATCACCTAACCTCTCTCGATTGCAGCGCGGTGGATCGATCGTGCTTTTTCCGCCGCTCATGTTTATATACACATCACACTTTAATATACGCACACATTAATGCAAGCTGCTGGGGCAGTGCCGACATAAGGCAAGACACGGAGAGGAGAGATATGCGAGTTCGGCATGGGGCGCTTTGCGCGGCGGCGATCATCAGTCTGACGGGCAGCCTTCCGCCCACCGCCAGCGTGGCTGCAGCACGGGCGACCGGCTTCTCAAACCAACCCGGCATGGCGGTCGGCGTCGCCTGGTATCCGGAGCAATGGCCCGAGGCACGCTGGGAGATCGATCTGGCAAAAATGCATGATTCCGGATTCAACGTGGTGCGCATCGCGGAATTCGCCTGGAGCCGGATGGAGCCCGAAGAGGGGCGTTATGATTTCAGCTGGCTGGATCGCGCCATTGCGGCGGCGGCCCGCCACGGCATGATGGTGGTGCTGGGCACGCCCACGGCAGCCCCGCCCGCCTGGCTGACCGCCCGCTATCCCGATGTGCTGCGCGTCGATGAGAACGGGCAGCGCGCGCAGCATGGCGCGCGCCGCCACTTCTCCTTCGCCAGCCCCCGCTATCGTCTTTTCGCCCGAAAGATCGCGACGGAGATGGCCCGCCGCTACGGCAAGGACCCGCGCGTGGTGGGCTGGCAGATCGACAATGAGATCGGCCCGGCCTCCTTCGATCCCGAGGCGCAGGCCCTGTGGCATCGGTTCCTGCAGCAGCGCTATGGCGCCATCGAAACGCTCAACCGGCGCTGGGCCACGCAATACTGGAGCCAGTCCTACAACAGCTTCGATCAGGTGCCGCTGCGGCAGACCGGGCAGCACAACCCCGGCCTGCTGCTCGACTTCCGCCATTTCACCACGTCGGTCTGGACCGATTACATCATGAATCAGGCCGAAGCGATCCGCACCCTGGCCGACAAGCGCCAGTTCATCACCACCAACACCATGTTCTGGAATGCGGGCTTCGACCATTTCGCGCTGCACCGTGGCCTGGATATGGCCGCATGGGACGATTATATCCGCAGCGACCATGTCGACTGGGCCGACAATGGCGCCAACCACGATCTCGTCCGTGGCTACAAGCAGCGCAATTTCTGGGTGATGGAAACCGAGCCCGGCCGGCTCGACTGGCTGCCGGTCAACAGCGCGCTGCGCCCCGGGCAAGTGCGCGAGATGGCGTGGCAGGCGATTGGCCATGGCGCGGATGCCCTGCTCTACTGGCAGTGGCGCCCGGCCATGAACGGGCAGGAGACCTATCACGGCGCGCTGCTGGGTCAGGATGGCGAGCCCAATCCGGTGCTGCAGGAGGTTGCCCAAACCGCGCGGGAGATCGCGCGCGCCGCTCCCCAGCTTGCCGATACCGATCCGGTGGCGAAGGTGGCGATGCTCTATTCCTTCGACAGCCGCTGGGCGCTGGACCTGCAGCGCCACCACCGCGATTTCGATCCGATCCGGGAGTTCGTCGATGTTTATCGCCCGCTGCGCGCAGAAGCGCAGGGGGTGGCGGTTGTGGCTCCCGACGCCGATCTGGCGCGCTTCCCGCTGGTGGTCGCGCCATCGCTGAACGTGATCGATGCGGTGACCGCGAAAAGGCTGGCGAGCTATGTGCGCGATGGCGGGCATCTGGTGCTCGGGCCACGCTCCGGGCAGAAGGATGACGCCAATGCGCTGTGGCCGGAGCGCCAGCCGGGGCCGCTGGCCGAGCTGCTCGGCGCGCATGTCGAGCAATATTACGCGCTCGACAAGGATGTGACGCTGAGCGGGGATTTGGGCGAGGCGGGCGCGTCGATCTGGGCGGAAACGCTCGTTCCGGACGCCAGCGATGTGCGCGTGCTGGCCCGTTTCCACGATGCCGGAGGGTGGCTGGATGGCAAGCCCGCCATTGTGAGCCGTTCGGTGGGGCGCGGCAGCATCACCTATGTCGGCAGCTGGCTGAAGCCCGACGCCATGGCGGCGCTCACCGGAATGCTGCTGCGCGAGGCGAAGATCGGCCCGGTCATCCTCGGCCTGGCCGCTGACATCGAGGTTGCCGAGCGCAGCGGCTCGGGGCGGCGCGTGCTGATCCTGATCAACCACGGCGCCACCGCGCATGACATCGCGCTGCCTGCCGGGGCCCGGCCAATCGCGGGCGATCTGGCCGGTGCGACGCTTCCGGCGCATGGCGTGGCGGTGGTGGGGCTTTAGAGCTGCGCCACCGCCGCCGCGGTCACCAAGGCCGGGACCGCGCGACCGAGATGCCGCGCACCTCATGTGGCCACGCTCCACCGACCGCGCAGTAGAAATGATAAAGATCGCCCTGATGCGCGATCAGCGAAGGTTTGTGCGCATAAGGATGATCGACCGCGCCCGGCGCGCCGGGATCGACGAGAATCTCGGGCACCTTGCGGAAGGTGAAAGGATCGTCACCCAGCGCCAGCAACTCGCGCGCCTTGCCGTCCGAGGACAGGCCGAAATAGAACATCGCCCATCTGTCGCCCACCTGAAACACCGCAGGGTCGCTGGCGAAGCGGTCGTCCCATGCTCCTGCCGGGCCATTGCGCAGCAGCGGGTTCGCGGGGTGCCGCGTCCAGGTCTTGAGATCGCGCGAGGTGGCCAGACCGGTCTGTTCGTGCCAGCGCTTCTCGCTCGTCTTGGCGTTGTAGAACAGCAGATATTCGTCGCCATGGCGGATGAGGTTCGGCTTGTAGAGGCCCCCGCGCTCCCATTCGGCGCCATCCTCCGGGCGCAGGATCGGCGCGGTCCGCTCCCAGTGGATCAGGTCGTCGCTCCAGGCGAGGCCGATCACCGCCGCCCCTTCCTCATAGCCCGCGCTGGGATAGGCATGCCATGCCGCCAGATAGCGGCCATGCACTCTGGTCAGCCGCCCGGCCGACCACAGGCCGTTCTCACGCAGGATCGAGGCCGAGGAGATGTTGTAGCGGGTCACCGGGTCATGGGGATCGCGCGCCATGGCCAGCCCCTTGCGCTCCCAGTTGACCAGATCGTCGGAGACGGCAAGGCCGGTCTGATAGCCGGTGCCGTCGAAGCCCGTATAGAACATGTGAAAGCGGCCATCGGCGCTGAACACGAAGGGGCAATCGACGCTTTTCCAATCGAACGCCCCCGCGTTGCCAGATCCCTTGAGCACAAGGCGCCCCAGCTTGTGCGGCGTGCGGCAGGCGGCCACGGGGTCGCGCATCGCCGGAACTTTGGCGGACAGCGCCGTTGAGCCTGCCAGCGCCGCGCCGCCGATCAGCAGCTGCCGGCGTGTTGCCCCCAAGGCATATGCATCGCCTGCCAAGGCGCCGTGATCCTGCGCCGAATCCTGATACGCGTCACCCATTCGATCCTCACCCTTTGTTTGTCTGCAAATCATATGCTCATTTGCAAACAGGGCAAGGCTCTTCTCAGTCGGTTTGCGCGCTCAGGCCGATGGTGCGGTTGATCGCCTCGGCCACCTCGCGCAGAGGCTCGACAAGGTGAGCGACATCGGCGCTCTTGCCCGCATCGATCAGCACGGCGATGGTCAGGGCCGCGGCCACCGAATGGCCCTGCCCGCCCACCAGCACGCCCACATCCGCGCAGCCGAAGAAGCGCTCGCCCACCGAAATGGCGACGCCCTGTTCCGCGATGGTCTCAAGCCGCTCTTCCAGCGTCTTGCGCTCGGCCTTGCCAAGCCGGGCCCATTCCTCGCTTCCGGCGAGCAGTGCGGCGCGCTGCTGCTCGGGCAAAGAGGCCAGCAGCAAACGCCCCGAGGTGGTGCGAAAGGGCGAATGGACCGAACCGACCTCGGCCGAGAGGCGAAAGGGCTTGGGGCTTTCCTCCTGCGCCAGAACCAGCACATGGTCACGGTTCAACACGCTGAGGTGGCAGCTTTCACGCACCGTATCGGAAAGCTGGCGCATATAGGGCCGCGCGGCGGTCAGCAGGGCCTCATAGGGCGAGTGGATGCGCGAGAGTTCGAACAGCTTGAGCGTCAGCATATAGCCGCCCGTGCCGGGATCGCGGCGGACATAGTTGCGACCCTCAAGGCAGGCCAGCATGCGGAACAGCTCGCCGGGCTGGCGCCCCAGGGTGCGCGCCAGCTGAGACTGGGTGACCGGCACCGCCTCTTCCGCCAGCCGCTCTATGATATCCAGACCTTTCTCCAACGCAGGGACAGAATATTTCTGGCGGCGCTCTTCGGAGGAAAGGACTTGTTCGCTCATCAATCGTGCCTCTGTTGCTGGATCGGCATCGCGATCCGGACTGCACGAATGCATCTAACGATCCTTTGGCCCCCCGTCACGCGCCTTGGCGGAAACAGGCGACCGGATGTGCAGGCTGTCGCCCCAAACAAAAAAGAGCCCGCGCGCATCGCACGCGGGCCCAGGGAGGGTTCGGTGTTACAGCTTCCAGCGGATGCCGATCATATATTGCGTGTCATCAATGGTATACTGGCCGGGGCGGGTCGGCGTTTGGTAATATTGCTGGATCTGGGTGCGCAGCAGATTCTGCGCATCGAGGCTGACCGTGAGGTTCTTGGTCACATCGAAGTTGATCGAGGCGTCGAGCCAGCCATAGCCCTTGGTCATCACCGGGAAGATGTAGGACTGGGTGGTGCCGCCGGTGGGCGTGAAGGCGCCCGCCAGAATGCTCGACAGGAAGCTGGAGCGATAGTTGTAGGCGATTCTCGCGGAGATCGGCCCCTTCTCATAGATGCCCGCGAGGTTGTAGCTGTGCCTGGAGAGCTGGGGCAGCGCCGCCGTGAAACCGACCAGCGAGGTCGGCGCCGAGCTTTCGGCATAGGTGTAATTGGCCTGCAGGCCCAGACCGGAGAACGCGCCGGGCAGGAAATCGAAGAACTGCTGATAGCCGACTTCCACGCCCTTCACGCTGCCCGTTCCCGCATTCTCGGGGCGCGACAAGGTGTAGCCGTCAAGCCCGCCGATCGAGACGTTCGGCGTCGAACGGGTGAAGATGAAGCCCTTCACGCGCTTGTAAAAGGTGGCGGCATAGAGCGAGCTGGACTTGCCGAAATACCATTCCAGCGAGGCATCGGCATTGGTCGAAAGGATCGGCGAGAGCGCCGGATTGCCCTGGCTGGCGGCCAGCTGCCCGGGCACCACGGTGAGCGCGGGCGAGAGCTGGCTGAAGTCCGGGCGGGTCAGCGTGCGCGATCCGGCAAGGCGCAGCTGGAGATGCTCGGCCAGATGGAAGCGCACATTCGCGCTGGGCAACCAGTTGTCATAGGAGCTTGAGGTGGAGGTCGGATCGACGACATTGGGCACCACCGGGGTCAGCACGCCTGCCGCATTGGTGGTGGTGCGCAGCTGGTTGCCGGTGATCGACAGCTGGGTCTTGACGTAACGCACGCCGACATTGCCATCGACCGGCACGCCGGCATCGAAACCGAACTTCGCCAGCAGATAGCCGGCATAGGTCTTTTCCGCGCCATTGAAGGCGGCAAGCTGGCTGTTGACCGAGGTCGAGGAAGGCGCCAGCGCGCCGGTCAGGCCCAGCTGGCTGAGCACGCCCGAGAAGTCGTTCCGCAGGATGCCGGGGTTGGCGTAAGGGTAATTGCGCTGGAAATCGACCGCGCTGGCGCCGCGCGTGTAGAAGTTGTTATAGGCGTTCTGCTGGAAGAGATTGCCATAAGCGGCCGGGTTCGTGCTCGTGGTGCGGCCGGTGTAGCGCAGGGGATTGACCTGAGCCACCGTGCGCTGCGCATAGCGGAAGCCCGCCTCGATCGATTTGAGCGGACCGTCGAACGCATAGGCGGCGTCCAGCCGGAAGGCTTTCTCGTCACCCTTATAGTGGTTTTCGTTCCGGGTGAGCGCGCCGACCGTGTAACCGGCAAGGTTGGACAGGTCGACGCCCGGCGTGGAGGAGGACGGCGGATTGGTCCCGACGAATTGGGTGAAGGTCGGCACCGTGCGCGTCAGGTCGAGTTCGGTGTAATAGAGATCGCTGGTCGATGTGGTGTAGGTGGCGTCACCCGTCAGCGTGAGGCGATCGTGGGTCCACTTCACATTGGCCGAGATCGACTTGTTCTCATCCTGCGTGTCACGCGCCGTACCGCCAGCGGTGAAGGGCACGTTGCTGTAACTGGCCTGCTGCAGGTTGTTCGTGCCGGCAAACAGCGTCGCGCTGCCCGCGACAGGCGTGGCGCCCGCCGTGGTCACCAGCGCATTGTACTGGTTCTGCGTGGTGGTGAAGCGCTGATACTGGCCTTCGACCAGCACCTCCAGCTCGGTGGAAGGATGCCACTGGAAGGCGGCGTTGGCGCCGATCCGCTGGCGCTTGCCGGTGACCAGCACCTGATTGCTGCCGTTGGGCGCGAAGACGCTCTGCCCCGCGACGAGATCGTTGCGCGGCGTGGGGGCGCCGGTGCTGTCGATGTCCTGCCGGTACTGGCGCTCCTGATAGGAGAAGCTGCCCAGCAGGCCCATCTCGCCGATGGAGGTATCCCAGCGGTCGGAGACGAGGACCGAGGCGCTGGGCGCGCCCTTCTTGATGAGATCGGCATAATTGTAGCGGGCGGTGCCGCTGGCGGTGAAGCCCTTGAAGTCGAGCGGCCGGCGCGTGCGCAGATCGACCGTGCCGCCAAGGCCGCCCTCGATGAGATCCGCCGTCACCGACTTGTAGACATCGATGCGCGAGATCAGCTCGGCGGGGAAGTCCTGAAGGTTGAAGGTGCGGCCGCCCCCGGCGGTGAAGGTCTCGCGGCCGTTCAGCGTGGTTTCGACCTGCGGCAGACCGCGAATGGCGATGGCCCCGCCCTCGCCCACATCGCGCGACACCTGCACGCCGGTCACGCGCTGCAGCGCTTCGGTCGCATTGTTGTCGGGCAGCTTGCCGATGTCCTCGGCGACGATCGAGTCGACGATGGAAAACGCGTTGCGCTTGATGTTCTGTGCGCTCTGCAAACTGGCGCGCACGCCGGTCACGATGATCTGCGGCGTGTCCGCATCCGCCGGCCCCTGAGGGTTGGCGGGGGCGGGCGTTGCCGCTGACGCATCCGGGCGGGCGCCCGCTGCGTTCTGGGCCAGCGCGGGGTGCGCCAGCCCCGCCAGCGAACAGAACGCAACACCGCAGAGAAGATACTTCGCCTTCATGTCACTCATCCTCCCGTATGCCGCCCTTGTCTTGCCCGTTGTCCATGAGCAAGCCCGCTGGGCGGTCATCCATTCATTCCCCGTCATCGATCGCGCCGGACCTTTATCGGCTCTCCTGAGCGATCTGACTCATTTGCATGCAAACATATCATGCGCCTATAAACAGGCAATCTCCTTTTTGCGCTGCTGCGCTTTTTTCAGGAAAGCGCTGCTTCTGTTGGGTTCTTCCGCGCGAGCAAGGACGAAAACCTCCGGCGCAATGCGACCGGCGGCCCGCGGGCTGCAAAGTGTCCGTTCTGTCAGGCGATCTGGAAGTAGGTCGCGTAGCGCTCGCTCTGCACCTGAAAATAGGGGATGAACACGAGATCGCGCCCCGCAACAGAGGCCCGATAGGCTTCCGCCTCCCCCGGCATGGGAGACAGCGCTGCGGGCAGAGCAATCGACTGGCCGCCGATGCCCTCCCACGGGTTGAGGCCGACATACATCACCGCGCCGCGCATCACCGCCGCCATGTTGGGATTGTGATCGTCGATGGGCAGAACGCGCAGCTTTTGCGGCAGAGTCAGTTCCAACACATCGCCCTGCTTCCATGCCCGGCTCACGGTCGCCAGACTGCCCGGCTCCACCGCTTGCGCCTGCCCGCCGACACGCACTGTCGCGCCCTTGGCCCAGGCCGGAATGCGCAGCTTCATCGCGAAACCGCCATCGCCGGGGTTGCGGATGGTCAGCCGCACGCTGTCGCTGGCCGGATAGTCGGTGTGCTGGCTGATCTCCACGGCGCCGCCGGGCCGCTCCCAGCGCAGGTCGGAACTGGCATACATGTTGACCATCAGCGTGCGATCGTCGTGGAAGTAGAGCCCCTGCACATAATCGGCAACGCCCTGCACCAGCGTGCCGGAGCAACACGGCCACTTCTGCTGGTAATAGACCTTCTGAGCATCCGGGCCGTAGTTCGAATAATAGGGATAGCCGCCGTCGCTGTCCGGAAAGCGCGTGGCGAGGATCGTGTTGTAGAGCGTGCGTTCAAGCCCGTCGCCATAGGCGGGCGATCCGGTGAAGCGGGTGAGATAACGCGCCAGCTTCATATCGGCGAAGCTGCCGCAGGGCGTCTCGAAATGCGCCTTGGACGAGGCGAGGCTGGCGGCCAGCCTGCCCTCATGGGGCGTCACGAACTGCTCCTCCGGCCCCCAGCCGCCGCTGGCGAAGCGCTGCTGCTCCAGAAAGCGCCACGCGTTCACCAGCGCCTGACGGTATTTCGTGTCGCCCAGATGCAGATAGGCCTGCGCGCCCGAACTCAGCGCGATCATATGGCTATAGGCATGTTTGGCGGGCAGCACATCCCGACCGGCGGCCAGAGGATCGAACCACTCACGATCCAGCAGATATTTCACCGCCAGCGCCCGGTATGTATCGTCGCCGATGATCTCCGCCGCGAGGAAGAGATTCTCGGGCAGAACATAGGTTTCATCGTAAGGCGGATCGAGCTTCCCCACCCGATCGCGCGAAACCGGCGAGATATAGGGCATGCATTTGTCGATGACGACGGGCAGCAGGGCCTTGGCCTGCTCCACCCCGCAGAGGCGATAGGCGTCGATCAGGCCGACGACATATTTGTCCATGACGTAAGCGGCCCACTGCTGCTGCGCCTTGGGCCCGGCATAGGGGTTGCGGGCGGCCACGAGCGCCTCGCCAAAGCCGTTGACCAGCGCCGCCACTTTCGCCCGCGTCGCCGGATCGCCCGTGGTCGCCGCGATCCGCGCCAGACCGGAGACATATTGCCCGAAGGCCAGACCGGGCACGAAGCCATCCGCGTCATACCAGCCGCCCATATCGGGGCCCGGCGCGGCCAGACCCGCATTCTGCCGGAAGACCTTGAGCAGCCGGTCATTGTCCAGCGCCAGATAATGGGCATGGATATGATCGTAATGACGCTTCATCACCCCGCCGGTCAGCCGCACCGCGCCATAGGGAAATTCATGGAACGCCTCCGCGCCCCCCGCGGGCGGCGGCGCAACCAGCGCCCCCGGCGCGGCCACCATGAACGGTGTGGCCGCAGCCGTGCAGGCCGCGCATTGAACGAAGCCACGCCGCGAAACCTCATGCCCCGTAAAGCCCGTCATCACGCCCCTCTCCTTCCGCGTTCATGCGCGTCTGCAAATTATGGATTTACAGGTAAACCATAAATGCGGGAGAGGCAATGGACTGAAAGGCGCGATGCTGCAGCCTTGCGCTTCGCCAAGCCGCGAAGAAACAAGCGCAAGGAACGCCAAACGCGCGCCTCCAGGGCGCTGGCCAAGCCGTTAGTCCGGCTAAATGAGGGGAAACGTGGCCTGCGCTGCGCCTCACATCACGCCGCGCGCCAAGGGGGCCTGGCGCCCCCTTGCGCCGTCACAGCGTGCGGCGCACCGCATCCTGCCAGCCGGCGGCCAGTTTTTCGCGCTCGGCCTTTTTCATATTCGGCTTGAACAGGTCGCCCTGAGTCCAGGTTGCCGCCAGCGCATCGAGATCGGGCCACAGCCCCGTCGCAAGGCCCGCATGGAACGCCGCGCCCAGCGCCGTGGTCTCCAGATGGACAGGCCGCTCCACCGGCGCATCGAGCATATCGGCCAGAAACTGGCACAGCCAGTCGTTGGCCGCCATGCCGCCGTCCACGCGCAGGGCTTCGGGCCGGGCGCCGCCGTCCTCGGTCATCGCGCTGGCCAGATCCATCGTCTGATAGGCCACCGCCTCCAGTGCGGCGCGGGCGAGATGGGCCTGGGTCGCGCCCAGAGTCAGGCCGAAGATCGCGCCGCGCGCATCCGGATCCCAATGCGGCGCGCCAAGGCCCACGAAGGCCGGGACCATATAGACGCCATTGTTGTCGGGCACCTGCGTGGCCATATCGTTGGTCTGGCGGGCGCTGGTGATCACGCCGATGCCGTCGCGCAGCCATTTGATCGCCGCCCCCGCCACGAAGATCGAGCCTTCCAGCGCATAGGTCATCTGCCCGTTCAGGCGATAGGCGGGGGTGGTGAGCAGGCGATGCTGCGAATCCAGCGCCTGCGCGCCGGTGTTGAGCAGCATGAAGCAGCCCGTGCCATAGGTGGATTTCACCATGCCCGGCTGGAAACAGGCCTGACCGAACAGCGCCGCCTGCTGATCCCCGGCGATCCCCGCGATGGGAATTTCCGCGCCCAGCAGGCTCTTGTCCGTGGCGCCGAAGATATGGGCGTTGTCGTGAACCTGCGGCAGCAGCTGCATCGGCACGCGCAGCAACCGGCACAGCTCCTCGTCCCAGCGTTGCTCGCGGATGTTGTAGAGCAGGGTGCGCCCGGCATTGGTCACATCGGTGGCATGCACCTTGCCGCCGGTCAGGCGCCAGAGCAGGAAGCTGTCGATGGTGCCGAAGGCCAGCTCGCCCTTTTCGGCCCGCGCCCGCGCCCCTTCCACATGATCGAGAATCCACGCCAGCTTGGTGCCCGAAAAATAGGGGTCGAGCAGCAGGCCGGTGCGCGCGCGGACATCGGGCTCCGCGCCATCGGCCTTCAGCTCGGCGCAGAGGCGCGCGGTGCGGCGGTCCTGCCAGACGATGGCGTTGTGGATGGGCTTGCCACTGGCGCGTTCCCACACCACCACCGTCTCGCGCTGGTTGGTGATGCCGATGCCCGCGATGCCGCCCGCGCCCACGCCGCTCTTCTCGATGGCCTCGCGCGCGGTGGAGAGCGTGTCGCGCCAGATGTCTTCGGGATCATGCTCCACCCAGCCCAGCTCGGGGTAATGCTGCGCGAACTCGCTCTGCGCGGTGGCGACCGGGCGCGCGGCATCGTCGAAGACGATCGAGCGCGTCGAGGTCGTGCCCTGATCGATGGCGAGAATATGGCGGGCTTGGGTCATCAGGCATTCTCCGAAAGCGGGCGGCTTAGTGCAGGATCTTGCGGTCCCTGGGCAAGTAGGGCTTGATCAGAAGCTGATAGATGCCCGCCCCCACGACACCGCCCAGCAGCGGCGCGGCAACCGGCACCCACCAGTAATTGTCGGGCCCGGGAAAGGCCGAGGCGTCCCACCCGGCCAGCCACGCCAGCAGACGCGGGCCAAGGTCACGCGCGGGGTTGATCGGCCAGGCCTCCAGATAGCCGCCGCAAGCCCCGATGCAGGCCACCAGCAGGCCGATCATCAGCGCGCCGGAATTGGCCATGGGGGCGCTGGTGTTGTATTCGTCGGTGATGGCGAAAATGCCCAGCAGCAGGATCGCGGTGAGCACCACCTCGTCCCAGAAGGCATGCATCGGCAGGATATGCGGCCCGGGATGGGTGAAGAACACCCCCGCCGCCCCGCCGCCCGCGCGCGTCAGCCCATGGGCGGCGTTGTAGGCGTCGATCACCGGGTGATAGAGCTGAAGCACCAGCGCCGCGCCGATGAAGCCGCCGATCACCTGAGCAATCCAGTAAGGCAGCACCTTCTCTTTGGGAAAGCCGCGAAACAACGTCAGCGCCAGTGTCACCGCCGGATTGGCATGGGTGCCCGAAACCGCGCCGGTCACGAAAATGGCCAGCGTCACCGCCAGACCCCAGGCGATGCACACGCCCCAATAGGCGGTGGCATAGGGGCTGGGATCGTAAAGCGTGATCATCGCCGCCGCGCAATCGCCCAGCGTGATGATGATCGCCACGGCGATCACCTCCGCGATCAGCTCGCCGCGCAGCTTGTGGTCCAGGGTCATGTCCATCCTCTCACCGTCTGCGCCGGGGGCGTTTTCGCTGGTTTTCGCCATCTGCACACGCTTTCGACCCAGCGTCAACAGTTTCGTTTGCATTTTCGATAATGCGGTCATATTTTCGCATTCGAAAAATTTAATGGACTCACTCCGAAAGACGAACGCCATGGCCACACCCCCCAGCCCCGCCGAACCGACCTATGACCTGCTGATCGTGGGCGGCGGCGTGAATGGCGCGGGCATCGCGCGCGATGCGGCGGGGCGGGGCCTGTCGGTGCTGCTGGTCGAGGCTGAGGATCTGGCCAGCCACACCTCCTCGGCCAGCACCAAGCTGATCCATGGGGGCCTGCGCTATCTGGAGTATTACGAATTCCGTCTGGTGCGCGAGGCGCTGATCGAGCGCGAGCGCCTGCTGGGCATGGCCCCGCATATCATCTGGCCGCTGCGCTTTGTGCTGCCGCAGTCGCAATCGCCGCGCCCGGCGTGGATGGTGCGATTGGGCCTGTTTCTCTACGACCATCTGGGGGGCCGCAAAAAGCTGCCCGGCACGCAAAAACTGGATCTGGACCGCGCCCCGCAGGGCCATGGCCTGAAGCGCGGCGCGAGAGGGAAAGGCAGCGCCTTCGTCTATTCCGACTGCTGGGTGCAGGACAGCCGCCTGACCGTCCTCAACGCGATGGATGCCGCCGCGCGCGGGGCAGAGATCCGCACCCGCACCCGCCTGGTCAGTGCGCAATCGCAGGGCGATCGGTGGCTGGCCACCATCGAGGATGGGATGGGTCAGCGTCAGGTGCGCGCCAGGGTGCTGGTGAATGCGGCGGGGCCATGGGTCGATGCCGTGCTGCGCAGGCTGGGCCGGGCGCGCAACGATCGCGGCGTGCGGCTGATCAAGGGCAGCCATATCGTGGTGCCCCGGCTCTATGAAGGCGACCACGCCTTCATGCTGCAAAACCCGGACCGCCGCATCGTTTTCGCCATTCCCTATGAGCAGAACTTCACCCTGATCGGCACCACCGACGAACCGTGGAACGCACCGCCGGGCAAGGCCGAGATCAGCCAGAGCGAGATCGACTATCTCTGCGAGACGGTGAACCGCTATTTCGAGCGCGAGGTCTCCCCCGCCGACATCGTGTGGAGCTATGCCGGCATCCGCCCGCTTTACGACGATCACGCCGCCAATGCCTCGGCGGTGACGCGCGACTATGTGCTGGATTTCGATCAAAGTGAGGGCAAGGCCCCGATGCTCAGCGTGTTTGGCGGCAAGATCACCACCTATCGCAAGCTGGCCGAACACGCGATGGAGCATATCGCCCCGCTCTTCCCACAGGCCAGCGCGCCATGGACGGCGGGCGCCACCCTGCCAGGCGGCGACCTGCCCGATGGGGATTTCGAAGCATTCGTGGCCAGCCTGGTCGCGCGTTACCCGCAGTTGGCGCCCGCGCTGCTGCATCGTCTGGCCCGCGCCTATGGCACCTGCGTCTTCAAGCTGCTGGGCACGGCGCGGACGCCGGAGGATCTGGGCGCCGATCTGGGCGGCGGCCTCCACACGCGCGAGGTGGATTATCTGGTGGCAGCCGAATGGGCCTGCACCGCGCAGGACATTCTCTATCGCCGCAGCAAGCTGGGCCTGCATGTGCCGCAAGGCACGGCGCAGGCGCTGGAAGCCTATCTGGCCCGCGATTGACCTCGACGCCACGGGGTTTAAGGCCATCGACAGCAACGACAAGGAGGCGATGGTGAGCACTGTGACGGACAATCAGGACGACGCCATCGCCCGCCGCCGCGCCCGCATTCTGGAGATCGCCCGCAACGCCGGCAGCGTGGCGGTGGAGGATCTGGCCGAGCGCCTTGCCGTCACCCCCCAGACCATCCGCCGGGATTTGAACGTGCTGGCCGATCAGGCCCTGCTCTCCCGCATTCATGGCGGCGCGCTGGTGGCCTCGGGCGTGAACAACATCGCCTATGACACGCGCCGCGCCGTGGCCGCCCATGCCAAGGCCCGCATCGGCGCCGCGGCGGCGGCGCTGATCCCGGATGGCTCCTCGCTGTTCATCAACATCGGCACCACCACGGAAGCGGTGGCGGCCAATTTCAGTCATCATCGCGATCTGATGGTGATTTCCAACAATCTCAATGTGGTGGATGCGCTCAGCAGCCATGGCTCGGTCGATCTGGTCTGCGTGGGCGGCACGGTGCGCACGCAGGATCGTGCGGTGGTCGGCGCGCTGGCGATGCGCTTCATCGAGAATTTCCGCGTCGATTACGCGCTGATCGGCATCTCCGCTCTGGCCTCGGACGGCACGCTGCTGGACTTCGCCATCGATGAGGTGGAGGTCTCGCAAACGATCATCCGCAACGCGCGCAAGGTCATTCTGGTGGCGGATTCCTCCAAGGAGGGCCGCGCGGCCCCGGTGCGGGTCTGCGGCATGGAGGCCATCGACTTCTACGTCTGCGACCGCGTGGTGGATGAAGGGCTGAAGGCAGCCTGCAAGGCGCATGGCGTGGAGGTGATCGAAACGCTGGCTGGCGAGGCGGCATAGACCGCCAGCTGCCCCGCGCCGCAGCCATCCGATCTGGCGCGGGTCATGACCGCGCCATGCCCTCCGGCGCACGACGCTGACCTATGCCGATGGCCAGATGCGCCGCACCGGTTTTGCCTGTGGCGCCCCCGTCAGGCCCGCACCAGCCCCGGCTTTCCGGCCTCCACCGCCCAGCTGGCCGCCGTCTTGATCGGCATGTCCCGGCGCGACACGGCGTCCACCGTGCGGTAATGGCCGATCCAAGAGGCCGCCGTGATCTCGCTCACCACATAGCCACGCCGGTCATTGGTCCATTTGAGGAAGGGATTGTCGGCCATCCAGCGCTCGATGCCGGGGCGCAGATCATGGCCGTCCCCGCCCGAGGTGATCGAGGTGGAGACGAATTCGGAGGCCACCACCTTCTCGCCCACCATCAGGTCATTGGCGTAATTCTCATGCTCGTCGCCGGTGACGACCACCACATTGCGGCTGCGACCGAACAGGCCGAACAGCCTTTCGCGCTGCGCCTGATAGCCCGCCCAGCTGTCCATATTGTAGGTCGGCGCGGTCTGCTTGTCGTCCGGCCCGCGGCGGTCGAGCGGGCACATCATCACCTGCTGCGCCAGCCCCTGCCAGCGCTGATGGCTCTGGGCGAAACCGGCATTGAGCCAGCTTTCCTGCTCGGGGTTGATCATCTGCGCGCTTGGCGAGACCTGCGCCGCGCAGACCAGCTGGTAATTGTCACCGCAGGGCTGATCGCTGCGATAGAGGCGGGTGTTGGGCAGGTGCAGGCGCAGCAGATCGCCGTAATCGGCGCGCTGGTGGAAATCGACCGTCCCGTCGCGCGCCATCGTCGAGCGGCGCACCGGCATATGCTCATACCAGGCCTGAAGCGCCATGCGGCGGCGGGTGATGAACAGCTCGGGCGGGGTGCCGTTCTGATCCCACTCGCCCGCCCAGTTGTTCTGCACCTCATGGTCGTCATAGGTGCAGAACCAGGGATGCGCCGCGCGGGCGGCCTGCAGATCGGTGTCGAGCGCGGTCTGGGCATAGCGCAGGCGATAGGCATCGAGCGAAAAGGGCTCCGCGCCCAGATAGCGGCGCACCGGATCGACCGGCTGATGATGCGCGTCCAGCGCGAAACCGGGCGAATATTCGTAGATGAAATCGCCGTAATGGAAGAAGAAATCCAGATCTTCCTGCGCGGCATGGCGGAAAGCGGTGTACCAGCCCGCCTCATAATGCTGGCAGCCCACGGCGGCGAAGCGCACCCGCTCCACCGACGCGCCGAGAGCGGGCAGCGTGGCGGCGCGGCCGGTCAGGCTCTTCTGGCCCGCGCAATGGAAGCGATACCAATAGGAGCGGCCCGGCTTCAGCCCCGCCACTTCGGCATGGATGGCATGGCCCAGTTCCGGGCGGGCGATCTCGGTGCCCTTGGCCACGGGCTTGTGAAAGCCTTCGTCCTCGGCCACCTCCCAGTCGACGGCCACCGGCTTCATCGGCATGCCATATTGCGGTTCGAACGGCCGCGGCGCGAGGCGGGTCCAGAGCACGAAGCCATCGACGGCAGGATCGCCCGCGCAGACGCCCAGCGTGAAGGGATAATCGGTGAAGCCCAGCGTCTGCGCCCGGGCGGACGTCAGAATGAAGGGGCTGAGCGAAAGGCCACCGACGAGGGCACGGCGCGACAGGGGGAAAAGATCAGGCATAAAAGGCTGTTATGCAGCAACTGTTGCGACAATGTGACAATGTATCACAACCTGCCGGCAGGCGGATGTCAGCGCCTGGCCGTGCGCGCCATCCAGCGCGCCGGGAGCGAATGTGACGACCCGATCCCGCCCCTTGTGCAAGCCTCCGCTTTATCGGCGTTTCGTGGGAGCAACCGGATCGGCCGGGTCGATGCGATCATGCGCCTGCTTGATGGCCAGAAAGCGTGCAAAATCGGCATCGGCTTCGGCATGGCTGACCGCCGCGATCCTCATCCGCTGCGCCGCCGGGCCCGGCGTATAGCGTGGCCAGAGCGCCAGCCCCGCGCCGCCCGGCCCCCTGCCGTTCGGATTTCCGGTCTTGATGAAATTGACCCAATAGGCCGACATGGTGGCGGCGATGGCGCGATCCACATCCGTCACCGCCCAGTCCGGCCTGGAGGCCAGCGTATCGAAGGCATAGGGAATTTCCGCGCCATGGAAGGCGCCCGCCAGCCTCACATCGAAATGTGGACCGAAGGTGCCCGCCGGGATCGGCGGCGCATGGTCGAATTCATAGGCATAGACCGGCTGACGCCCGCTCAGCGTCTGGGCATAGGCCCATTTCCAGGTGCCATAGGCGATGCCATTGTCTCCCGCCGCGCGAACATAGGCCTGCAGGTCATCCTCGGACCGGGCCGCGTAAAAGGGCGCGATGCGCGCCGCCTCCGCGCCGTAATAGCCCTTGAGCAGCTCCGAAAAAGGCTTGCGCCCCATCAGCAGATTGACCGAGCCCTCCTGCGCGTTCCAGCCCACGAGCAGCGGCACGTCATTCTGCCGGTGCCGGGCGAAGATGCGCCATGGCGCATCGGGCAGCAGCGCGCCATCGACCACCGGCAGATTGTAGAAGGTTCCGGCGCGGACCGAGGCATCCAGCACATGCTGCGCCGAGGCCGCCCGCATCCCGGCCAGATTGCCCACCCCCAGGGCTGCCATCAGCTTGCCGCCCTTGGCCTCTTCATCGGCCAGACTGGTGGCGCCCATGCTGCCATATTCGTGAACCCGCAACGACGACCCGCTTTCCCCGATCGCCCGCTGGAACAGCCCTTTGGCCTGCGGCGAAACCATCAGCACGCTGGTGGTGACCGAGCCCGAGGATTCGCCGCCGATCGTCACCCGCGCGGGGTCTCCTCCGAAAGTGGCGATGTTGCGCCTTACCCAGCGCAACGCCGCCAGATCGTCCATAAAGCCGTAATTGCCCGAGGCGCCATGCAGGCTCTCGCGACTCAGCTCCGGCGTGGAGAGGAAACCGAGGGGGCCAAGGCGATAGTTGACCGTCACCACCACAATGCCCTTGCGGGCCATGGCGCTGCCATCGAAACCGGGCTGCGCACCGGAGCCGACACGCGATCCACCGCCGTGGAACCAGACATAGACCGGCAGCTTGGCCGCATTCCGTCCCGCCGGCGTCCACACGTTGAGATAGAGGCAATCCTCCGAACGCGGGCGCGACGCGGGGCTCTCCCCAGACACCGCCTGAAAGCAATCGGCCCCGAAGGTATCGGCTTTTCGCGGCTGCGCCCAGGGCACGACCGGCGCGGGCGGCCTCCAGCGCCGGGGCCCGACCGGCGGCGCGGCATAAGGCAGGCCCTTGAAGCTGGTGATGCCTTCAGCGTCAGCCGCAGGGCGGATCACCCGCCCGCCATCGATGGCGATGGTGGAGGGCGGCGCAGGCGCGGCGTCAGCCCCTGAAAAGCCCGCCGTCATCGCGCCTGCCAGGAACATCGCCAAAATGCATCGCTTCATCGGTGAGGTTCCTTCGTGGTTATCCCAAAGACCGGTCGCGACGAAACGGAGAGCGCCACAGCAGACATGGCTGGACAACACACCCTCGACCGACCGCCAAAGGCATCATGCTAGGACTCAGGCGCTGGCCCCCGGGTCATCCATGGCGGTCTGTCCGGCTGGCGGTCAGGGCCCGGGAACACCCGCGCCGCCAAGGCCGCCGCCCACGGTCTTACAGCCCCAGGCTGACATATTTCAGGGTGAGGAATTCCTCGATCCCCTGACGTGCCCCTTCGCGACCGATCCCGCTGTCCTTCACCCCGCCAAAGGGCGCGACCTCGGTGGTGATCAGCCCTTCATTGAGGCCGACCATCCCCGTCTCCAACGCCCGCGAGACCCGGAAGGCCCGCGCCAGATCCCGCGTGTAGACATAGGCCGCCAGCCCATAGGGCGTGGCATTGGCCCGCGTCACCGCATCCTGCTCCTGCGTGAAACGGAACAGGGCCGCCACCGGACCGAAGGTTTCCTCACGGGCGATCAGCATCTCGTCGCTCGCCTCCGCGATGACCGTGGGCTCATACCATGTGCCGCCGGGGACATGCCGGCGCCCGCCCGCCATCAACGTGCCGCCCCTGGCCAGCGCATCGGCGACATGGGCCTCCACCTTCGCCACGGCAGCCTCATTGATCAGCGGCCCTTGCTCCACGCCGGGTTCAAGCCCGTTGCCCGGCTTCATCGCGGCCGCCCGCTCGGTCAGGCGCCTGGCGAAGGCATCATAGATGCCGTCCTGCACGTAGAAACGGTTGGTGCAGACGCAGGTCTGCCCCGCATTGCGATATTTGGCGGCGATGGCCCCCTCCACCGCGCGGTCCAGATCGGCATCGTCAAAGACGATGAAAGGCGCATTGCCGCCCAGCTCCATCGAGAGCTTCTTCATCGTCTCGCCGGACTGCTGATAGAGCAGCTTGCCCACCCGCGTCGAACCCGTGAAGGTCAGCTTGCGGACCAGCGGATTGGCGGTCAGCTCGCCGCCGATGGCCGCTGCATCGCCAGTCACCACATTGACCACGCCCGCCGGAACGCCCGCCTTCTCGGCCAGCACCGCCCAGACCAGCCCGCAATAGGGCGTCAGTTCGGACGGCTTGACCACCACGGTGCATCCGGCGGCCAGCGCCGGAGCCACCTTGCGCGACAGCATCGAGAAAGGGAAATTCCACGGCGAAATCGCGGCGACAACGCCCACCGGCTCCTTCGTCACCAGAATCTGACGGTCTTTCCACGGGGAGGGAATGATCTCGCCATTGGTGCGGCGCGCCTCCTCGGCGAACCACTGGACATAGGCGGCGCCCTGCAGCACCTCACCGCGCGCCTCGGCCAGCGGCTTGCCCTGTTCGAGCGTCAGCATCGCCGCCAGCAGATCGGCATGCTCACGGATCAGCCCGGCCATGCGCGAGAGGGCCTCGGCCCGCTCGGCAGCCAGCGTCATCGACCATGCGCCGAAGGCCGCCTGCGCCGCAGCGATGGCCGCGCGCGTGTCCGCCGCGCCGCCCCAGGCAATGGTGCCGATGCTCTCGCCAGTGGCGGGGTTGAGGACGGGGTAGCGCTCGCCGCTCGCCGCCTCGGGCCATGCACCGCCGATGGCATGGGTTTCGCGCAGCCAGCCCTCGGCCCGCAAGGTGGTCAAATGGTCCATCGTGATATGTCCTTGTGGAAATGCTCAGCCCAGCGGGGCGAAACCGCCATAACGGCCCTTGTGAAACAGCATCGGCGCGCCATCGCGGCGCACCGCCATGCCCAGAGCCTGCCCCAGCACGAAGTGATGGTCGCCCGCCTCATGCACCCAGGCGATGCGGCAGGCGATGGTCACCAGCGCCTCGTCGAGCAGCGGCACCCCATGCTCACCGACATGCCAGTCCACCCCGGCCATGCGATCGGCCTTGCCCGCCAGCTGGCGGCACAGATCGCCGTGGTTCGCGCCCAGCACATTGACGCCGAAATGGCCGGTTGCCTCGATCAGCGGCCATGTGGTCGATGTTTTGCCGGGCAGAAACCCCACCAGCGGCGGATCGAGGCTGACCGAGGTGAAGCTGCCCACCACCATGGTGTGGGGCGCATCCTCCCCGGTCGCGGTGATCACCGCGACGCCGGTGGGGTAATGGCCCAGCACCTGACGGAAGAGGGCCGGATCGATGGTGGTCACAGGTGGATCTCCGCGGGCAGGCCGGGGATCAGACGACGGCGCATACGGTCTTCCATTCCAGATAATTGTCCATGGCCTGCTTGCCGCTGTCACGCCCCCAGCCCGAGGCCTTGACGCCGCCGATCGGCAGGCTGGCGTCATACATGGCATGGCAGTTGATCCACACCGTGCCCGCGCGGATGTCGGCGGCCATGCGGTGGGCGTTGCTCAGGCTTTCGGTCCAGATGCTGGAGGCGAGACCGAAGGGGCTGTCATTGGCCGCCGCGATCACCTCTTCCACCTCGTCAAAAGGCTGGGCGACCAGCACCGGGCCGAAGACCTCCTCGCGCACCACTTCCATATCCGCCCGCACATCGGTCAGCACGGTGGGGGTGATGAAGGTGCCCGCCTCGCCGGTGCGCTGCCCGCCGGTCAGGATGGTGGCGCCCTCGTTTCTGGCGCGGGTGACGAAACCCTCCACCCGCTCGGCATGGCGCAGCGAGACCACCGGGCCCATCTGCGTGTCGGGCAGCAGGCCATGGCCCAGCTTCAGGCTTTTGGCATAGGCCGCCACGCCCTCGACCACCTGATCGTGGATCGAGCGATGCACATAAAGCCGCGAGCCCGCGATGCACACCTGCCCGGCGTTGAAGAAGATGGCATTGGCCACGCCGGGGATCGCCAGATCGAGATCGGCATCGGGCATCACGATGGAGGGGCTCTTGCCGCCCAGCTCCAGCGTCACGCGCTTGAAATTGGTCTTGGCGGCGTCCAGCACCGCGCGGCCCGTGGCGGTGGAGCCGGTGAAGGCGATCTTGTCGACCTGCGGATGGGCGGCCAGCGTGGCGCCCGTCTCGGCGCCGAAACCGGTCACCACATTCAGCACACCGGCGGGCAGACCGGCCTCGGCCATGATCTCGGCCAGGCGCAGCGCGGTCAGCGAGGTGTCCTCGGCGGGTTTGAGCACCAGCGTGCAGCCTGCCGCCAGCGCGGGGGCCAGCTTCATCGCCGTGAGCACCAGCGGCGAGTTCCACGGCACGATGGCCGCCACCACGCCCACGGCCTCGCGCACCGTCCATGTGCGCATCTGCTTGCCTGCGGGCTGATAGTTGATCGAGCTTTCGAGCGTGTTGCCCTCGATGTTCATCGCCTGCCCGGCAAAGAAGCGGAACTGGTTGGCGGCGCCCGGAATCTCCGCCCAGCGGCCCACGAACAGCGGCTTGCCCTGATCGAGCGTTTCCAGCTGCGCCAGATCATCGATGTTGGCCTCGATCAGCTCGGCGATCTTCCAGAGGATCTGCGCGCGCTGCACCGGCACCGTCGCGCGCCAGCCGGGCAGGGCGGCGGCGGCGGCAGCCACCGCCTGATCCACATCCGCCGCGCTGGCCTGAGCGATGCGCCCGGTTTCCAGCCCGGTCGCCGGGTCCAGCGTGGCAAAGCTGCGCGCGCCCTCCGCCTCGCGCCAGTCGCCCGCGATCAGCAGGCCCTGCCCTTGTGCGCGGCGGGCCAGAAAGGCCTGATTGGCGGGAGAAAGATCGGAAAGGGTGAAACTCACAGGCATATCCTTTTCATCGCTCGCCCCGGTGTGCCCCTGTGCGGGCCACTATGACCATTTCCGCCCGCCAAAAAACCGCTGGGCGGATAAGGGGCGCCAAGCCCCACGCGCTTGTGGCGGATCAGGATAGCCATTGTCCATTGCCGAGGCGGGATCGCCCGCTCGGCCTTTTGACCACTTTCCATGCCTGCCCGCGCCTGGCGCCGGATCGGCTGGAGCGATTCGTCCGGGGATACCATGAGCTACAGATTGGGTGTTGATGTCGGCGGTACCTTTACCGACCTGCTGCTGCTGGACCAGACAAGCGGTGCCTTCTGGCGCCACAAGACCCCCTCCACCCCGCATGACAGTTCCGAAGGCATCCTCAATGGCGTGACGGCGATCTGCGGCAAGGCGGGCGTCACCCCGGCGGATGTGGAATTCTTCCTGCATGGCACCACCGTGGCCACCAATGCCGTGCTGGAGGGCAAGGGCGCGCGCGTCGGCCTCATCACCAGCCAGGGCTATCGCCAGATCATGCAGATCGCGCGCAGCTTTGTGCCGGGCGGTCTGGCCGGCTGGATCGTGTGGCCCAAGCCCGAGCCGCTGGCCGCGCTGGAAGACACCCATGAGATCGCCGGGCGCATGGACGCGCAGGGCAAGGAAATCGCCGCCATCGACGAGGACGGCATCCGCAAGGCGCTGACCGCCCTGCGCGACAGCGGCGTGGAAGCGCTGACCGTCAGCCTGATCAACGCCTATCTCAATGGCGCGCATGAGGCCCGCGTGGGTGAACTCGCCGCCGAGATCATGCCGAACATCCCCATCTCGCTCAGCCATGAGGTGCTGCCCGAGATGCAGGAGTATGAGCGCACCCTCACCACCGTCGCCAATGCCAGCGTGCGCCCGGTGGTGGGCAAATATGTCCGCAATCTGCGCGACCGGCTGCGCGGCAATGGCATGGCCGGATCGCTTTCGCTGCTGCGCTCGGATGGCGGGCTGATGTCGTCCGAGAAATCCGAGGAGCATCCCGTCAGCCTGCTGATGAGCGGCCCGGCGGGCGGCGTCACCGGCGCGATCTGGGTGGGGCGCAATGCGGGGATCAAAAACATCCTGACGCTGGATGTGGGTGGCACCAGCACCGACGTTGCGCTGATCGAGAACCTTGAGGCGCGCCGCCAGCGCACCACCGAGGTCGGCCACCTGCAGGTCCGCGCTTCGGCGCTCGATGTGAAGACCGTGGGCGCGGGCGGTGGCTCCATCGCCTATGTGCCAGAGTTGACCAAGGCGCTGCGCGTGGGGCCCCAGTCGGCGGGCGCGGTGCCGGGGCCGGTGGCCTATGGCAAGGGCGGCACGCTGCCCACCGTGACCGATGCCAATGTGGTGCTGGGCTATCTGCCCGAGAACCTGCTGGGCGGCACCTTCCAGCTCGACCGCGAGGGCGCCAAGAAGGCGGTGCAGACCATCGCCGACGCTCTGGGCATCGGCCTGATGGAAGCGGCGCGCGGCATCATCGACATTGTGAACGAGAACATGTTCGGCGCGCTGCGCATGATCTCGGTGCAGCAGGGTTATGACCCGCGCGATTTTGCGGTGATGGGCTTTGGCGGCGCCGGGCCGCTGCATGTCAATGCCGTGGCGAAGCTGATGGGCAGCTGGCCCGCCGTCTCGCCGGTCTCGCCGGGCGTGCTCTGCGCTCTGGGCGATGCCACCACCCGCATGCGCACCGAAACCGCGCGCAGCTTCAGTCGCCGCGTGTCCGACACCGACGAGAGCAGCGTGATCGCCGTGCTGGAAGAAATGGCCGCGCAGACCCGCAAGGAACTGCTGGCCGAAGGCGTGGCCGAGGCCGACATCACCTCGCTGTTCGAACTCGATGTGCGTTACGAGGGCCAGGCCTTCGAGGTGCCGCTCTCGATCGATCCCGAAGCCCTGCGCAAGGATGGCCTGAAAGGTGTGACCGCGCGCTTCGATGCCGAGCATCACCGCCTCTTCACCTTCAACATGGACAGCGCGCATGAGCTGGTGAACCTGCGCGCCGTTGCCATGGGCCCGGCGCTCGAACTGGCCGCCCCGGCGCTGGAGCAAGGCGACGGCAACCCGGCCGCCGCGAAAATCCGCGACCATCAGCTGTGGGACAAGGACAAGATGGTCCCCGCCGTGATCTACGACCGCGCCAAATTGCGCGCCGGCGACATTATCCCCGGCCCGGCCATTGTCACCGAGATGGACTCGACCACGCTGATCGAAGCCGATTGCACCGGCACGGTCGACCATGTCGGCAACATCCTGATCCACCTCGCCTGAAGGGAGCAACACCATGCCCGCACAGATCATCCAGGCGAATGACACGCCTTTCGCCCCCGTCACCGTCGATCCCGTCACGCTCGACATCATCGAAAACGCGCTGCGCAACGCCCGCATCGAGATGGACGCCACGCTGGTGCGCACCGCCATGTCGCCCGGCATCCGCGAGCAGGGTGACGCCTTCCCGCTGATCGCCGACCACAAGGGCCGCATGGTCGTGGGCCAGTTCGGCAGCTACATCGGCCCCTTCCTCGACGGCTATGAGGGCACGGTGGAGGAAGGCGACATGATCTTCCTCTCCGACCCCTATTCGGTGGGCGGCGCGATCAGCCATTGCAATGACTGGCTGGTGCTGCTGCCGGTGTTCAAGGACGGGCGCCTGATCGCCTACACCTCGATGTTCGGCCATCAGAGCGACATCGGCGGCATGGTCCCCGGATCGATGCCGATCCATGCCACCAGCATCTTTCAGGAAGGCGTGCGCATTCCGCCGGTGAAGATCTGGAAGCAAGGCGTCTACAATGAGGATCTGATCAAGCTGGTGATGCACCAGTCGCGCACCGCCGACTGGTGCAAGGCCGATCTGAACGCGCTGATCGCCTCCTGCCGCGTCGCCGCCCACCGCATCGAGGAAATGGCCGAGCGTTTCGGCGACGACATGTTCGTGGCCGCCACCGATCTGCTGCTGGAGCGCAACCATCGCGCCATGCAGCAGCTGATCAACAGCTCCATCGGCGAAGACAAGGTCAGCTTCGAGGATTACATCTGCGACGATGGCCTCGGCTACGGCCCCTACAAAATCAAATGCACCATGTGGCGTGAGAATGGCCGCGTGGTGCTGGATTTCGACGGCACCGATCCGCAGTCGCAGGCCTCGATCAACATGCTGCTCAATGAGAACATGATGCGCATGTTCTTCGGCATCTACATGATCATGATCTTCGATCCGCAGATCCTGTTTAACGATGGCTATTACGATCTGATCGATGTGCGCATCCCCGAAGGATCGCTGCTGAAGCCGCGCTTCCCCGCCGCGCTGTCGGGCCGCACCCATGTGTTGGGCCGTCTGTTCGACATTCTGGGTGGCCTGCTGGGGCAGAAGACGCCGGAGTTCCTCAATGCCGCCGGTTTCTCCTCCTCGCCGCATCTGTTTTACGCGGGCACGGACCGGAAGGGCGAGTGGTTCCAGCTCTTCCAGATCGGCTTTGGCGGCATTCCGGGCCGTCCGCTGGGCGACGGGCCCGATGGCCATTCGCTGTTCCCCGGCTTCACCAATGTGCCCAACGAATTCCTCGAACGCTATTTCCCGCTGGTGATCGAGCGCTACGAAACCGTCGCCGACAGCGGCGGCCCGGGCCTGCATCGCGGCGGCAATGGCATCGAGATGGTCTATCGCTTCCTCGAGGACGGCGTGATCGCCATCCATGACGACCGCTGGTTCGTGCCGCCATGGGGCGTCAATGGGGGCCTGCCCGGCGCCCGCGCCCGCAAGGTGCTGGTGAAGGCCGATGGCAGCGAAGTGGTCGTGGGCAACAAGCTGGAGGATTATCCCGTCGAGGCCGGTGACAAGCTGCACTTCATCACCTGGGGCGGCGGCGGCTGGGGCGATGCGCTGGAGCGCGATCCCGCCCTGCTGGCCAAGGAGCTGAAGCAGGGTCTGGTCACGGTTGAGGGCGCGCGCCGCTATGGCGTGGTGCTGGCGGATGGCCCGAACGGCTTTATCGTCGATGCCGCCGCCACCGATGCCCTGCGCGCCAAGATCCGTGCCGAGCGTGGCCCCATCGAAACCTTCAACTTCGGCCCCGATCTCGAAACCCTGCGCGCCAATTGCCTTGCCGAGACCGGTCTGCCCGCGCCCATCGCCCCGCGCTGGGCCGCGCCGCTGGCCGAGGCGGCCGAGTAACCACAGCTTCCGGCGGAGCCCGCCGAGCACCTCACGCCCCCGGCTCTTTCACGCGCCGGGGGCGCTTTTCCCAGAGGACAGATTCCCATGGCCAATCCCATCCTTCGCCAGAAGCTCGCCAGCGGCAAGTTCTTCGTCGTGCCCGGCATTCAGGACATGATTACCGCCGTCATCGCCAACAAGGTCGGCTTCGACATCGTCTATGGCACCGGCTACTGGCTCACCGCCAGCGCCTGGGGCCTGCCCGATGCCGGCATCGCCACCTACACCGAGATGAAGAACCGCATGGAAACGCTGGTGCGCACCAGCGACAGCGCGGTGATCGCGGACGGCGACACCGGCTATGGCGGGCTGCTCAACGTGCATCACACGGTGAAGGGCTATGAGGCGGCGGGCGTCACCTCGATCCAGATCGAGGATCAGGAATTCCCCAAGAAATGCGGCCACACGCCCTTCCGCCGGGTGATCCCGCTCGAGGATATGGTCGAGAAGATCAAGGTGGCCGTGGCCGCGCGCGAAAGCGAGGACTTCCTCGTCATCGCCCGCAGCGACGCGCGCCAGAGCGAGGGCTTCGATGCCACGATGCGCCGCATGGAAGCCTATGACAAGGCCGGCGCCCATGTGCTCTTCCCCGAGGCGCTGGAAAGCGAAGAGGAAATGGCCAAGGCCTGCGCCGCCTTCGACAAGCCGCTGATGGCCAATATGGCCAATGGCGGATCGACCCCGATCCCGCTGGCCAAGGTGCTGGAAGAGATTGGCTATGCCTATGCCATCTATCCCTCGCTCACCTCGCTGGTGGCGGCAACGGCCATGGAAAAGGCCCTGCGCGACCTGAAGGACCATGGCATCGGCGAGCCCGAGGGCATCTTCAACTTCAAGGAGTTCTGCTCGCTGATCGGCTTCGACGAGGTCTGGGCCTTCGAGAAGCAGTGGGCCAAGGGCGCCTGACCGCCATGGCCACCAGCAACAACGCCCTTGGGAACAGCCGCGACATCGCCGCCGCCGTCCTGACGCAGAGCGGCGGCCACGCCGCCCCCTATGCCACCAGCCATCCGCTGGAGGTGAAAACCCTGCAACTGGCCGATCCCAAACCCGGCGAGGTGCTGGTGCGGATCGATGCGGCGGGCCTGTGTCATTCGGACCTCTCGGTTATCAACGGCGACCGGCAGCGCCCGATGCCCATGGCGCTGGGCCATGAGGCGGCAGGCACCGTGCTGGCTTTGGGCGATCCCGAGGAACCGGGCCTGGCCGTGGGCGACCGCGTGGTGCTGGTCTTCCTGCCCAGCTGCGGCCAATGCCCCACCTGCCAGTCGGGCGAGGGTTACCTTTGCGCGAATGGCGCGGCAGCCAATGGCAAGGGCGAGTTGATGCGCGGCGGCACGCGCCTGTCCTGCGATGGCGATCACATCCATCACCATCTGGGCGTCTCGGCCTTTGCCACGCAGGCGGTGGTGGACCGGCGCAGTCTGGTCAAGGTCGATGCCGATATCCCGCCCGAAACCGCCGCGCTCTTCGGCTGCGCGGTGTTGACAGGGGTGGGCGCGGTGATGAACACCGCCGCCGTGCGGCCCGGCGAAAGCGTGCTGATCTATGGCCTTGGCGGCGTGGGTCTGGCCGCTCTGCTGGGCGCGCTGGCGGCGGGGGCGCAGCCGGTCTATGCCGTCGATCCCAGTCCGGAAAAGCGGGCGCTGGCGGTGGAGCTGGGGGCAGCCGCAGCCGTCGCCCCCGGCGATGAGGGCGAGCTGACCGGCACCGATGTCGTGGTGGAAACCGTGGGCAAGGCCGCCGTGCTGGCGCAGGCCTACAAGGCGGCGCGGCGCGGCGGGCGCATCGTGACGGTCGGCCTGCCCAATCCATCGGCAACGCTGGAGATCAACGCCCTCTCGCTGGTGGCCGACGGCAAGACGCTGATGGGCAGCTACATGGGCTCCTCGATCCCCTCGCGCGATATTCCGCGCTACATCGCCCTGTGGCGCGCCGGGCGGCTGCCTGTCGAACGCCTGCTCACCTCCAAGGGCTCGCTGGAAGAGATCAATGAGCTGATGGACAAGCTCGAACGCGGCGAGGCGATCCGTCAGGTGGTGATCCCCGCCTGGTGACGCCAACTATCCGACAGGCGGATAGTTGATTTCTTTTGCCAGCGGCAGAGCGATCTGCTGACACTCTGCGCATGCCGAGCAGAACAAAAACCTGACGGCGGGGATGACTGATTTTGGCGGGTTCGCGCGGGGTTGCGCGCCGGGCCCGCCCGCTGTCTTGCGGGCCGGGCGCCATCGGGCCGCCTCTCCGACAGGCGGTTGTTCCAACAGGATTTTCGGCTCTGCGTCAGATGACGTATCCGCCTGTCGGATAAAAAGGGTGACACTCCCGCTGCCAGCTTCGGCGCTTGGATGCCCAGGGAGAAAGTCATGGAAAAAGGCGTTCCGATTCGTTCGATCACACGGTCCATTGCCGCGCTCAAGGCGATCAACCGCCATGGATCGCTCTCGATGATGGAAATCGCCAAGGCCTCCGAAGTGCCCTATCCCACCGCCTGCCGCATCGTGCAGACGCTGCTCTACGAAGGCCTGATCGAGCAAGAACCGGCCCGCAAGCGCTATCGCGCCACCGCCATGGTGCAGACGCTGGCCACCGGCTTCCAGCATGACGATGAACTGGTGCGCATCGCCCGCCCGCATATCGTGGCGCTGACCAAGAAGGTGGGCTGGCCGCTCTCCATCGCCATCCGCGTGGGGCGCGACATGATGCTGCGCGACAGCACCCATGCCAATTCCTCGCTGACCTTCGAGCATTACTATCCCGGCTTCACCCTGCCCATTCTGGACAGCGCCTCGGGTAAGGTCTCCATGGCCTATGCCCCCGATGACGAGCGCGAGATGATCCTGCGCTTCATGCGCGTGTCGCAGGATATCGACATCAACTATCTCGACACCGCCGAGGTCAGCCTGGATGTCGAGCGCATCCGCGCCAATGGCTATGCGGTGCAGGGGCGCAACCACTACAACCTCACCCCCGGCAAGACCACCTCGATCGCCGTGCCGATCTTCAAGAACGGCCATTACGAGGCGGCGATGACGCTGGCCTTCTTCGTGGCCGCAATGAAGCTCTCCACCGCGCTGGAGCGCTATCTACCCGATCTGCAGGAGACGGCGGCGGCGATCAGCCACGATCTGTCCAACGGCGTGATGCAGTAAGCAAAAGGCCGGGAAGAGGCGATCTTCCCGGCCTTTTTAAAGCATCGTGCGAAACAGTGGGAACCGGTTTTTCGCGAAAACGATGCGGCAACAAAAGCTCAGAGCCGCGCGGTGACGGCCTTGGTTTCCAGATAGGCGTCCAGCCCCTCCTGCCCGAACTCGCGCCCCCAGCCCGACTGGCCGAAGCCGCCGAAGGGGATGTTCGTCCCCACCGCGCCATGGCAGTTGATCGAGACATGGCCCGAACGGATGCGCTTCACCAAGCGGTGCGCGGTGGAAAGATCGCGCGTCCACACGCTGCCCGACAGGCCGAAGGGCGTGGCATTGGCCATGGCGGCAATCGCGTCCAGATCCATGGTGGCAAAGGTCTGGATCGCCATCACCGGGCCGAAGATTTCATCCGTCATCACCGCCATATCGGGGGTGCAATCGGTGAAGATCGTCGGCTCGATGAAATTGCCGGGGCGGTCCAGCTTTTGGCCGCCCGCCACCAGCGTGGCGCCATTGGCCTTGGCCCCCTCGATATAGCCCATCACCTTGGCGGCATGAGCATCCGAAATCATCGGGCCCTGAAAGCTGGCGGGATCGAGGCCGTGCCCCAGCTTCATCGCGGCGACGAAGCCCTTCAACCCCTCGATCAGCGCGTCATGCACAGCCTCATGCACGAAGATGCGCGTCCCGGCCATGCAGTTCTGCCCCTGCAGGAAGAAGGTGGCCAGCGCCACGCCGGGTACCGCCAGCGCCAGATCAGCATCGGGCATCACCACCACCGGGCTCTTGCCACCCAGCTCCAGACTGACCTTTTTCAGATTGCCGGTGGCCGCCACCACGATCTTCTTGCCCGTGGCGGTCGAGCCGGTGAAGCTGATCTTGTCGACATCGGGATGCGCGGCCAGCGCCGCCCCGGCATCGGCCCCGAGCCCATTGACGATGTTGACCACCCCCGCCGGGAAACCGGCATCGACGATCATCTGCCCCAAGGCCAGCACCGACAGCGGCGTTTCCTCCGAGGGTTTCATCACCACCGTGCAGCCCGCCGCCAGCGCGGGCGCCAGCTTCAGGATCGCGGTGGAAAGCGGCACATTCCACGGCACGATCAGCCCGGCCACGCCAACGGGTTCCCGCAGCGTATAGGTCAGTGCTTCGGTTGCGGCGGCGATATGGCGGGGCGGGGCAATGGTGGTGCCCTCGATCCGCATGATGGCCCCGGCGTAATAGTCCACCATCTCCACGCAATTGGCGGTGGTGAGGCCCGCAATAAAGCCCGGCATGCCATTGTCGAGAATGTCGAGCTGGGTCAGCAGCGTGGCCTTGGCCTCCATGATCCGCGCGAGGCGGAACATCAGCGCGGTACGCTCTGCGACAGTCAGGCGGCCCCATGGGCCCTCGAAAGCGGCGCGGGCGGCGGCCACGGCGCGGTCGATCTGCGCCGCGCCACCGATGGCGAAGCAGGCCAGTTCCAGACCGGTGGCAGGGTCTTTGCTGGCCATCTCGCCGCTGCCATCGACCCATTCATTGGCGATCAGCAGGCAGTGCTTCTGCTTGAGAAACGCCTCGGTTTCAGGGGCGATGGCGTGGCCGTCGAAAGGCAGGGCGCTCATACCGGCACCGTACGGCAATCATAGGTGAACAGGCCCAGCGACTCCTCGTCCTTCATCTTCGTAAGACCGAACAGATCGGTGTCCGCCCCCTGCATGCGGTCGGCATTGGCATTGGATTCCGCCTGAATGAAGGTGGCGCGTTCGTGGCGCGCCGCTTCATAGCGCTGCAAGCCTTCGGCCACATCACCCGCCTCCGCCAGAGCGCGGGCCAGCACGACGGCATCCTCGATGGCGCAGGCCGCGCCATGGCCGAGGAACGGCGTCATCGCATGGGCCGCATCGCCCATCAGCGTGACATTGCCGTCCAGCACCCAGCCGGGCAGCGCGCTGCGCGCATTGATCGCCCATTTGTACATAGGGTTGCGGCAGGCCGCCTCGATCAGCAGCTGGGCATCCCCGCACCAGCCCGCATAGGTGGCGCGCACCTCTTCGGGATCGGCCAAAGTGGTCCAGCCTTCCTGGTTCCAGCCGCTCTGGCGGGCGAAGAAGACCAGATTCATCGCCCTGGATTCGCGAATGTTGTAGCGCGTGATCATGCGATCCGGCCCGATGATGATGCCGGGCAGATCGGACAAAGCCTGCAATTCGGGCGTGACCGGCACCAGACAGCGCCAGGCGACATGGCCGGTGAAATGCGGCGGGGTTGTCTCGAAACGCTCGCGGATCACCGATTTGACGCCATCGGCGCCCACCAGCACATCGCCCGTCACCGTGCCGCCATCGGCCAGCGTGACGGTGGTGCCATGGCTGCTCACCGCGCCCGCGCCGCAGCGCAGATCCACGCCCGCATCGCGCGCGGCCTGCGTCAGCAGTTCATGCAGATCGGCGCGGTGGATGGTGACATAGGGCGCGCCATACTTCTGGCGCTGGGTGGAGCGATCCATCTCCACCAGCGTGCGCCCGTCGGACCAATGCTGCAGGCGCTGGCGCACCGGCTCCACCCCGGCGGCGGCGACCTCTTCGCAGACCCCGATAAAATCGAGCCCCTTCATGGCATTGGGCGAAAGCGTCACCCCCGCCCCGATCTCACCGAATTGCGGCGCGCTTTCCAGCAGAGTCACCTTGAACCCCTGCCGGGCGATGGCGGCCGCGGCGGTCATCCCGCCGAGCCCGCCACCGACGATCACGATATGCTCGGATCGGCTCACTTGGGCTGGCTCTGGCCAAGCTGCCCGGGAATGTGGCTTTCGTGATTGGCGAGATACCACTCGGCGATTTCCTCGCGGGTGGCCCACCACACGCCGGGCAGGCTCTTGGCATGCTCGATGAACTCGCGCAGCGCGCGCACGCGATGGGCACGGCCCGAGACATGCGGATGCAGGCCGACATTCATGATCCGGCCCGTCTTCGCGCCCTCGGCATAGAGCACGTCGAGTTCCTCGATCAGCGCGTCGCGGAACTGGTCGGTGGTGAAATTCTTGCGGGTGATGAAGGTGAAATCATTGATCTCGTTGGAATAGGGTACCGAGACGATGGGCCCGTTGGGGGTGCGCAGCATGAAGGGCTGATCGTCATTCATGATGTCGCAGTAGAAGGTGCAGCCATATTCCGCGAGGATGTCCGCCGTCTGCATCGTGCCACGCAGACTGGACGACAGCCAGCCCTTGGACTTGCGGCCGGTGAACTTCTCGAACTGGTCAAGGCTGCGCAGGATGATGTCGCGCTCTTTCTCGGGCTGGTCGTTGAAGCTGGTCAGCAGCTCGCCCTGCTCCCAATTGTGGGTCAGCAGCTCCCAGCCGCGCTCCAGCACGGCATCGGTCATGGCCTTGCGGCGCTCGAAGGTGACGGCGTTGGTGGTGCAGCTGGCCTTCACGCCCAGTTCGTCGAACAGGTCGAACAGGCGCCAGATGCCCACGCGCTGGCCATATTCGCGCCAGGTGTAGTTGGGGAAATCGGGCGTGTTGGCGGGCAGCGAATCCGGCAGGATCGCCGGGCCGCCGGCGTAATAGGGCTTGTCGCTGTCCTTGGTCAGATCCCAGGTTTCCAGGTTGAACGTCAGCATCAGGGCAACGCGCGCGCCATTGGGCCACACAAGGGGCTGGCGCTGCGGCAGAGGGACGTAATCATATTCCATAGGACGACACTCGCTGTTTGTTCGTTCGGGGGGATTCGAACCACATATTCGGCATGGGCGCCCCGCACTCTACGCCATCTCACCGCCCTGCGGACAGACCGGCGCGCAAGGAAGCGCGAGCAGTCCGTTTCGTGGCAATCAGAGACTCGCAAAGCGCGTGACGGCAGCCATGCAGCGCAAGGCTTCGCGGCAGGTCGATCCTTTTTCCAGCTTTATCCGTCAGGCGGATAATGGCGGGAAAAAAGCCTGCGCGGCGAGGGCCTTTATCCGCAGGTCGGACAGAGCGCCGCCGCTGTCACGCAGGCTCTGGCCGCAAGGCTAGACCGACCGCTCACATCCCCACGCCGCCGGGGCCTTCCTTGCGGCGCAACCGGAAGTCGACCCCCTTGGCCAGAGCGCTCACCCTCTACGAAAAACTGTGGCAATCGCATGTGGTGGCCGATCTGGGCGAGGGCGAGGCTTTGCTCTACATCGACCGCCAGATCCTGCATGAGGTGTCCAGCCCGCAGGCCTTCGTCGCCCTGCGTGAGGCCGGGCGCCAGCTGCGCCGCCGCGAGACCCATTATGCCGTGGCCGATCACGCCGTGCCCACCCGCAGCCCCCATGCCGACAAGCATCGCCATGGCGCGGTGGCGGACCCTCAGGCCAGCGCCCAGATCGCCGAGCTGGAGGCCAATGTGCAGGCCTTCGGCGTGCCCTATGCCGATCTCGACGGGCCCGAACAGGGCATCGTCCACGTGATCGGGCCGGAGAGCGGTTTCACCCTGCCGGGCACCACCATCGTCTGCGGCGACAGTCACACCACCACACACGGTGCTTTTGGAGCCTTGGCCTTCGGCATCGGCGCCAGCGAGCAGGGCACGGTGATGGCCGCGCAATGCCTGCGCCAGAGCCGGATGAAGACCATGCGGATCGATCTGACGGGCCAGCGCCATCCGCTGATCGCCGCCAAGGACATCGCCCTGGCGATCATCGCCACCATCGGCGCCCATGGCGCGGCAGGCCATGCGGTGGAGTTCACCGGGCCGGTGGTGCGCGCCATGAGCATGGCCGAGCGCATGACCCTGTGCAACATGATGATCGAGGCGGGCAGCCGCATCGGTCTGGTCGCGCCCGACGCTACCACCTATGCCTATCTGAAGGGCCGCCGTCTGGCCCCGGCAGGCGCGCTGTGGGACCGGGCCGTCGCCCATTGGGAGACGCTGGCCAGCGATGCCGATGCCCTTTACGACAAGCTGCTGACCTTCGCTGTCGGAAGCCTTGCCCCACAGGTCAGCTGGGGCACCACCCCCGATCAGACCCTGCCCATCGACACCCCCCTGCCCGATCCCGGGACGCTCGGCGATCCCGCCGCCCGGCGTCAGCTGGAAAAGGCGCTGGCCTATATGGATCTGGCGCCCGGCCAGACCATGGCGGGCGTGCCCATCGCCCGGGTGTTCATCGGCTCCTGCACCAATGGCCGCATCGAGGATCTGCGCGCCGCCGCCGCCGTTGCCTATGGCAGGCAGGTGGCGCCCGGCGTGCAGGCGCTGGTGGTGCCCGGCTCCGCGGCAACCCGCGCTCAGGCCGAGGCCGAGGGCCTCGACCGCATCTTTCTCAAGGCCGGTTTCGAATGGCGTCTGGCGGGCTGCTCGATGTGCGTGGCGATGAACGATGACCGCCTCGCGCCCGGCGAGCGCTGCGCCTCCACCTCCAACCGCAATTTCGAGGGCCGGCAGGGCCCGGGTGGCCGCACCCATCTGATGAGCCCCGCCATGGCCGCCGCCGCCGCCGTCACCGGCCATATCACCGATGTCAGGACCCTGCCCGCATGACCCCGCCGCCTTTCACGACCGTCTCGGGCCCCGCCGCGCCGATGCCCGAGGACAACATCGACACCGACATCATCTTTCCGGCGCGCTTCCTGCTGATCACCGCGCGCGAGGGACTGGGCCGCTATGCCTTCCATGACCGCCGCTTCGATGCCGATGGCGCCGAAGTGGCCGATCACATCCTGAACCGCGCGCCGTTCCGCAAGGCGCCGATCCTGATCGCCGGGGCCAATTTCGGCTCGGGCTCCAGCCGGGAGCAGGCGGTCTGGGCACTGCTGGGCATGGGGGTGCGCTGCGTGATCGCCCCCTCCTTCGGCGAGATCTTCCATGGCAATTGCCTGCGCAACGGCATTCTGCCGATCACCCTGCCGCCCGCCATGGTCGAGATGCTGATGGCCGATGCCGCCAGGGGGATCGCGGCCACCGTCGATCTTCCCGCCCAGTCCCTGACCTTCGAGGGCCGCGAAGCGATCCCCTTCGACATCGCCCCCGAACGCAAGGAGGCGCTGATCCATGGCTGGGACGAAACCGCCCAGATCCTGAACCGCTTCGCCGGACCGATCGCGCAATTCGAGGCCGCGCAGCGCGCCACCCAACCCTGGCTTTATTCCAAGGAGTCCGCCGCATGAGCGCCCCCGAACATGATGACGATCTGCTGGCCAATTACCAACGCGCCTACAACACGCGGGTGGGCTTCGGCGCGCGCCCGGCGCTGCTGCTGATCGATTTCTGCCAGGGCTATTTCACCCCCGATTGCGACCTCTACGGCGGGGAACCCATCGAAACCGCCCTGCAATCGGCGCTGCGCGTGCGTGAAGCCGCCCGCAAGGCCGGCGTGCCGGTGATCCTGACCAATGTGGTCTATCACCCCCAAGCCATCGACGGCGGGCGCTTCTTCGAAAAGGCCGCGCCGCTGCGCTATTTCCTGCAGGGGCATCCCATGGGCGCCTTCGGCCCCGGCCTTGAGCCCCATGCGGACGAGCTGGTCGTCTCCAAGCAATATCCCAGCGCCTTTTTCGGCACCTCGCTGGCCTCCACGCTGACGGCCATGGGCGTGGACAGCGTGCTGCTCACGGGCCTGACCACCAGCGGCTGCGTGCGCGCCAGCTGCGTCGATGCGATGAGCCACGGCTTCCGCACCGCCGTCATTGCCGAGGCCTGCGGCGACCGGCACAGCGCCCCGCATGAGGCCAACCTCTTCGACATGAACGCCAAATACGCCGATGTGGTGAGCGAAGCCGAAGCCACCGCCTTCCTGAACGGCTTGACCAAACCCTGATCCGGCCTGCCCGAAGAACGGATAGACCTGCCGCTGATCCTCGCCGATCCCGGCCGGGACAGGCAGCGATTTGACAGACACAGACGACGGCACGATCAACAACGCGCCCGCCGGCAAGGAACAGATGACGATGGATTCGAGCCTCACCACCGCCCCTTCGGACATGCTGCTGACCGATCTGCGCGCAGCCCTCGCCACAGGCACGGTGCTGACCGGCGAGGCCGACCTCGCCTTCGGGGCCAATGATGTCTATCGCACCGGCGGCCTGCCGCTGGCCATCGCGCGGCCCGGTTCGGTGGGCGAGTTGCAGGCCGTGGCCCGCCTGTGCAGCGCGGCAGGCGTGGCGATGGTGCCGCGCGGCGGTGGCGCCTCCTACACCGATGGCTATCTCCACAAGCCGGGCGGCCATGTGCTGATCGACACCGGCGCGCTGGACGGCATCGTGATCGATGAGGCCAATGCGGTGGTCACAGTGGGGGCGGGCGTGACCTGGGCGCGGCTGAAGGCGCTGCTGGACGCAAAAGGCCTGCGCACGCCTTTCTGGGGGCCGTTTTCCGGCATTGCCGCCACCATCGGCGGCAGCGCCAGCCAGAACACGCTGAGCCATGGCAGCACCGCCCATGGCATCTCGGCCCAGTCGATCCTGAGCATGGAGGTGGTGCTGGCCTCGGGCGACTTGCTCAGCACCGGCGCCGCCGAGGCGATGCGCTTCTACGGCCCGGACCTGACCGGCCTGTTCACCGGGGATTGCGGCACGCTGGGCATCAAGGCCAGCCTGCGCCTGCCGCTGATCGAGGCGCTGCCCCATGCCGAGACGCTGTCCTTCGCGTTTGACGATTTCGCCGCCTATCACGCGGGCGTGCGCAAGGCGCAGCTGGCCAAGCTGGATGACTCGCATTTCGGGCTCGATCTGGCGCTGTCTCAGGGGCAGATCGGGCGGCATGAAGGCATGGGCGCCCGCCTGAAAATCGCCGCCGAGGTGCTGAAAAAGGCCCCCAACAAGCTGAAGGGCGTGGCGCAGGTGCTGAAAATGGCGCTGGCCGGGGAAAACCCGATGCGCTCGGGCGCCTATATGTGCCACTTCATCGTCGAGGGCTTCGACCCTGAGGATGCCGCGCACAAGGCGCGCCGCCTGCGCCAGATCCTCTCCGCCCATGGCCGCGAGATCGCCAATTCGATCCCCACCTTCGTGCGCTCCATGCCCTTTGCCCCGCTCACCAACATTCTGGGGCCCTCGGGCGAGCGCTGGGTGCCGATGCATGCCGTTTTCGCCCATCATCAGGTGCTGCCTTTCAACACCGCTTTCCATCAGTTGATCGCCGACTGGCAGGCCCGGATGGACCAGCATGGGGTGTGGATCGGCACGATGTTCTCGCCGGTGGGTTCTTCGGGCTTCCTCTATGAGGTGGCGCTCTACTGGCCCGATGCGCGCACACCCTATCACCTGACGGTGCTGGACAAGGCGCATGTCGCCAGCCTGCCCGACTACCCCGCCAATCCCGCCGCGCGCGAACTGACCAACCAGCTGAAGGAAGCGATCATCGCCCTGATGCAGGAGTATGGCGCCGGGCATTTCCAGATCGGCCGGGCCTATCCCTATCAGAGCCGCCTCTCGGCTCCGGCGCGGGCGCTGCTGGGGGCGGTCAAGCAGCAGCTGGACCCGGCTGGCCTGATGAACCCGGGCGCGCTGGGGTTCTGAACCGGTCTGGGGCAAACGCCCCAGCCTGACATATCCGCCAGTCGGATAGAGCCTGCGCATCTTGCCCGGCCTGTCCGCTCTGGCTCATGATCGATCCATCGCAATTGGAGTCGCGCGAATGCTCAACACCTTCCAGCAAGCGAGCCATCCCGTCCTGCCCACCGCCACCGCCGATGAGCATGCAAGGCAGGAGTTCGCCAAGAGTTTCAAGGGCTTTATCCAGTCCAGCCTGCTGCCCGGCCTGTTCCCGGTCTATGGTGGCCGCGTGTCCAAGGCCTTCGAGAAAGCCCATGGCCGCGCGCCTCAGGATCGCCGCGACATCCGCACCGGCATGGTCGATGATCTCTATTTCCAGCATTACGCCGCCGCCAACCGCATCGCGCAGGAGTTGCTGTGGGAATCGGTCAATGTCTCGGTCGACCGCCAGCTGCCAGAGCTGAACGCCAAGGCGGCAGAACTCTCCGCCGCCACCAAGGCCCAGCTGGTCATCCCCGAAGGCTTCGAGCCCCCGCGCTATGTGACGGCGCTCGACATTCACTGCATGCCCGGCGGCTATTGCAGCGAGGTCTGCGAGAACGACATTTCGGTCGGCGCGCTCTACGATCGCGGCGTGTTCCTCTATGCCATGGGCTACACCGGGCCCGACAATGACGACATGGGCCGCTCGGTGGTGAATTACCTCAAGCGCCGCATGCCCGATTTCCAGCCGCGCCGGATCCTCGATATGGGCTGCACCGTGGGCCACTCCACCCTGCCCTACAAGGAGCTGTTCCCCGAGGCAGAAGTGTGGGGCATCGATGTCGGCGGGCCGGTGGTGCGTTATGCCCATGCCCGCGCGGCAGGCATGGGGCTGGAGGTCAACTTCGCCCAGATGAATGCCGAGGAAACCACCTTCCCCAACGGCCATTTCGATCTCGTCGTCAGCCATATCCTGCTGCATGAAACCAGCGGCAAGGCGATGCCGAAGATCTTCGCCGAAGCGCATCGCCTGCTGGCTCCGGGCGGGCTGATGATCCACGCCGATCTGCCGCCCTTCGACCTGATGGACCCCTTCACCCAGTTCATCCTCGACAATGAAACCTGGTACAACAACGAGCCCTTCTGGGGCGCGATGCGCGACATGGACCAGATCGATCTGGCCGAGCGCGCCGGTTTCGACCGCGCGACCGTCAAGTTCGACACCGCCCCCATGGCCGTGATGGAATTTGCTGCCGCAGCCGAGGGTTACAGCCAGGAAGCCTCCGAAGCGGTGGCCGACCGTGAGTTCACCGCCGGTGAATTCGCGCCGGGCGGCGGCTGGGAAGTGCTGATCGCCCGCAAGGCGGACGCGCAGGCCAAGGCGGCGTAAGGGATATGAGCATGACAGACAACACTGAACGTCCGCATGTCATCAAGGACGCCAAGGGCAAGCGCCCGCATTTCTATGAGGCCCCCGGCCTCGATCAGGCGATGAGCATGATCATGGTGCTGGCCAGCGAGATGGCCACCCTGCGCGACCGGCTCGACAGCGCCGAGCGTGTCGCCAAGGCCCATGGCATCGATCTGGCGGCGGGCATCGAGACGTTGGACCTCGATCAGGACGCGCTGGAAGAGCGTGAAGCGCGCCGTCAGGGCTTCCTCGACCGGCTGTTCTATCTGGCCCGCAAGGATGCCAGCGAGGCGGGCAAGGTGGAAACCACCGAGGGCTATAACGCCACCATTCACGACATCGCCCAGCAGTAAGGCTGAAAAGCCGGAACGGAAAAACCCCGCACCAGCCTTGGCCGGTGCGGGGTTTCTCATGCCGTCATAGCTTGCCGAAAGGCCTCAGGCGCCTTCGCGCCCCATGCGCTCCTGCTCGGCGGGATCGGTTTCCACCAGATTCATCAGCACGCCATTGGGATCGCGCAGGCAGACCTCGCGCTGGGCGCGATGCGGCATGACGAAGACCTGCGGATCGGGCGACCAGATCGCCCCGGTGGCCCGCAGCGCCGCCAGCGTTTCATCCATGTCGCGCACATAGAACACCAGCGCCACCTCGCCGATCCGCGCCGGGCCGCGTGACACGGGCACGGCCAGCGGCTCCAGCTTCGGGTCGATCACGAAAAGGCCGATCATCCCGTAATTGGGCCCGCCGCTTTTCACGATGCGCACCCGCAGCGGTCCATGGCCGGAAAAGCCCAGGATCTGGCTGGCGGAGGCGTCGGTCAGCACGCCCTCGTAATAGACCTCGGTGAAGCCCAGAGCGGCGTAGAAGCGCGCGGAGCGCTCCATATCGCGCACAAACATCGTGGCGCGGATCAGCGAGGAAACCGGGCGCGGCAGGTCCGGCGGCGAAGGGGATGGCGTCATAGGGGATCAGCTTTCGGAAAGGTCGTGCCCGACACGTCATGAAGGGCGACCAGCTCGTAGGAGGCGCCGGTGAGCGACCAGTGCATGGAGAGGAACAACCCGTCGCCCTGCCTCACCCAGAGGTCGGCAGGGGGCCAGTCGTCGCGCCAGCGCAGGCGGTAATGCCATGCCGCGAAAGACCCGGCGGCGACGGTCAGGTCGCAGGGTTCTATCAAGGCGGCTTCGATCACCATGGCCTGCGCCGGTCCATGGCCGTCGCCATCGGGGTCGATGGCGTTGGTGACAGCCTGCACCGGCAGAAACTGCCCCGGCTCGCCCTGCCCGCGCGCATGGACGATCAGCGCATCGCCCATCAGCGGATGCAGCCCCAGATAGGGCAACCGCCCCGGCGTGGGGATAATCTGCAAAGGCTGGGCGATCCCGTCCTGCGCGGCGCTGACCTGCACGGCAGAGTCGCTCACCTGAAACCCCATCTGCGTCATGCGGCCATCGGCATGCCACAGGCGGCAGAAACCGTCACGCGGGCGCCAGTCCGCATCCATCGCCAGCGAGACCTCACGCCAGAGACCGGCATCGCGTAGCGCGCACCATGCACGCAGCAGATGGCCGCCGGGCAGGGTCAGGCGTTCGAAGGTCTCATAACCGGTGTCACGCCCCTGCGCATCGCGATAGGCGATGCGGCCCGCGATCGTCCGCGCCTCCATCATGCCGGAAGCGTCGCCAGAAAGTCGATGATGGCCCCGGCCCAGGCCTCCGGCGCCTCGTCGCAAATGTCGATGCCGCCGCCGGGGATCTCCGCCCAGCCGAAATCGGGCCGCAGCCTGTGGGCGGCCTGCGCATTGGCGTGAGTCATGTCGCCCGTGTTGGTCAACAGCAGGCAGGGCATGGTGATAAGCGGCAGTCTATGCTCGTGGCGATAGGCAAAGGCGGCGGCATGGCCCCACCAATAGGTGCCCTGACGAAAGGCCTGCATCGCCTGCACCACATAATCGGTGATCCGCGCGGGCGGCACGCGCCCCTGCGACAAGTCCTCGCGCAAGGACGCGACTGCGGCCAGATGCGCCCCACCGGGCAGAGCCGTGAAACCGGTTTCGCTGGTCAGCAGGCGATCGGCCCAATAGGCGCGTTCGTCATCGGGCAGCAGCATCGGCCCATGCAGGATCAGCGCCTGCGCCCGTTCCGGGCAGGCCAGCGCGAATTCCGTCGCCACCGCCGCGCCGGTGTGATGCCCCGCCACCGCCGCACGTTCCAGCCCCAGCGCATCGAGCACCGGCGCCACGCAGCGCGCATAATCGGCAATGGCGGGCGGCGCGTCCGGCGCATCGGAGAGGCCGAAGCCGGGCATGTCGATGGCGATGGGCCGCAGACCCGCCGCCTTCAGCGGGCCAAACACCGCATCGAACTGGCCAGACGCCATGATCGCCTGATGCAGCAGCACCAGCGGCCTGCCCTGCTGCCCGTCCTGCACATGAATCTGCCCGAATGGCCCATCGACATAAAGGCGCTTCATGCTCACCCTCGCTTCTTCCTTGCCCGACATGCGGTTGCTCCGGCCCAGAGTGAAAGGCCCGCGCCCCGGCGTCCAGTCACCCTGTTTCCACCTCCGACTGGCGGACAATGCGCAGGCAAGGCGTTCCGCACAGCGATCATTGGCCTCACACAGGACCGATACGATCTGCTATCCAGTGCCAGGATCGTCCCGAATGCCAATGGAGTGCTGCCGCGTGAACCTTCCTCCCCCCACCGCCGGACGCCGCGAGATCACCGGCCTCTCCGTCATCGAGGATCAGGCGCTGTCGATGATCGCCGCGCTGGCCAGCGAACTGGCCGTGGCGCGCGAACGCATCGATACGCTGGAGCGGCTGCTCGACGCCAATGGCACGCTGCCTCGGGCTCAGGTCGAGGCCTATCGTGCCGAGGGCGAGGCCGCGCAGCAGCGCGAGGGGCTGCGCCACAGCCTGATCGCCAAGGTCTTCCGTCCGCTGCGCGATGCCTCGCGCCGCGCGCTTGAAGGGTAAATCTTATGTCGACGCCTTCGCTCACTCACCCGATGCTGCCCGAAGCCAGCCATGACGAAATGGCGCAGCAGCTCTTCATCCGCGACCTCAAGATGTGGCTGGGCGGCGAGATCGAACCGCTGCAGGGCGAAATCGCCCGCAAGCTCGATCCCGGCCCTTCGCATAATGACCGCGATGCCGAGGCTTTCGCCCGGCTGCACGAGGAACCGGCCTTCCGCAGCTGGGCGGGCATGTTCCGCGCCTCGCAGGAGATCATGTGGGACGATATCTGGCGCAGCGTGGAACGGCAGGCCGATGCGCTGGACGCGCGCGCCGATGCGGTGTCGCTGGGCTCACTGAAGCTTGACCCTGATTTCAAGGCGCCCGCCTATCTGGTCGATGGCCATGTCCATATCATGCCGGGCGGCTATGATCTGGATGCGCCGGGCGTGAAGCAGGGCGCGATGATGGATCGCGGTGGCGCGGTCTATATGCTGGGGCGCAACGGCGGCTTCCTGAACGATGGGCGCGGCAAGACGGTGCTGGCCCATGTCTATGCGCTCTATCCCGATCTGGCGCCGCGCCGCATTCTGGAGCTGGGTTGCGGCGTGGGCACCAGCCTGCTGCCACTGGCGCAGGCCTTTCCCGAAGCGGAGAGCTATGGCCTCGACGTTGGCTCCTCGATGCTGCGCTATGCCCATGCCCGCGCCGGACATCTGGGCGTGGCGGCGCATTTCGTGCAGGGCAGCGCGGAACAGGCCCCCTTCGAGGATGGCAGCTTCGACCTCGTCTTCTCCGCCGCGCTGATGCATGAAACCTCGGCGGAAGCGATCGAGCGCATTCTGGCCGAAAGCCACCGCCTGCTGCGCCCCGGCGGCGTGGCGGTGCATCTGGAGGTGCCCTCACGCTATGACGAGCTGGACCTGTGGAGCCAGATCCGCTCGCAGGTCGAGCGCGATTACAACAATGAGCCTGCCTGGCAGGCCGCCACCTCCGCCGATTACGCCGCCTTGATGCGCACCGCCGGCTTCAAGGATGTGGCCGTGGGCTTTCAGGATGCGGCATGGGCTCCGGCCCCCGGACAGGGCGGCTTCGGCAGCGAGTCCAAGGGCGTGTTCCGCTCATGGTTCGTGACCTCGGCGCGGCGTTGATCCTCTCCTCAACCTGACCGAGAAGCCCCCGCAAGCCAGCCACTTGCGGGGGCTTTTGCATGACCGCCTGTCGGCTCGAACCACCCTGCCCGGCCTCCATTGTTCCGGTGGGCGGACAAAACCGGCGGCGCCATGGCATCCGGCCCGCCCGGGCGCGAGCCTGCGCGCCTATCTCCCCCCGCCCATGGAGCAGGCAGCATGAGCATTCCCGGCACGAACATGATCAGCGACGGCAAGACCGCCCGCCAGATCTTCGAAGAGGTGATGGCCAATCCCGCCCGCAGCAAATTCGGTTTCGGCGAAAAACTGGCCATCGTGAACGTGGATTTCCAGAACGCATACACCCGCATCGACCGCTACAAGACGGCCTATCAGACCGATCCGCGCCAGATCGAACACGTCAACACGATCAGCGCCCTGGCCCGCGCCAAGGGCATGCCGGTGATCTGGACCCATGTGGCCTATGCGCAGGACGCCAGCGATGCCGGCGTGTGGGGCACCCGCACCGACACGCCCGATTCGCTGCAGAACATCAAGTACGACAGCGAACGCCACGCCTTCGACGAGCGTTGCGATATCCAGCCGAACGACGCTGTCTACACCAAGCGCATGCCCTCGCCCTTCTTCGAAACGCCGCTGCAGAGCCTGCTGGTGTGGCACAAGGTCGATACGGTGGTGATCACCGGCGGCTCGACCTCGGGCTGCGTGCGCGCGGCGGCGGTGGACAGTCTGAGCCGGGGCTATCGGACCATCGTCCCCATCGAATGCTGCGCCGACAAGCATGAGTCCTACCACTTCGCCAATCTCACCGACCTTCAGCTGAAATATGCCGATGTCGAGCCGGTGCAGACGGTGATCGACTGGCTGGAGGCGCGCTGATGCAGGACGGCGCAAAAGACCCGGGGCTTTACGACTTCACGCCCTATCGCGGCCGCAAGCCGATCAGCTGGCCCGGCGGCAAGAAGGTGGCGGTCTGGGTGTCCCCCAACCTCGAATATTACGAGATCGACCCACCCGCCAATCCGCATCGCAAGAGCTGGGCGAAACCCCATCCCGATGTGGTGGGCTATGCCCATCGCGACCACGCCAACCGCGTGGGCCACTGGCGCATGGCCGAGGTGATGAGCAAGCATGGCTTCCCCGGCTCGGTCAGCCTCTCGGTGGCGCTGTGCCAGCATCACCCCGAGGTGGTCGCCGATGCGAACGCGCGCGGCTGGGAATTCTTCAGCCACGGCATCTACAACACGCGCTACAGCTACGGCATGGATGAGGCGCAGGAACGCGCGATCATCGAGGATTCGATCCGCACCGTGCGCGAGGCCACCGGCCAGACCATCCGCGGCTGGCTGGCCCCGGCGCTGACGCATACGCCGCGCACGCTGGACCTCATCGCCGAATATGGCATGGATTACACCTGCGACCTCTATCACGACGATCAGCCGTTTCCGGTGAAGGTGGCAAAAGGCTCGCTGATCTCGATGCCCTACAGCCTGGAGGTCAACGACCACTACGGCTTCTTCATCTACAACATGAGCCCGCGTGAGTATGCTCAGACGCTGATCCGCCAGTATGAACGTCTGGCGGCGGAGGAAAGCGGCACGGTGATGTGCATCCCGCTGCACTCCTACCTGATTGGCCAGCCCCACCGCATCGGCGCCTTTGAGGAGGTGTTGCGCCATATCGCCGCAGACGGTCGCGCCTGGATCACCCGCGCGGGCGACATCGCCGACGCATGGAACGACGCTCAGCAGGAGGTGGCGGCATGAGCCTCGATCCGACCTATCTGGACTATCCCAAGCGTTCTCTGGGCTATGACCATGCGCTTTACCCCTACAGCCCGCTGCCGCATCGCGCGCCGCTGCACTGGCCCGCAGGCAAGACCGTGGTGACATGGTTCGTCGTCAGCCTCGAATGGTTCCCGATTACGCCGGAAGACAAGCCCTTCCGCGCCCCCGGCCATATGCAGACCGCCTATCCCGACTATCGCCACTACACCTCGCGCGATTACGGCACGCGGGTTGGCTTCTACCGCCTGCTCGATGCCTTTGCGAAGGTGGGGGCCAAGGTCTCGGTGGCGGCCAATGCCGCCATCGCCGCGCGCTACCCCGGCATCATCGCGGATATCGTCAGCGCGGGGCATGAGATCATCGCCCATGCCACCGATATGAACGGCACCATCGCCAGCACCCTGCCGGTGGAAGAAGAGCGCGCCCTGATCGTCCAGAGCCTGGCCACGCTGGAGCAAGTCAGCGGCACGCGCCCGCGCGGCTGGCATTCCATCGCCCGCTCGCAGAGCTTCGCCACGCCCACTCTGCTGAAGGAAGCGGGCCTCGACTATATGATCGACTGGGCCAATGACGAGATGCCTTATGCCTTCACCAATGGGCTGGTGAACATTCCGCTCAACCATGAGCTGTCGGACCGGCAGATCATCAACACCCAGCAACAGTCGGTGGACAGCTACGCCCAGCAGGTGCTGGACGCCCATGACTGGCTGGCGAAGGAGGCCGCGGGGCAAGGCGGCGGACGGCTGCTGCCGCTGCATCTCACGCCTTATATCATCGGCCTGCCCTATCGCATGGACGCTTTCGAGGCGCTGCTGGCCGATCTGGCGGCCCGGCCCGAGACATGGTTTGCGCGCGGCGAGGACATCCTCGAAGCTTTCCGGAACACGCCGTGAAAGCATGGACCATCGGCGGGCAGACGGGCATCGCCGCCCTGACGCCCGCCACCTGTCCCGATCCGGTTGCCGGGCCGGGCGAGGTGGTGGTGCGGGTCACGCTCGCCAGCCTCAACCACCGCGATTTGATGCTGGTGGAAGGGCGCTATGGCGCGCCGCGCTCGCCTGACCGCATTGCGCTGTCCGAGGGCGTGGGACGGATCGCAGAGATCGGCCCCGGCGTTGCAGGCTTCGCGCCGGGAGACCGCGTGGTGCTGGCCCATCTCTCACGCTGGCAGGATGGCGCTTTTTCGCCGGATTTTTTCGGCTACGACCTTGGCATCACCCATGATGGCTGGCTGGCCGAATACATCCGCGTCCCAGCCTCGGCACTGGTGAAACTGCCCGGCAGCCTGACGGACCAACAGGCCGCCACGCTGGCCTCTGGCGCGCTGACGGCCTGGAACGCGGTGGTCGAAACCGGGCGGGTGAAGGCGGGCGATCTGGTGCTGACCATGGGCACCGGCGGCGTTTCGATGCATGCGCTGCAGATCGCCAGAGCCCATGGCGCGCGCGTGGCGATCACCTCCTCCAGCGACGCCAAGCTGGAGCGCGCCCGCGCGCTGGGCGCGGACATCACCGTCAACCACCGCACCCATCCCGACTGGCCCGCGCGGCTGCTGGCGCTGACCGGCGAAAAGGGCGCGGATGTGCTGCTCGAACTGGGCGGCCCGGCCACTTTGTCCCGATCCATCGGCGCGATGGCGCCGGAAGGCCGGATCGTGCTGATCGGCCAGCTGGCCGGGCGCGGCGCCCAGCCGCTGGATTACGGCCCGATCATTCGCGGCAACCTCACCCTTTCGGGCATCGCCGAGGGCAGCCGGGCCATGCTGCAAAGGCTGGCCCGCGCCGTGGACGCCAACGCCATCCACCCCGCCATCGACCGGATCTTCCCCTTCGACGCCGCGCGCGAGGCCTTCGCCCATCTCAAGGCCGCCGCCCATGTCGGCAAGGTGCTGATCGAGGTCGCGCCCTGACAAAGTCCCACGCTGAAAGCCCATCCATGCCCCAAACCCTGTTCGACAAGATCTGGCAGCGCCATGTGGTCACCGTCACCGCCACGGGCACCACCCTGCTGGCGATCGACCGCATCTTCCTGCATGAACGCACCGGCGCCGCCGCGCTCAAAAGCATGGCACAGGCCGGGCGGCCGGTCTGCGATCCCGCACGCGTCTTTGCGGTGATGGACCATATCGTCGACACCCGCCCAGGCCGCGACGACACCACGCTGATGCCCGGCGGACAGGCCTTCATCACCGAAACCCGCGCCGCCGCGCTGGCCGCCGGCATCACGCTGTTCGATGTCAACGATCCCGATCAGGGGATCACCCATGTCATCTCGCCCGAGCTGGGCATCGTGCTGCCCGGCTGCACGCTGGTCGCGCCGGACAGCCATACCTGCACGCAGGGCGCGCTGGGCGCGCTGGCCTGGGGCATCGGCGCCAGCGAGGCGGAGCATGCCATGACCACCGGCACGCTGCGCCTCGCCCGCCCCGCCACGATGCGCGTGCGCTTCACCGGCATCCTGCCCGTGTACGTCACCGCCAAGGATATGGCGCTGGCGCTGATCGCCCGGCATGGCGCGGGCGGCGGCGCGGGCCATGTGGTGGAATTCGCCGGAGAGGCCGTGGAGGCGCTCGACATCGAGGGCCGCATGACGCTCTGCAATATGGCCACCGAATTTTCCGCCATGGCTGCGATCATCGCGCCGGACGAGAAGACCTTCGCATGGCTCGCCGGGCGACGCCACGCCCCCGCCCATTTCGACGCGCCCTTCTGGCGCAGCCAGCACAGCGATGACAGCGCCGCTTTCGACCGCGAGATCGAGATCGACGCCGCAACCCTCGCCCCGATGGTCAGCTGGGGCACCAGCCCGCAGCACAGCATGGCCATCGACGCCCTGATCCCGCAAGGCCCCGAGCGCGCCCATGCCTATATCGGCCTCGATGCCGGGCAACCCCTGCTGGGCACGCCAATCGACGTGGCCTTTATCGGCAGCTGCACCAATGCCCGCCTCACCGATCTGCGCCGCGCCGCCGCTTTGCTGCAGGGCCGCCACATCGCGCCCGGCCTGAGCAAGGCGCTGGTGGTTCCCGGCAGCGAGGCCACCCGCCGCGCCGCCGAGGCCGAGGGACTGGACCGCATCTTCATCGATGCCGGTTTCGAGTGGCGCCGCAGCGGCTGCTCGCTGTGCTTTTACGCGGGGGGCGAGAGCTTCCCGCCCGGCAGCCGCACCATCTCCACCACCAACCGCAATTTCGAGGGGCGGCAGGGCCCCGGCATCCGCACCCATATCGCCAGCCCCGAAACCGTGGTGGCCAGCGCGCTGGCGGGCCATATCGCCGATCCAAGGGCGCTGCTGGCCAAGGAGTTTCCGGCATGACCCCTTTCACCACGCTGACCGGCATCGCCGCCCCGCTGCTGATGGACAACATCGACACCGATGCCATCATCCCCAGCCGCGAGATGAAAAGCACCGGCCGCACCGGCCTTGCCGAGGGCCTCTTCGCGCCATGGCGCTATAGCGAGGGGCGCAACCCCAACCCTGATTTCGTGCTGAACCAGCCCGCTTTCACTGACGCCCGCATTCTGGCGGGCGGGGCCAATTTCGGCTGCGGGTCCAGCCGTGAGCATGCCGTCTGGGCCCTGGCCGAATATGGCATTCGCGCGGTGATCGCGCCGTCCTTCGCGCCGATCTTTGCCAACAACTGCCTGCGCAACGGACTGCTGCCGGTGGCCCTGCCGCTGGGGCAGGTGCAGGCGCTGGCCGGGCAGGTGGTGACCATCGACCTCGAGGCGCAATGCGTGCGCCACGGCGCGGACATCCTGCCTTTCACCGTCGATGCCGAGGCGCGCACCATGCTGCTCGAAGGGCTCGATGTCATCGACCTCACCCTCAAGGACCGGGCCGCCATCGCCGTCTGGACCGACGCCGACCGGGCCGCGCGGCCCTGGGTCTATCTTGCGAAAGCTGCATCATGAGTTTTATCACCATCTCCGAAGTGGGCCCGCGCGACGGGCTGCAATCGATCAGCCGCGTCATGCCGCTGGAGGCCAAGAAGGCCTGGATCGCCGCCGAGGCCGCCTGCGGCGTGCCCGAGATCGAGGTGGGCAGCTTCGTGCCCCCCGGCCTGCTGCCCCAGATGGCCGACACCGCTGAATTGGTCGCCTTCGCCCGCACCTTGCCGGGGCTGAACGTGGTGGCGTTGGTGCCCAATGCCAAGGGCGCGGCCCGCGCCATCGAGGCGGGGGTGCATGGCATGAGCGCGCCCTTCTCGATGAGCGAGACCCATTCGATCCGCAATGTGCGGCGCGACCATGCCCGGATGCTGCAGGAAATTCGCGAGATCGCCGATCAGGCCAGCGCGGCGGGCGTGCATTTCGCGGTGGGCCTCTCCACCGCCTTTGGCTGCACCATCGAGGGCGCGGTGCCCGAAAGCACGGTGGTGCGTCTCGCCGTCGCCTCGCTGGAGGCGGGGGCGAAGGAGCTCAGCCTGTCGGACACCACCGGCTATGCCGATCCCGCGCAGGTCAAGCGGCTGGTGCGCGCGGTGAGGGCGGAAGTGGGCGATGCGCTGACCACGCTGCATCTTCACAACACGCGCGGGCTGGGGCTGGCCAATGCGCTGGCGGGCCTTGAGGAAGGCATCACCACATTGGATGCCTCGCTGGGTGGCCTTGGCGGCTGCCCCTATGCGCCGGGCGCCTCGGGCAATCTGGTGACCGAGGATCTGGTGCTGATGCTTAACGCCATGGGGCTGAAGACCGGCATCGATCTGGAGCGCCTGCTCTCGGTGCGCAAGATTCTGGCCGAGGCGCTGCCCGATGAACCGCTTTACGGCTTCACCCCCGATGCCGGGGTGATGCTGGACTATCATGAAAGGATTGCCCGATGAGCGACACCGCCTCGCCCACCCCGCCCCGGACTTTGTCTGGCCTGCGTGTCGTTGAATTCACCCATATGGTGATGGGCCCGGCGGCGGGCCATATCCTCGCTGGCCTCGGCGCCGAGGTGATCCGCGTCGAGCCGATCGGCGGCGACGCCACCCGCCGCCTGCCCGGATCAGGCGCGGGCTATTTCCCGATGTACAACCGGGGCAAGCAATCGATCTGCCTCGACCTCAAATCGCCCGGCGGGCTGGAGGTCGCCCGCGATCTGGCGACCCGCGCCGACATTCTGGTCGAGAACTTCCGCCCCGGCGCGCTGGACCGGTTGGGGCTGGGGTATGAGGCGCTTGCAACGATCAACCCGCGCCTGATCTATTGCAGCGAAAAGGGCTTTCTGCCCGGCCCTTACGAGGAGCGCACCGCGCTCGACGAGGTGGCCCAGATGATGGGTGGCCTGGCCTATATGACCGGCCCTCCCGGGCGGCCCCTGCGCGCAGGCAGCAGCGTGATCGATGTGACCGGCGCGATGTTCGGCGTGATCGGCATCCTCGCCGCGCTGGAAGAGCGCCACCGCACCGGCCATGGGCAAAAGGTCGTCGCCAGCCTGTTTGAAACCACGGCCTATCTGGTCGGCCAGCATATGGCGCAATTCGCGGTGACCGGCACACCCGCCGCGCCCATGCCCGCGCGCATCTCGGCCTGGGCGATCTATGATGTCTTCGAAACCGCCGACCACCCGCTGTTCATCGGCGTGGTGAGCGACAGCCTGTGGGCCAAGTTCTGCACGCTTTTCGGCCTCGACGCGCTGTGGGCCGATGAAAGCCTGCGCGGCAACAGCGCCCGCGTCGCCGCGCGCGACCGCATCCTGCCCGAGGTGCGCGCGACCATTGGCACCTTCACCCGCGCCCAGATGATCGAGCGGCTGGAGGGTTCGGGCATCCCCTTCTCCCCCGTCGCCAGGCCGGAGGATCTGTTCGCAGATCCTCAGCTGCTCCATGGCGGGCTGGAGGATGTGGTGCTGGATAATGGGCGCGCCACGCAGCTGCCCACCATTCCGCTGGAACTGGCGGGGCGCCGCCCGGGGCAGCTGAACCGCCTGCCCTTGGCGGGGGCCGATACCAAATCCGTGCTGGCCGGGCTGGGCTATGCTGCCGACAAAATCGCACATCTGCTGGACACCGGGGGTGTGGCGGCGGGGTGACGCGATCCGCCCCGGCGCCAGCCATGGCGCCGGGGTTGGTCAGCATGCCGATACCCATAAGAAAAGGCGCGGCTCTTGCGAACCGCGCCTTCCCTCCTGCGGACGTTTCCTTTGCGGAACTCGTCAGAATTCGGCGAGCAGGCGCCCCAGCCCCTTGATCTTGTCCTCGATGCCGCAGGCGCGCAGCCCGTGCCAATAGGTGGCGGTGTTGATGGCGATCACCGGTTTGGCCAGCTTCGCCTCATATGCGGCAGCCAGATCCACCATCGAGAGATTGGTGCCCACCTGCACGATGGCGTCGACATCGTCGCCATCCAGCTCGGCGATCACGCCATGCAGCACGTCGGGCGTGACCTTGGCGATATCGGTCCAGCGCCTGCATTGCAGAGGCACGTCGCGCTTGACGGTGAAGCCTGATTCCTCGAGGAAATTGCGAACCTCGGCATTGGCGACGGGATAATAGGGCGAGACGAAGCTCACCGTCTTCACCCCGCCATAGGCGCGCAGCGCGGCGGCCACGCTTTCGGCCCCGGTGCTGGCGCCCACGCCCGCCTCGTCCTCGATCCGCGCCTTCCAGGCCCTGCTGCCCTCGACGCCGCCGTAAAAGGTGACGGCGGACATGCCCAGCACCAGATAATCCGGGCGGCAGGTCATCACCGCGCGCACCGCGTCCAGCGTGTTTTCGGAAATGGCGCGCGTGCCCGCAAGGAAATCCTCATTGGTCAGCGCCACCGGATCCTGCACGAAGATGCGCGACATATGGTTGGTCACGCCCTCTGGGCGCATCCGCTCCATATCCGGCTGGACCACCGTGTTGGTGGAGGGGGCGATCACCCCCAGCAGCTTGCGCCACCCCTGAACGTCTGTGTTCCGAACCTCCATGGTCACGCCTCCCTCAGGCGATTTCGCGCGCCTGCGCCAGGCTTTCGAACATCGCCTGACGCAGCAGATAGGCGCGGCGCTTGTCGTCATCGGCCTTGAGCGCCAGCATCGCCTGACGGCGGCGTTCATGCCCCTCGCCCGCACCGCCCTTGATGAAGGCCATGTTGTCAATGGTCTGGGTCTGGGTGAAGCTGTGAGTCACCGTGCGGCGCTGGCGGTCATACAGCTCCAGCGGCGCGCGATCGCCGGTGGCGATGGTGGTCTGCAGCTTGTCGAACAGGTTGAAGGCGTCGTGCACGCCCGAATTCATGCCGAAGCCGCCCAGCGGATTGTTGAGATGCGCGGCATCGCCCGCCAGCAGCACCCGGCCCCGCCCGAAGGATTTGGCGACGCGCTGATGCACCCGATACAGCGTGCGATGCTGCGTGGAAACATCCAGATCCTCGCCCAGCAAGCGCTTGAAGATGCCGCTCTTCATCGCGTCGGAGCGCAGATAATCATCGCCCATCGCCGCATCGGTGGGCACCAGCACGCGCCACACCGAAGGCACGCGCAGCAGCACCAGCCATTCATCCGGATCGGAGACATAGTTCACATAGGCCAGATTGGGCAGGTAATCGGCCAGCTCGATCTGGGTGGAAAGCGTCAGGAAACGCTCCTGATAGGTGAAGCCGTCGAAATCGATGCCCAGCCACTTGCGCACAATCGAATTGGCGCCATCGGCCCCGATCAGATAGTCGCAGCGCAGCTTCTCGATGCCGGTCATGGTCTCGAACGCCAGATCGACCCCGGCATCGTCCTGCTCGAAGGTGAGCAGGCGGCGCCCGAAGCGCATCTGGGCATTGCCATGCTTTTCCAGCCCGTCGGCCAGCGCGCGCGAAAGGTGATACTGCTCGCACTGGATGCGGAAGGGATAGCGGGTGACATCGGCGATTTCGGAAAGGTCGAAATCGATCACCTCGCCGCTGCGCCGGTCGCGCCAGTGATAGACCGGCGCCTTCAGCCCGCGATCGAGCAGCATCGGCGTGATGCCGATCGTGTCGAGCATTTCCAGCGTGGAAGGGTGGAAGGTGGAGGCGCGCAGATCCTGAGCGCAATCCCCACCGGCTTCAAAGATGATGACATCCTGCCCCGCCTGGGCCAGCAGCGTCGCCAGCACCGTGCCCACCGGGCCGGCTCCGACGATGGCGATCTGGCACCGTTCAACCCCTGTCATAGCGAATAGACTCCAAACTCTTGGCTGCCTGCGGTATGGACGCGAAGGCCAGCCGGGATGCGGGAACCGGCGGAACTATCCGCCTTGCGGTGATCGGGCCGACAGGCCCGGCTGCGGTCAGTGGAGGGCCCGCGCTCAGGACGGCTTCTGGCTGTCGAGCCAGCGCGTCAGGTCGCGGGTGAAGAGATCGGGGTTCTCCCAGAAGGGAAAATGACCGAGGTTCGGATAGCGGATCAGCTGCACCGGCGCGTTGGCGAAGCGCTTGACCGAAGCGTCGGCGCTCTGGCTGATGACCGTGTCATAGCTGCACCATTGCAGCAGCACCGGCACATGCACGGCGGCGGTTTCCCGCGCGATGATGTCGGTCTTGAACAGCTTCACATTGGCGGCCAGATAGGCCTTCTGGCGGGCATTGGCGCCGGGCAGATTGTCGGCGTCATAGATGCTGTCCACCATCCAGTCCTGCGGCTGGAAGCCGGGCGGCGTGGTGTCCTTCAGGATCGCGCGGTAAAAGGCATGCGAATGCCAGTCGGGCACCAGCTGGGTGTGGAACCACACCAGGGTCTGCATCCACAGCCCCACCTTGCGGGTCTGGCTGGGGCGTTCCAGCGGCAGCATGGAAAAAGCCATCGCCGTGGCATGACCGGGGAACTGGCGGTTGTATTCCAGCGCCACATTGGCGCCATTGCTGGTGGAGACCAGCGCGAATTTATCATGGCCCAGCGCCCGCATCAGCCCGTCCATCAGCTGGGCGGCGCGCGGGGTGGTCATGTCGCCCCTGGGATCGGGGCCCGACAGGCCATAGGGCGGCCAGTCGAAGCGGACGAGGCGATAGCGGTCCTTCATCCGCTCCACCACCAGATCCCATTCATGCATGTTGGCGATGCTGCCATGCAGCAGCACGACCACCGGGGCACCCGGCTTCCCTTCCTCACGCACATGGAGCGGCACGCCGTCCACCGTGACGAAGCGCGAGGGCGCGGCGGCCCAGCGCGCCTTGGCCGTATCGAGGCCGGTCTGCAGGGCCCCCGCCCTCAGCGCCGCCACGCTTCCCCCCGCCAGAAGCGCCAGCGCTCCCAGCCCCCCCAGCGCGGCGCGCCACAGCTTCATGCGGCCATCTCCGAAGGCAGGCGGGTGAGGCCCATGGTTTCACGCAAGGTGGTGCCGGGATAGGCCTTGCGCAGCGCGCCCCGCGCCTGAAGCAGCGGCACCACGCGCTCGACGAACATCTCCAGTTCCGAGGCCATGAAGGCCGGCTGAAGCGTGAAGCCGTCGCAGGCCCCCGCCTCGACCCAGGCGATCATCATCTCGGCCATCTGCTCAGGCGTGCCACGGAAGATGTTGTGCCCGCGCGGCGTGCGGACAAAGCGCGAGGCGAAGGCGCCCAGAGTCACCCCCTGCGCCACCGGCTTTTCCAACGCGCGGGCGATGTCGGCGGCGGGCAGAATCGTTCCGGCGACGATGGCCTCGGCGGGGATCGGCCCGTCGGCGGGATAGGAGGTGATATCGAAGCCCAGCGATTCCGAGAGATATTCGATGCACAGCGCCTCATCGGCCAACGCCAGCAGCGCCTCGTCGCGGGCGATGGCCTCTTCGGGCGTATCGGCCAGCATGAAGGAGAGGCCCGGCATGATCTTCACGCCATCCGGGTCACGCCCGGCTTCGGCAATGCGGCGGCGCAGATCGCTGCGGAAGGCGATGCCATCCTCGATGGTGGCGGCGGGGCAGAAGATCGCCTCGGCGGTGCGGGCGGCGAAATCGCGCCCGTCATTCGACTGGCCCGCCTGCACATAGACCGGACGCAACTGCGGCGAGGGGCCATGCTGCGCGTTCAGCCCATCCCAGAGCGCGCTGGTCTCAGCCACGGTCTGGGCGGCCAGACGATAGCGCAGGCTTTTTTCGGGCAGCTCGGTCTCGCCGAAATTGGGGGCGGTATCAGGGTGAGCGGTGGTGACGATGTTCCAGCCCGCGCGCCCGCCGCTGATGCGGTCCAGCGTGCCGAAGCGCTCGGCCAGCATCTCGGGCGTGTTGTAGGTGGTCGACACCGTCGCCACCAGACCGACATGCTGCGTGACCGAGGCCATCGCCGAAAGCAGGCTCATCGGATCGAGCGTGGGCATCGCCAGCCGCTGCGGCGTGCGGCCGCCCGCGCCGCGCGATTGCAGCTGGTCGCCAAAGACGATGGCGTCGAAGCAGCCACGCTCGGCGGTCTGGGCCACCTTGCGGTAATAGTCCATGGTGAAGACCCCGCGCGGATCGGCATCGGCATGGCGCCAGCCGCTGGGATAATGGCCGATGCCTTGCAGAAAGGCCCAGAGATGGATCGGCTTGGGCATCACAGGCTCTCCTTGACGGATGCGTTCACAGGCGCGGACAGGATTTCGGGCAAAGGCAGGCCCAGCCGCTGGCGCAGCGTGCCCGTGGCGTCGGGCGCGGGACTGGCCAGCGCGGCGAAACGCTCGGCAAAGCTCGACAATTCCGGCGAGGCGCCCGCCAGATCGACATGAATGCCGTCGATGTCGCCTTGCGCGAAAGCGTCGGCCAGCGCGCCCGGATCGTCGGTCAGGGTCACCCGGCGCAGCAGGCGGGCGGCGGCAGGGGCGCTCTGCCCCTCGGCGGCGATCGCCAGATCCACGCCCGGCACGGCGAAGGGCGAGGCCGCATCGACCACCAGCAGCGGGTGATCCTGCAGCGGACGCATGGCGTTGACCGGCCCTTGCGTCTTGTACCAGCGCCCTTCGTAATGGCTGGCGCGCACCTTATGCGTATCGAGATAATGGCCGCTGGCCTTGTCGATCACCAGCGTATCGGCGTCCCAGCCATCCCACAGGGCGCGGGTGGCCTGCACCAGATCAGCGATCTGCTCAGGCTCTTCGCCCTCGGCCACGGGGTTCCAGCCGAGCAACCCGCCCGCCAGATAATCCACCGCCGAAAGCGCGCGGGCGACATGAAAGGGATGGCCCAGCCGCGGCGGGATCACCGGCACCACGCCCATCCGCGTCAGGCGCGGGGCGGCCCAGGCGGCCAGCACCTGCGCGTCGAAAGGCACGGCGCCCGCACGGCCGAGCAGCAGCAGGTCAAGACCGGCGGCCTGCGCCTGATCGAGCACGGGGCCCGCCACGGCGGGATCGGCAAGCGCGGGATCGGCCAGCGAGGCGGACAGAAGAAAGCGTCTGGTCATACAACAATCACCGGTTCGTGAAGGGAATGGATGGGTTCGCAGCCGTCGGGCGTGATCAGCACGAGGTCTTCGCAATGCGCCGAACCACCGATGCCGCAATCGAGCACCGGGCAATCGACCGAGAGGATCATGCCGGCGCGCAGCTCGATATCGGGCTTGCGCCAGAAGCCGCCCGCATCCTCGCCCGGCTCGTCGGTATGGGCCAGACCCACGCTGTGCGGGCCAAAACCGATGGTCACATCGTAGCCGGCCCTGGCCAGCGCCGCCTGCCCCAGCGCGACGATCTGCGAAAAGCGCAGGCCGGGCCTGAGCTGCTCACGCACCGCGCTCCAGGCGAAGGCCGCCGCCTCGGCGGCACGCGCCGCCGCAGGGGTGGGATCGCCGATAAAGACGGTGCGGGCGAAATCGCCGTGATAGTTCTGGAAATGGCTGACCGCATCGAGGAACAGCGCCTGCCCGTCGCGCAATTGCCCCGACAGCAGCTCGGAGGACGCCCGGTCGATGTTGAGGAACACCGCCGTATTGCCGCGCGCCGCGGCCTCGGCGCGATAGAGCGCATGCATCTCGCGATGGGTGGCCCCGGCGCGGGCGGCGCGGCCCACGGCGTTCAACGCCTGAACATTGGCTTCGGCGGCGCGGGCCATCAGGGCGACTTCCAGATCGGATTTGATCAGGCGGATCTCGCGCAGGATGTTCTCCGCCGGGACGACCCGCCCCGTATGGCCATGGCGCGCCAGCACGCCTGCCAGCACCGGATCGTCGACGCCGATCGCGCCGCCCCACAGGCCCATCTCTTTCACCGCGCCGACCAGCGCCGCCCCGGCATTGTTGAAGCCCTGCCGCTGCGCTCGCGCCGCCGCGCTGGCTTCGAAACGATGCGCCTCCAGCGGCGAGAGCGGAACATGGCCGCGATCGGGCAGGAGCGGCCCCTCGCCGCCCGGGCCGGGCTGATCGCTGTCCGACAGGTCGTCATAGAGCCAGCAGGGCATCGCGCCAGGCACGCGCCCATCGGCGAAGGTGTAAAAATGCAGGAAACGGCTGGTGACAAAGCCGATCTCGCCGCGCCGCGTCAGCAACGCAAAGGTGCCCGGCGGCTGGCCCAGACGGGTCCGCGCGATCTGGGGCCAATGGCCGGTGGCGTGAAAAACATGCACCGGCTGACCGATCACCAGACCGTCAAGCCCATGGCGCTCCATCACCGCCACCGCCTCGGCGCGGTTCATCGGCCCCTCGCGGCTGAGCCAGTCGAGCAGGGCATCATCGGGGAGAGGCGGGATCAAACTCATGTCCGCCTGATGGCACCGCCGGGGCGACCTGCAGCATGAGGCCTGCCAACTATCCGCCTGTTGGTCAGCCGGGCATTCGCGTGATGCGCGCGGGCGCGGGCCGGTAGCGTGGCGTTCCATGACAAGCTCCACACCCGACACCATCCTGCCGATCGAACGCGCCTTCGTGCCGCTTGCCGAAGGGCAACTCCATCTGCGCCGCAGCGCAGACCAGTCCGGCGGCGCGCAGGCGCCGCTGCTGCTGCTGCATGCCTCGCCCGCATCCTCATGGTTCATGCAAGGGCTGATGCGCGCGCTGAACGCAGCCGGTCACAAGGGCGCGATGATCGCGCCGGACACGCTGGGCAACGGCGATTCAGCCCCGCCCATCCAGGACAGGCCCGACATCGCCTATTTCGCCGAGTCGATGGCGCGCATGGCCGATGCGCTGGGGCTGGAGCGGGTCGACCTCTATGGCACGCACACCGGCGCGCGCATCGCCTGCGAATTCGCCGCCCGCTTCCCGGATCGCACGCGGCGGCTGGTGCTGGACGGCATCACCGAATATCCCGCCGATCTGCGCGCGGAGGTCATCGCCCATTACGCCCCGCGCGTGGAGCCCGACGCCTATGGCCGCCACCTGATCTGGGCCTTCAACTTCTGCCGCGATCAGGCGCTCTATTTCCCGCATTTCAAGCAGGATGGCGAGCATCGCCTGAATGTGCCCATGCCGAGCCCCGAGATCCTGCACCGCATCACGCTCGACGTGCTGAAAAGCTGGGACACCTATTCCAGGCCCTATATCGCAGCCTTCGAGTATGACGCCTTCACCCGCATGGCGCATGTGCAGGCGCCCACGCTGCTGCTCAAGCCCGAACAGGAGCTGGCGCTGCTCAACGCCTCGGTCGCCCGCGCGCTGCAGATTCTGACCAACGGGCGCGAGGCCAGCCTGCCGCCGGGCGATGCGGCCAAGGCGGGCTGCATCCATGCCTTCCTGAAGGAAGCCGCCCGATGACCGCTCCCCTCACCAACAGCACCAGCGCCGAAAGGCTGAGCACCCGCATCTGCCTCTCTTTCGGTGTGGGCACGGTGGGCGTGTCGATCATGCTCAACGCCGTCACCTCCTATTATCCGGCCTTTCTCTCCACCGTGCTGGGCCAATCGCCCGAGGTGGCGGGCTATCTGATGATGGCCTCCAAGCTCTATGACGCGGTGGTCGATGTGCTGATCGGCACATGGAGCGACGCCACACGCTCGCGCTGGGGCCGCCGCCGTCCCTTCCTGCTGGCGGGCGCCCTGTGTTCGGCGGTGGCCTTCTTCATGCTCTTCGCCCCGCCGGTGCTGAGCCAGACCGCGCTGATCCTCTATATGATCGCGGCGCAGATGCTCTATTCCACCGCCTATTCGCTGTTCAACGTGCCCTATATGGCGATGCCCGCCGAGCTGACTCACGGTTATCATGAACGCACGAGGCTGCTGTCCTTCCGCACGGTCTTCGTTTCCATCGGACAGTTGCTGGCGATGGCGGGCACGGCGGCGATCATCAGGCAGGGCGGTGGAAATGCCTCGGCCTATGCGATGATGGGGCTGGTGATGGCTCTGGTGATCGGCGGCGCGATGACCGCCACCGCGCTGGGCACGCCCGCCATCCATGGGCCTCTGACGGCCAGCCACAGCTCGCACCACCCGGAGCGGGCGAAAATCTGGCCGCAGCTGAAGCTGATGACCCGCAACCGGCCCTATATGCTGCTGCTGGGGGCCAAGGTGTTCCAGTTTCTGGCCTTCGCCAGCATCGGCTCGACCGCGCTGCTCTATATGCTCAATGTGCTGGGCGTGGGCTACAGCGGGCAGATCTGGCTGGCAATCACGCAGAATGTGGTCTCCGCCGCCTCGATGCCGCTGTGGGTGCGGCTGGGCAAAAGGCTTGGCAAGCGCAACACCTATCTGGTGGGCGTGCTGCTGTTCTGCGCCGCCGCGCTCAGCTGGCTGCTGGCCCACAAGGGCATCGACACGCTCGGCCTGCTGTGGCGCGGGGTGATCAGCGGCGCAGGATCGGGCGCGCTGATCCTGATGTCGGTCTCGATGCTGAGCGACACCATGGCCTATGACCGGGCGCTGACCGGCCAATCGCGCGAGGGGCTGATGTCCAGCACGGTCGCGGTGATCGAGAAGGCCAGCTTTGCGCTGGGCGTGGCGCTGCTGGGAATCTTCCTGCGCGCTTTCCATTATGTGCCCACCGTGGGCGGCAAGCTCGTCACCCAGCCGCCCAGCGCGGTGCTGGCGCTGACCATGGGCTATGCCGTCATTCCCATGGCGATGTTCACCATCAACGGCATCTTCCTGTGGCTCTATGATCTGGACGAGACCAGGCTGGAGAAAGCCCGCGCCCACCGCGCGGCACTGTAAACGCCTCCTTCCTGCCATCGGGCATCCTGCGGGGTGACAGGGCGGCAGGATCGGGCGATGGTCCCCACCCTCTTGCGGAGAGATGTTCCATGCCCCTGCCCCGCCGCCTTCGCTTCCTGCTGCCGCTTGCGCTGATCGGCGGCGGCATGGCGCAGCCCGCCTGCGCCCAGCCTGCCGCCGCCACCGCACCTCAGGCGCCATGGCTGACCATTGCCCAACTGCGCCACCTTTATGCCGATCCGGTCAGCCGCTTCATGACCATCAAGGGACTGGAGATCCATTACAAGGACGAGGGGCCCCGCAATGCCCCCGTGCTGTTCATGGTGCATGGTTCGGTCAGTTCGCTGCGGACGTGGGATGGCGTGGCGGCACAGCTGAAGCAGCGCTATCGCATCATCCGTTACGACATTCCCGGCTATGGCCTCTCGGGCCGCATTTCCGACGAGGCCGAGCGCACGGTCCAGCCGGTCGAGGTGGCCGAGGGGCTGCTCGATGCGCTGCATGTGAGCAAGGTCACCTTCGTCGGCGTCTCCAGCGGCGGCACGATGGGCATGTATCTGGCGGCCAGGCGTCCCGATCTGGTCACGCGGCTGGTGCTGTCGAACACGCCGTCGGACCCGGTGGACACCAGCCATCTGGTGATGCCCAAGGCCTTTCTCGATGCGCAGGCCCGCGCCAAGGGGCATGGCGGCTATCAGGACCAGATCTTCTGGGACCAGTTCCTGACCTTCTTCGCGGGGCACGGCGACCGCATTTCGCCGCAGACCCGCCGCGAATACCACGATTTCAACCGCCGCACCCCCGAGGCGCATCCCATCGCCATGATGGCGCGCATCGGCGACGGCAAACAGGCCGATCTCGAGATGAACAAGGTGACCGCGCCGACCTTGCTGCTGTGGGGCGGGGCCGACCCGCTGCTGCCCGAAAGCGCGGCGCTGGCGCTGGTGCGGCATATGCCCAATGCGCGGATCAGCCGGCTGATCATGCCCGATGTCGGCCATTATCCGCCGCTGGAGGTGCCCGCACGCTTCGCCCGCCTGCTCAGCGATTATATCGAGCAGGTGACCCCCGAACTGGGCGGCACGCCGGCCCGTTAGTGCCCGCTGTGCGATCAAACCAAGGCGGCATGATGCCCTGCTCTCCGCTCTGCGGCACTGTGCGCCTTCATCGCCTGTTGGAAGGACCGTTTTGAACCATGCCGATCCGGCGCGCCTACACCACCTGCCGCTATGGGCAGATGCATTACCGCGAGGCCGGGCCGGCGGATGGGCAAACGGACGCGCCGGTGCTGGTGCTGCTGCATCAGAATCCGTCCTCCTCATGGGAGTATGAGCCACTGATCGCCGCGCTGGCCATTGACCGGCGGGTGATCGCCTTCGACACCCCCGGCCATGGCATGAGCGATGCGCCTCCTGCCCCGCCGGGCATGGCTGGCTATGCCACCGCTTTCGCCGATGCGCTGGGCGCGCTGGAGATCACCGGCCCGGTCGATCTCTATGGCTTTCACACCGGCACGCTGCTGGCCATCGAACTGGCGCTGGCCCTGCCCGCCCAGATCCGCCGCATGGCGCTCACCGGCATCCCGATGTATCCGGCCGAGGAACGCGCCCGCAAGCTGGCCGAGGCCGAAAGCTTCCCCGCGCCCGATGAGGAGGGCACGGTGATCCTGGGCCTGCTGGGCAAGCTGTGGGCCTATGTTGTGGGTGGCCGCGCGGCGGGCGTGCCGCTGGAGCGCGCGGTGCGCCATTTCGCCGACAAGGCCTATATTCTCGACCGTTTCACCTGGGCCTATCGCGGCGTATGGTCCTGGGATTTCAACCGGCTGGCTCGCCTCGACCTGCCGGTTCTGCTGCTGCAACCCTTTGAAACCCTGCGGGAGCCCGCGCTGGCCGCGGCCCGCCTCATCCCCGGCTGCGTGGTTCAGGAGCTTCCTGACCTCGACCGGGATATTTTCGATCTAGCCCCGGAGCGCCTGGCCCATGACCTTCGTACCTTCCTCGCTTGAACAGGATCTGCCGCTGGCGCAGATTTCCCATTCCGTCGTCCACCCCGATTTCATCGCCCGCGAGGTGGCCGCGCGCTATCCGATGCAGGGCAAGGTGGAAGCCTGGCTGCTCTATCGCGGCATGAATGACGTCTATCTCGTCAAGGACGACCACACCAAATATGCGCTGCGCGTGTGGCGCAAGACCTATCGCGATGTCGACGATGTCGCCTATGAGCTGGACTATCTGGCCTTCCTCAAGGACCGCAACTTTCCCGCCAGCGTGGCCGTGCCCCAGCATGACGGCACGCTCTACTGGAAGGCCGCCACGCCCGAGGGCCCCCGCGCTCTGGCCATGTATGACTGGGCCCCCGGTCGCAAGTTCGGCGACATGCTGAGCGAGGAGACCGCGCACCGGATCGGCGCCGCCTTCGCCCGCATGCATCTGCTGGGCAATGAATGGGCGGGCAAGGACCACACCTTCTCGACCGCGACGGCCAAGGACTACAATCTGTGCATGCCCGCGCTGATCGATTTCGTCTATGATCGCCCCGATGACCTGCGCGACTATCCGATCATCGCCGCCAACCTGGACCGCCGCCTCGACGAGCTGGCGGCAGGCAATGTGCCGCTGGGCGTGTGCCACCGCGATTTCCACCCCTCCAACGTCCATGTCGACGAGGCGGGCACCATCACTCTGCTCGATTTCGACGCGGCGGGTGAGGATTTCCTGATGCAGGACGTGCAGAACTACGTCTGGGGCAACCTGTTCTACGGCTTCTCCGACAGCTATGGCACCGCCTTCGAGGAAGGCTACCAGACGGTGCGCCCCTTCACCGCCGAAGAGATCGCCAACAAGGAGCTGTTCCTGATGGCCAAGGCGCTGCGTCTGGTGGCGGGCATGGCGCAGTCCAGCGTGGCGGTGGGACGCGGCACGCTGCGCTTCCGCAACCTTGACTGGCTGGGCAATTACATCAAGACCCGCGCCCGTTCCTGCGGGCTGCTCTGAGCATGAGGCCCGCCTCCCTGTCCGCCTCCGGGTCCACCCCCATGCCGGCAGCAGCCCCCGAGGCCGCCGCCGCATGGCCCAGACCGGGGCGGGCATGGGGGATGGTCGTCCTGCTGTTCCTGGCGGGGATCTGTTCGGTGATCGACCGTTCGATCCTCAACATGGTGGTCGATCCGGTGCGCCATTCGCTGGGCATCGGCGACGCGCAGATCGCCCTGCTGCAGGGGCTGGCTTTCGGGCTGTTCTACGCCTTCATGGGCGTGCCGATGGGGCTGCTGGCCGACCGCGTCTCGCGCAAGCGCCTGCTGATGGGCGGCATCCTGCTGTGGAGCATGGCCACCATCGGCAGTGGCCTCGCCTCCAGCTTCGGCCATCTGTTCATCGCGCGCCTGCTGGTGGGGCTGGGCGAGGCGGCGCTGGGCCCCTCTGCCATCTCGCTGATCGCCGACCTTTTTCCCCCTGAGCGGCGCGGTCGCCCGATCAGCCTCTATATGATGGGTCAGGCCCTGGCGGCAGGCCTGGCCATGGCCTTCACCGGTCGCATCCTGAGCGCGGCCGCGGCGGGCAGCTTCGCAAGCTGGCCGCTGCTGGCGACACTGCCGCCATGGCGCATCGCTTTCGTCTTTGCCGGCATCATCGGCCTGCTGGTGGTGCTGGGCATGACCCTGACCCGTGAGCCACCGCGCCATCAGGTCGGCCCCGCCATGCCCACCCCCACCCCCGGCGAGAGCGCGCGCTGGTTCTGGGACAATCGCGCGGTGCTGGCGCCGCTCTATCTGGGCTTCGCCATCTGCTTCGTCGCGGCCTATGGTTCGGCGGCGTGGCAGCCCGCCATGCTGATGCGGG